>JABFVM010000487.1 GCA_013362785.1 Streptomyces sp. | reverse complement strand
CAGCGCCCCGCCCGCATCTCTCCGCACTCACCTCTCCGCCCGCCGGGTCTCCCGTACCCGTCGCAGCCGGTTCACCGTCACCGGGTCGTGGGCCAGGGCCCTGGGGTCGTCCAGCAGGGCGTTCAGGAGCTGGTAGTAACGGACGGGGGCCAGGCCCAGTTCCTCGCGTATCGCGCGCTCCTTGGCGCCGGGGCCGGAAAAGCCCCGGCGTTCCAGAGCGAGGATGCTCCGCTCTCGGTCGGCGAGAGCGGGAGCGGGGTCGGGAGCGGGGTCGGGGTCGGGCCGGTCCTCAGTCATGTCTCGCACCGTAACCCCCGCCACCGACAACGACGGCTGCTCGGAGTTACCCGGACCTACTCGGCGTTACTCGGCGTTCTCCACCCGCGTCGCCGTCGACTGCAGCTGGCTCAGGATCGCCGACGGGCTGCTGCCCGCCGAGACCGCCTTGCCGATGCGCTTCTTGACGTCCGCGCTGACCGCGGCCCAGGAGGTCCGGCCGACCGGGTAGAGCTCGGAGGCCGACAGCTGCTCCAGGAACGGCTTCAGGTCGGCGTCCTCCTTGGCCTCGGCCATCGCGCCGGACGCGGAGTTGGTCACGGGAAGCAGGTCGTACTCACGGGAGAACTCCACGACGTTCTCCTTGGCGTAGACGAAGTCGAGGAACTCGCCCACCTGCTCGGCATGGCCGTTCTGCTTGAACGCCATCATCCAGTCGGCCACGCCCATGGACATCTTGGTGGGCCCCTCCACGCCGGGCATCGGCACCATGCCGTACTTCACGCCCTTCTTCTCCGCCATCTGCATCAGGGACGGGTGTCCGTTGAGCATGCCGACGTCCCCGGCGGCGAAGGCGGAGAACGCGGCGGCCCGGTTGAGCTCGCCCGGCGCGACCGGGCCGGTGAGCCCCTTGCCGACCAGGTCGTTCTTGAGCCAGTCGAAGGTGGCGACGTTCTCGGTGGAGTCGATGCTGTACGTGCCGAGGTCGGTGTCGGTGTAGCCGCCCCCGCCGCTGAGCAGCCACTGCATGGTCTCGGCCTGCGCCTCCTCGGGACCGAGCGGCAGCGCGTACGGGTACTTCACGCCCTGCGCCTTGAGCGCCCCGGCGTCGGCGGCCAGCTGCTTCCAGGTCTTCGGCGGGGTGAGGCCGGCCTTCTCGAAGAGGGTCTTGTTGTAGAAGAGCAGCCGCGTGGAGGAGGCGAACGGAATGCCGTACTGCACGTCGTTGACCTGCCCCGCGTCCGCGAGCTGGGAGACGAAGTCGGCCTGGACGGGGATCGAGAGCAGGTCGTCGACCTGGTAGAGGAGATCCTTCGCGGCGTAGTCGGCGTACGCGCCGATCTGCGCCATGTCCGGCGCCTCCCCGGCGTCGACCATCTTCTTGACCTTGGCGTCGACGTCGGTCCAGGAGTACACCGACACGTCGACCGTCACACCGGGGTGCTCCGCCTCGTACGCCTTGGCCAGCTTGTCCCAGTACTTCTGGGAGCTGTTCGCGGCGCTGTCGCCGTAGTCGGCGGCCACCAGCTTCAGCGTCACCGCGTCGCCCGAACCGCCGGTCAGCCCGCAGCCGCCGAGAACCGCCGTCAGGCCCAGCGCGGTCACCGCCGCGATCGTTCCCGTACGCCCTGTGCTCCTGTGCCGCTGCACCCGAACCCGCCCCACACCCATGCTCGAAACTTTCGAAACGTCATACATATTGCCCCCATAAGGTCTACACCACGTAAGTGGACTAGACCTCTCGCGGGTGCGCAAGACACACTGTCCCCCGTGAGACATGTCATCGCCCTCGATGTGGGCGGCACCGGGATGAAGGCCGCCCTGGCCGGGGCGAGCGGCGCTGCGCCTTGTGGCGGGACACCCCCCACGCCCCCCGTGCTCCATCAGGCCCGCCGCCCGACCGGGCGCGAGCGCGGCCCGGACGCGGTCGTCGAGGCCATCCTCGACTTCGCCGCCGAGCTCCGCGCATACGGCGAGAAGCACTTCGGCGAGCCCGCGGCCGCCGCCGGCGTCGCCGTCCCCGGCATCGTCGACGAGGACCACGGCGTCGCCGCCTACGCGGCCAACCTCGGCTGGCGTGACGTACCCCTGCGCCGGCTGCTGTCCGAGCGGCTCGGCGGCATCCCCGTCGCCCTCGGCCACGACGTGCGCACCGGCGGCCTCGCCGAAGGGCGGATCGGCGCGGGCAAGGGCGCCGACCGCTTCCTCTTCGTGCCGCTCGGCACCGGGATCGCCGGTGCCATCGGCATCGGCGGCCGGGTGGAGGCGGGCGCGCACGGCTTCGCGGGCGAGATCGGCCACATCGTCGTACGGCCCGGCGGGGCCCCCTGCCCGTGCGGGCAGCGCGGCTGTCTGGAGCGGTTCGCGTCGGCGGCGGCGGTGAGCGAGGCATGGGCCGCCGCCTGCGGGGATCCGGAGGCGGACGCGGCCGACTGCGCCAAGGCCGTCGCGTCCGGTGACCCGAACGCCGTACGGATCTGGCAGGAGGCGGTCTCCGCCCTCGCCGACGGCCTGGTCACCGCCCTCACCCTGCTGGACCCCCGCACCCTGATCATCGGTGGCGGCCTGGCCGAGGCGGGGGAAACCTTGTTCACACCGCTGCGGGAGGCCGTCCAGCGGCGGATCACTTTCCAGAAGCTGCCGGAGATCGTCCCCGCGGCCCTGGGCGACACGGCGGGATGCCTGGGCGCGGGCCTCCTCGCCTGGGATCTCCTCACATCCACCGACCGCACGGAGGAATCGGCCTGATGGCAGCCCACCCAGGGGCGCGGGGAACTGCGCGAGCAACCACACACAACCCGCACCCCGCGACGGACGAAGCGCCCCTAATCCTCACCGGCGCCAACGTGGTCATGCCGACGGGAACCCTCAAAGAGGGCCAAGTAGTCATCGACGGCACCCGAATCACCGGCACCGCACCGGAGAACGCTCACCGCATCGACCTCACCGGCCACTGGCTCCTGCCGGGCTTCGTGGACATCCACAACCACGGCGGCGGCGGAGCTTCGTTCACTTCGGGCTCGCCAGACGACGTAGTCACCGGCATCCACACCCACCGCCTGCACGGCACCACCACCCTCGTCGCCTCCACCGTCACCGGCGACATGGACTTCCTGACCCACCGCGCGGGCCTGCTGTCGGAGCTGGCCGAGCAGGGCGACATCGCCGGCATCCACTTCGAGGGCCCGTTCATCTCCCCGTGCCGCAAGGGCGCGCACTCCGAGCAGCTGCTGCGCGACCCGGACCCGGCGGACGTGCGCAAACTGATCGACGCGGCGCGCGGCCACGCCACGATGGTCACCCTCGCCACCGAACTGCCGGGCGGCATCGACTCCGTACGCCTGCTGGCCGATCACGGCGTCATCGCGGCGATCGGGCACACGGACGCGACGTACGAGCAGACGGTGGAGGCGATCGAGGCGGGCGCGACGGTCGCCACGCACCTCTTCAACGCGATGCCGCCGCTCGGCCACCGCGAGCCGGGCCCGATCGCGGCGCTGCTGCAGGACGAGCGGATCACGGTCGAGCTGATCAACGACGGCACCCATCTGCACCCGGCCGCCCTCCAGCTGGCGTTCCGTCACGCGGGCGCGGACCGGGTCGCGTTCATCACGGACGCGATGGACGCGGCCGGTTTCGGCGACGGCCGCTACATGCTCGGCCCGCTGGAGGTGGAGGTCGCGGACGGCGTGGCCCGCCTGGTGGAGGGCGGCTCGATCGCGGGCTCGACCCTCACCCTGGACCGCGCCTTCAAGCGGGCGGTGACGATCGACCGGCTGCCGGTCGAGGACGCGGTGGCAGCCCTGTCCGCCAACCCGGCCAGGCTGCTGGGCCGCTACGACCGCATCGGCTCGCTGGAGCCCGGCAAGGACGCCGACCTGCTCGTGCTGGACTCCGACTTCGACCTCAAGGGCGTGATGCGCCGGGGCGAATGGGTGGTTGAGCCGCAACTGGGCTGATCTGTCCTGCTGTTGGGGGCGGCGGTTGTCCTGCGAGACTGGGACGGCCGCCGCCCGTTTGGCATGATCAAGGCCTCCGGGCGGACCGTCCGGCGGACAGACGGCAAACACGTGCGGAACTCTTCGCATTCTGAACTTCTTCGGGGGAGGTCGGCCCGGGTGATCCTGACGGTCACGCTGAACACCGCTCTCGACATCACCTACCGGGTACCGGCGCTGCGCCCGCACGCGTCCCACCGGGTCTCCGAGGTGACGGAACGCCCCGGCGGCAAGGGCCTGAACGTGGCCCGGGTGCTGGCGGCCCTCGGCCACGAGGTGACGGTCACCGGTTTCGCGGGCGGCGCGACGGGACGTGTCGTCCAGGACCGGCTGACGGCCACGCCCGATGTGGTGGACGCGCTGGTCCCGGTGACGGGCGCGACCCGCCGCACGATCGCCGTGGTCGACGAGCACACCGGCGACACGACCCAGCTCAACGAACCCGGTCCGACGGTCACCCCCGCCGAGTGGTCCGCCTTCCAGGAGGCCTACGGCGACCTGCTCGCCGCCGCCTCCGCGGTGGCCCTGTGCGGCAGCCTGCCGCCGGGGGTGCCGGTGGGGGCGTACGCGCTTCTGGTCCGCTCCGCGAAGGCCGCCGGGGTCCCGGTACTGCTGGACACCGCCGGCGAGGCACTGCGCCGCGGCATCGCCGCCCGCCCGGACCTCATCAAGCCCAACGCCGACGAACTGGCCGAACTGACGGGCTCCCACGAGCCGCTCCGCGCCACGCAGGACGCCCGCAGGCGGGGCGCCCGAGCGGTAGTCGCCTCCCTGGGCCCGGCGGGCCTCCTCGCGGCGACCCCCGAGGGCCGCTGGCGAGCCACCCCACCCACCCACCTCCACGGCAACCCGACGGGCGCGGGCGACTCGGCGGTCGCGGGCCTGCTGTCGGGCCTGGTGGAGAAGCTCCCATGGCCGGACCGCCTGGCCCGCGCGGTGGCACTGAGCGCGGCGAGCGTCGTGGCGCCGGTGGCGGGGGAGTTCGACCGGAGGACGTACGAGGAGATGCTGGGGCGGGTTGCGGTGACCGGAGAGGTCACCGCGGCCTGACGGTTACGAGTCGACCCAGCCCTTGACCAGCCACATCTGGTCGAGGAGCGCGTCGCACTGGTTGCCCTGCTCGCACGAGACCTTGATCGTGTTCGTGCCCTTGTTGAGCTGGATCCAGTTGTACGTCTTCGTCCAGCCCTTCTCGTAGTCGCCCTCGGGGCCGCCCGACCAGTTCTTCAGGTCGACCGGGCTGTCAGAGGCCGTGCCGTTGACGGTGAGCGTGGCGTTCTGGTCCTTGCCGGGGACGCTGTAGCCGACGTACACGCTGTACTTGCCGGACTTCGGGATGTCGCTGACGGTCCAGGTGACCGAGGAGCCGACCTGGTTGAAGCCGCTGACGTAGATGCCGCCGTCCGCCTTGGCGCCCTTGATGTCGGACGCGATGGCGGCCGAGCCGCCGAGGGCGAGGGCCTTGGCGTCGATCGTCGGCAGGTCCTCCTTGGCCGCCTGGCTGTTGCTGTTCGACGGGCTCGGCGCGCTGCTCTGCTGGGACTGCGTCGGCGTCGAATCCGCCTTGCCGTCGGCCTTGTCCTTGTCCTTGTCGCCGCCCAGCATGGCCACGCTGATGCCGATGACGACCGCCGCGACGACCGCGATGGCGCCGATCAGCAGGCCCTTGGTGTTGGGGCCTCCGCCGCGGCCGGAGCCGCTGCCGCCGCTGTAGGACGGCTGCTGGGTGGTCGCTGCGCCGCCGGGCAGCGTCTCGGGAGCCGCGTAGTGGGCGTTCGGCTGGCCGTAGGCGCCCTGCTGTTGCGGTATCGGGGGCGCGGCCTGCTGCGGCTGGCCGTACTGGCGCTGGCCGACCGACCGGACCCGGTTGACCGAGCCCGGGTAGCCGTAGCCCCCGCCACCCGACGGCGGCTGGGCTCCGTTGGCCTGCCCGTCGGCGTAGAGGTAGCCGAACGGGTCGTCGTCCTCGGGCGTACTCGCGCCGTTGTTGCCGGACGTCATCCCTTGGTACTCCTCACCAGGTGCGGGCGTTGCGGTATGCCGGTCAGACTGGCGAGCCTACCCGCTCCCGCTGGCCCAAACAGGTGACTCAGACCGCATCAGCTCGCTGACCTGGGATTCACCCCGCGCGTCTGTGTTGTTTGGGACGAGATCGTTTCTCTACGTACATCCGCTCGTCGGCGGACTTCAACACTTCGTCCGCGGTCATGCCACAGTGTGCCCACCCGATCCCGAAGCTGGCGCCGACACGGACCGCCCGGCCCTCGGCCCGGATGGGCTGGATGATCTCGTTGCGCAGGCGTACGGCGAGGTCCTCGGCGTCGGCCCGGCCGAGCCCGTCGGCGAGGATCACGAACTCGTCGCCGCCGAGCCGGGCGACCGTGTCGCCGTCGCGGACCTGGCGGGTCAGCCGCCGGGCGACCTCGATGAGAACCGCGTCACCCGCGTTGTGCCCGAACCGGTCGTTGATCGACTTGAAGCCGTCGAGGTCGCAGAAGAGCACCGCGAGCCCCTTGGTGCCGTCGTCGCGCTCGCTCTCGTCCGGGGCGACGGTGTGGACATGGTGGTCGTAGCCGTCGAACGCCGCCGCGGCCGGCCGGAAGTCGAAGCCGTGGCCGTTGGCGTCGTACACGGCGGGATGGCCGTAGGCGGCGTCGGTGGACTCCAGGGCGCCCGCGTGGGCGGGGCGCTTGCACAGGCGGGCGGCCAGGCGGGCGCGCAGCTCGGCGGAGTTCGGCAGTCCGGTGAGGGAGTCGTGGGAGGCGCGGTGGGCGAGCTGGAGCTCGCGGCGCTTGCGGTCCTCTATGTCCTCGACGTGGGTGAGCAGGAAGCGGGGGCCGTCGGCGGCGTCCGCGACGACGGAGTTGCGCAGCGAGACCCAGACGTAGGTGCCGTCGCGGCGGCCGAGGCGGAGTTCCGCGCGGCCACCCTCGGCCGACGTCCGCAGCAGGGTGCCGATGTCCTCGGGGTGGACGAGGTCGGAGAAGGAGTAGCGGCGCATCGCGGAGGCCGGGCGGCCGAGGAGGCGGCAGAGCGCGTCGTTGGTCCGCAGGATCCGGCCGTGCTGGTCGCCGCCCATCTCGGCGATGGCCATGCCGGAGGGGGCGTACTCGAAGGCCTGCCTGAAGCTTTCCTCACTGGCGCGCAGGGCCTGCTGATCGCGCTCCAGCCTGACCAGTGCCCGCTGCATATTCGCGCGTAGACGTGCGTTGCTGATGGCGATCGCGGCCTGGAACGCGTACATCTGGAGCGCCTCGCGCCCCCAGGCGCCCGGCAGCCGGCCGTTGCGCGGCCGGTCCACGGACAGGACGCCGATCAGCTCGCCGCACGCGCCGCCCTGCACGCCCGGCGTGTACATCGGCGCGAAGAGGCGGTCGGAGGGGTGCCACTCGTCCTCGAAGCGGGGCGCGGGCCCGTCGGTGTACCACTGCGGGACGTCGTCGTCGTCGAGGATCCAGCCCTCGGTGTGCGGGATGAACACCAGGTCGCCCCAGTGCCGGCCCATGTTCAGCCGGCGCTCCCAGGAGTCGCGGGAGCCGACGCGTCCGGTGATCAGGGCCTCGGCGGCGGGGTTGCCGGCGAAGGCGGCGACGACGAGGTCGCCGTCGGGGCGCACGAGATTGACGCACGCGAGCTCGAACCCGAGGCCGGTGACGACGCCGTCGGCGACGGTTTGTAGTGTGTCCGCCAGGCTACGGGCCGTGTTCATGTCAGCCATGACCTGGTGCAATTGTCGCAGGGTCGCAAGGCGGACATACGGCTCCGACTCGGTCTCCACGCTCGCCCTCCCCCCGAGACCTCGCAGCGAATCAAGGGTTCTACTTCGGCGTAACTTCCCTTGCTAGTTCCCCGCCACTGAATCACAGCGCGCTGCTCACTCGGTACACAGGGTCAACAATTAATCGCCCTTGTGACTCAAGTCACAGGTAAACGTGAACAATTGAGTGATGTTTCTGCGTTTTTCCTGTGCGTTTACTGAACGCAAACTTTGTGCGTGTGTGGAAGTCCGCCGGGAGTCCTAGGTCCGGTCTCGGCCCTAGGCCCGATGTGGCGGGTGCGGGACCGACATTAGCGTTTCCGGCGTGCCGAACTCTTCCCCTCCCCCCGCAGCGCCCGTGACCGCCGTCCTCCCCGCCTCCCGGAGCGCCTCCGGGCATGCTGTGGGAGTGAGCAACGACGAGTTCCGTGCCGCGATGTCACGACTGGCCGCGGGTGTGGTCCTGGTGACCGCGCTGGAGCCGCCGCTGGACCCCGACGACCCGCACGCCCCGGCCGGCGAGGACGTCGGCATGACGGCGACGGCGTTCATGTCGGTGTCCCTGGACCCGCCATTGGTGCTGGTCAGCCTGCGTGACGGCTCCCGCATGGACGACCTGCTCGCCGAACAGCCCCTGTGGGCGGTCTCGGTGCTCGCCGAGAGCCAGCGCCACATCGCGGGCCGCTTCGCCATGAAGGGCCGCGTCAGCGACCGGCTGCTGTTCGCCGACATCCCGTACGTCCGCGGCAGGGAGACCGGCGCCCCGCTGGTGGGCGGCGCCCTGGCCACCCTGGAGTGCCGCACCGAGCAGCGGGTGACGGCCGGCGACCACACCCTGGTGATCGGCCGCGTCCTGTCGGCGTCGCTGCCGAGCTCGGACGGGGGGCCGTTGACGTATTTCCGCGGGCGATACCGGCAGTTGGGTTGAAGCACCTGCCGGGATGAACCCGCGGTGCCCGCAACGGCACGGCACGCACACAATTCCCGTGGCGGTCGGCCGATCACCCGCTTTACCGTTCCGGGATGACGTCGACCACTTCCGCGCCCCGCCTCGAAAAGATCACACCCGTGAACTTCGAGGCCGCGACCGGCATACGCGTACGCCCCGAGCAGGAATTCGCGGTCTCCCCCGTGATGCAGTCCCTGGCCGAGGCATACGTCCATCCCGCGGGCGTCGCCTGGCCGCGTCTGATCGTCGACGGCGACCGTCCGGTCGGCTTCCTGATGGCCTTCTTCGACATCGACTGGCGCGGCGACGGCGGCACGCTCCGGCGCTCCGGGCTGTGGCGCCTGAACATCGCCGCCGGCGAACAGGGGCGCGGATACGGCCGGTTCGCGGTCGAGTGCGTCGCCGCGGAGATCCGCCGCCGGGGCGGCAGCCGGCTGTACGTCACCTGGCACCCGGGCGCGAACGGCCCCGAGGACTTCTACCTCGGCCTCGGCTTCCGCCCCAACGGGGAGACGAGCGAGGGGGAGACGGTGGGTGTGCTGGAGTTGGACGACTAGGGCCTGCATGATCCGCCGGACAGCCCTGGATCGGCTGGATCGGCTACCGGCTAGATCGGCCCGATGTCGAGCCGGGACAGCCGCGCCGGGTCGGTCACGATGTCGATCACGGCGATCCGGTCCCGTACGAACGCAAACTTGAGAGCCCGTTCCAGCTGCCCCGCGACAAGCACCACGACCCCCGCCGCGCCGTCGATCAGCGCGTGCCGGGAGACCAGGGCGGGCCGTGCGGCAAGGGCGGCCGAACCGAACGTCGACGCGCCCCGCGCCACCGCCGCCGCGCCGGTCGTCACTCCGGCCTCCGAACGTGCGACGACATCCGGGTCCAGGACGTCGAGCAGCCCGTCGAAGTCACCGTCCCGCGCGGCGGCGAGGAAGGCGTCGACGATCTCCCACTGCCTGCGCTGCCCGGCCGCGTCGGTCTCCGGCACCTCCGCGCCCCGCACCCGTCGCCGGGCCCGGCTGGCGAGCTGCCGCGCGGCGGCCGGCGTACGGTCCACGACGGCGCCCACCTCGTCGTACGACACCCCGAACAGGTCGTGCAGCACGAACGCCAGCCGCTCGGAGGGCGTCAGGGTGTCGAGTACGACGAGTAGGGCGACGCCGACCGAGTCGGCGAGGAGGGCGTCCTGCTCGGGGTCGGCCGCGGTTGCGGAGGCGAGGGCGGGGGCGGCCGGAGCGGTGGGCGGGGGTGCCGCGGGGTCCAGGGGCAGTTCCGCGCGGGACTTGCGGGAGCGGAGCATGTCCAGGCAGACCCGGCCGACGACGGTCGTCAGCCAGCCGCCGAGGTTGTCGACGCGGGTGGTGTCCGACCGGCTCACCCGGAACCAGGCCTCCTGCACCGCGTCATCGGCCTCGGCGGCCGAACCGAGCATGCGGTGGGCGACGGCACGGAGGTGACCGCGGTGCGTCTCGAACCGCTGGGCGAGGAAGTCGTCCTCGTCGGTGTGGTGGGGGTCGCCGGTGTGGTGAGAGTCGTCGGTGTGGTGGGGGTCGCCGGTGTGGTGGGAGTCGTCGGCGCTCATCTGTCGCAGCCTCTCGTCGCGGTCCGTCGTCAATGGCTTGGTCGTCATTGGCTTGACGGATGGCGCGGCGAACATGTGACAGCCGGAGCTGGCGAACCTGTGACAGCCGGGGCTACGGCGGTGACAGGTCCTAGCCCCAGTCCCGCCCGGACCGTCCCCGCTTGGTGTCCGAGCGCTGCTTCTTCTCTCTCAGCCGCCGCTCGTTGATCCCGCGGGGAATCCGGGTGGGCTTGCGCGGCTTGGGTGGTGGGGCCGTGGCCTCGGCGAGGAGCGCGGCGAGGCGTACGGCGGCGGTCTCGCGGTTGCGCCACTGGGAGCGGTGCTCGGAGGCGCGGACGGTGACGACACCGTCGACGAGCCGCCCGGCCAGCCGCTGCAGCGCCCGCTGCTTCCACACCTCGGGCAGCGACTCGGTGCCGGCCACGTCGAAGCGCAGCTCGACCTGGGAGTCACTGGTGTTGACGTGCTGGCCGCCCGGGCCGCTCGACCGCGAGAAACGCCACATGAGCTCGGCCTCGGGAAGCGAGACGGAGCCGCGGATGACGTAGGGACCAGACATGCCGTACATGTTCCCGCGCCTGTCCGGTCCACGTCACGCGAATATCCCCGGTGGCCTGTGTGAGCCCTGTCCGAGCCCTGTCTGAGCCCCTAAGGGTGCTCTTTGGCAAAGAAAGTAAAGACACCTGGAACCTGAGGTACCCCTCTCCGCGTTCATAGGGGTAGCTGTAGCTTCTAGCCGTACCGCAACGAGGGAAGGGACTCCCAACAATGGCTGTAAGCCTGTCCAAGGGTGGCAACGTCTCGCTCACCAAGGAGGCTCCGGGCCTGACCGCCGTCACCGTGGGCCTCGGCTGG
>JABFVM010000165.1 GCA_013362785.1 Streptomyces sp. | reverse complement strand
TCCCGGGCCCTGGACCGGGCCGGGTTCGCGATCATCGCGACCGGGCTGCAGCAGTGCCTCACCGATGCCGAGCGGGGGCAGCGGGACGGCGAGACGAAGGAACAGATGAAGGCGCGGCTGGAGAAGCTGTTCCTGTCGCTGGCGTAGCAGGCGCGGCCGACACCGCCCCGGGCGTCATACGACGGCGTCGGCCAGCATGAACAGCGCAACCGCAAGCAGGGCACAGGCGAAGACCCGCTGCAGCGTGCCGCCGGAGACCTTCTGGGCGATGCGCTTGCCGTCCCAGGCGCCGAGCACCGCGGCCGCGGCGAACGGCGCGACGGCCGTCCAGTCGACCGGCGCCGCCGAGCTCGCCCGGGCCGCCAGCGCCACCAGCGAGTTGACGGTGATCACCAGCAGACTCGTGCCCACGGCGGCCCGCATGCGCAGCCCCACCACGTTCACCAGCGCCGGTACGGCGAGAAAGCCGCCGCCCACCCCGAGCACCCCCGTGACCGCACCAAGCCCCGCTCCTGCCTGAACGACCCGGCCGGGCCGCACCGGCACCTCGTCGTGCCGCACGGTCGCGGACGGCCGGAGCATACGCACCGCGGCGACGGCGGCGATCACCGCGAACGCGCCGGTCAGCACCCCGGGAGGAAGCCGCCCGGACACCGCCCCGCCGACCGCGGCGGGCACCAGGCCGGCCGCCGCGAACAGTGCCCCGGCCCGCCAGCGCACCGTGCCCTCGCGGGCGTGCGCGACGAACGCGGTCACTGAGGTGACGGCGACGACGACCAGGCTCGCGGTGGCGGCCGCTGCGGGCGTGAAGTCGAGCAGATACATCAACGCGGGCACGGCCAGCACACTGCCGCCACCTCCCAGCGCCCCGAGCGCGAGCCCGGTGACGGCACCGGCGAGCAGACCGAGGACCAGCGCGCTCACCGGGGGCGGCCCGGGGCGTGGGACCAGGCGAGGCGGCCCGCGCGCGGGACTCGGGTGCGACCGGGACGAAGGGCCGGGGCGGGCACGACCAGCGACTCCCACGCTGTCCCCGCGACCTCACACACCACCGCGCACCCCCGATTCCGCCACCACGGGAAGTCCCGCCTCGGCCCAGGCCCGCATCCCGCCGATGACGTCCACTACATCCGCGCCCCGCGCCGTGAGCAGCGCGGCGGCCGCACGGGAGCGCTTGCCGGACCGGCAGATCGCGACGACCGAGCGGCCCCGCGCGACCGGCGGCAGCAGCCCACCCGACGTCAGTGCGGACAGCGGCGCGAGCACGGCGCCCGGAGCGTGCCCCGCGGCCCACTCGTCGGGCTCGCGCACGTCCACGAGCACGGAATCCGCCTCCGCCAGCCGGTGCGCCTCGGCCGCGGTGACGCGCGCCATGGGGAGCCCGGCGTCCTGCGCCGCCGCGAACCCGTCGTCGACGGCCACGACGTCGCGGCCCGCCGCGTCCAGCAGCGAGGCGGCGATGGCGGCCCGCATACCGCCGGCGCAGTGCACCCAGACCGTGCCGTCGGGTATCTCCGCGAGCCGGTCGCGCACCTGGTGCAGCGGTATGTGCACCGAGCCCCTGAGGTGACCGGCCTCGCGCTCGGAGTCGCGGCGCACGTCCAGGACCACGACACGGTCCCGTACATGGTCTTGTGCGGCGAGTTCGGCGAAGGTGCCGCGCGGGAAGGAACGCGGCCGCTCGCCCCGGCGGGTCCAGTCGGCGGGGGAGCCGGTCGCGGCGGCGGCCGGCCGGTCGATGCCGACCCGGACCAGTTCCCGCTGGGCGTCGGCCAGTTGGGCCGGAGTCTCGGCGAGCAGCGTGACCGGCTTGCCCCACGGCAGCAGCCAGGCCAGATAGGTGGCGAGCTGCCCCTCCGCCTCGAAGTTGAACGAACCGGCGACATGCCCCTCGGCGAACGCCACCCGGTTGCGCAGATCCACCACCCACTCCCCGGCGGCGAGCCGCGCCGCGATCTCCTCGGCGTCGGCCGGGCGCGGCGGGGTCAGGTCCACCGGCGCCGGACCCCGCGCGTTCGCCGGACCCATGTGCGCGTAGTACGCCGGGACGTCGTCCAGCCCGGCGAGCAGGTCGGCGACGAACGCGTCGACGTCCTTCACCAGGGCGTCGTTGACGGCACGCTCGCGCCCGATCGTCGTCGTCGCCCCGCCCGCGGCCTGCGTGGCGGAGCAGAAGCTGCCGAAGCCGTGCGTGGGCAGGACCGCCGTCTCGTCCGGCAGCTCGGCGGCCAGCCGCTGCGCGGAGTCGTACTGCGCCCGCGCCAGCCGCCCGGTCAGCCGGGGCTCGACCAGGTCGGGCCGCCCCACCGTGCCGATCAGCAGGGAACCCCCGGTGAACACGGCCACCGAGCGCCCGGTCTCCTCCAGGACGTACGAGGTGTGGTGCGGGGTGTGCCCGGGAGTGGCCAGGGCACGCAGCACCAGGCCGTCCGTGATCTCCGTACGGTCCCCGTCGGCGACCGGCACCCGGTCGTACCCGACCTGCGCCGCGGCCGGCACCAGGTAGACGGCGCCCGTGAGCCGGGCCAGCTCCAGGCCGCCGGTCACGTAGTCGTTGTGGACGTGCGTCTCGGCGACGTGCGTGATGCGTACGCCCCGCCGCGCGGCGGCCGCGATCACCCGGTCGATGTCCCTGGGCGGATCGACCACCACGGCGCTGTGCGCGTCCCCCGCCAGATAGCTGCGGTTGCCGAGCCCCGGCACGTCGATGGTGTCGACGAAGTACACGGCAGTGCTCCTCTCCTGGTCCTCTCGTGCACCCCTGGGCACATTACCCCCGGGGGTATATGTCAACGATAGCAGCAGTACCCCCGGGGGTATTCCGGGAGGAGGGTCGAAAGGACCGGATCGATGGCCGGAAAGGTGACGTGAAGGGCTCGGATCCAGCCCTTTACCGATCAGTCACATCTAGGGTCGGGAGTGGAACGAGAGCCGCCGAGGGAAGGGTGGAGCACCATGGCGCAGGAAGTTCGCGGCGTGATCGCACCGGGCAAGGACGAGTCGGTGCGGGTGGAGACGATCGTGGTGCCCGATCCGGGGCCGGGCGAGGCCGTGGTGAAGGTGCAGGCGTGCGGGGTGTGCCACACGGACCTGCACTACAAGCAGGGCGGCATCAGCGACGACTTCCCGTTCCTGCTGGGCCACGAGGCCGCGGGGGTCGTGGAGTCGGTGGGGGAGGGCGTCACCGACGTCGCGCCCGGCGACTTCGTCATCCTCAACTGGCGTGCGGTGTGCGGCCAGTGCCGGGCCTGTCTGCGCGGCCGCCCCTGGTACTGCTTCGACACCCACAACGCCAAGCAGAGGATGACCCTCGCCTCGACCGGACAGGAACTGTCCCCGGCGCTCGGCATCGGCGCCTTCGCGGAGAAGACGCTGGTCGCGGCCGGGCAGTGCACCAAGGTCGACGCGTCGGTGGCGCCGCAGGTCGCCGGTCTGCTGGGCTGCGGCGTGATGGCCGGAATCGGCGCTGCCATCAACACCGGCAACGTCGGCCGCGGCGACACCGTCGCGGTGATCGGCTGCGGCGGGGTCGGGGACGCCGCGATCGCCGGGGCACGCCTGGCCGGAGCGGCGAAGATCATCGCCGTCGACATCGACGACCGAAAACTGAACACGGCCCGCACCATGGGCGCCACGCACACGGTCAACTCCCGCGAGAACGACGCGGTCGAGGCGATCCGCGAGCTGACCGGCGGTTTCGGCGCCGACGTCGTCATCGAGGCGGTCGGCCGCCCGGAGACGTACAAGCAGGCCTTCTACGCCCGCGACCTCGCCGGCACGGTCGTCCTGGTCGGCGTGCCGACGCCGGAGATGAAGCTGGAACTGCCGCTGCTGGACGTCTTCGGCCGCGGCGGCGCGCTGAAGTCGTCCTGGTACGGCGACTGCCTGCCGAGCAGGGACTTCCCGATGCTCATCGACCTCTATCTCCAGGGGCGGCTCGACCTGGACGCCTTCGTCACGGAGACCATCTCGCTGGACGAGGTCGAGAAGGCCTTCGAGCGGATGCACCACGGCGACGTGCTGCGCTCGGTGGTGATGCTCTGATGGCCGCCCGCATCGAACGCCTCGTCACTTCCGGCCAGTTCACGCTGGACGGCGGCACCTGGGACGTCGCCAACAACGTGTGGCTCGTCGGCGACGACCACGAGGTGATCGTCATCGACGCCGCCCATGACGCCGACGCCATCGCCGAGGCCGTCGGCGACCGGCGCCTCACCGCGATCGTGTGCACCCACGCGCACAACGACCACATCGACGCCGCGCCCGCCCTGGCCGACCGGACCGGCGCCACGATCTGGCTCCACCCCGACGACCTGCCGCTGTGGAAGCAGACCCACCCCGACCGCGACCCCGACGCCCACCTCGTGGACGGGCAGATCATCGAGGCCGCGGGCGCCGACCTGACAGTCCTGCACACCCCGGGCCACGCACCGGGCGCGGTGTGCCTGCACGACCCCGGCCTGGGCGTCGTCTTCACCGGCGACACCCTGTTCCAGGGCGGCCCCGGCGCCACCGGCCGCTCGTACTCCCACTTCCCGACGATCATCGAATCGATCCGCGCCCGGCTGCTCGGCCTCCCGCCCGAGACCAAGGTCTTCACCGGCCACGGCGACCCGACCACCATCGGCGCGGAGGCGCCGCACCTCCAGGAGTGGATCGACCGCGGCCACTGAGCCCGGCCCCGCCGCGACCGGAAACCCCGTGGTCAGGGGCGGATCACGACCGTACGATCACGCCCCATGACCACCAACACGCTCGTGACCCTGCATGACGTACGCGTCCTGCGCTGCGCTCCCGACGGCCCGCCCCTGGACGGCGAGAGCGCGGCGCTCGATCTGATCGGCGACGCGTTCGGGCAGGACGCCCAGCTGATCGCCGTGCCGGTGGAGCGGGTCGGGGACGAGTTCTTCCGGCTGCGGTCGGGCGTCGCGGGCGCGGTCATGCAGAAGTTCGCGAACTACCGGCTGCGCCTCGTCCTCGTCGGCGACATCGCCCAGCACATCGCCGAGAGCACCGCCCTGCGCGACTTCGTCCACGAGACCAACAACGGCCGCGACATCTGGTTCCTGCCGACCTACGACGCACTCGACGCGCGACTGCGCCCGGCCGGGTGACCCCGAAACACGACCAGTAAAAGACGACAGAAGATGTCCGGCTTACCCGGCACCCTCGAAGACGACATCGCTCGCAGAGGGTCGGGAGGCCGGACATGTCACAGCCGCTCAAGGACAGGGTCGCACTGGTGGCCGGGGCGACACGGGGAGCCGGACGCGGCATCGCCGTGGAGCTCGGCGCGGCCGGCGCCACCGTCTACGTCACGGGACGCAGCACCCGCGCCCGCCGCTCGGAATACGACCGCCCCGAGACGATCGAGGACACCGCCGACCTGGTCACCGAGGCCGGCGGCCACGGCATCGCCGTACCCACCGACCATCTCGACCCGGCGCAGGTCCGCACCCTCGTGGACCGCATCGCGGAGGAACAGGGCCGCCTCGACGTCCTCGTCAACGACATCTGGGGCGGCGAGAAGCTCTTCGGATGGGACGCCACGGTCTGGGACCACGACCTCGACAACGGGCTCAGGCTGCTCCGGCTCGCCGTCGAGACCCACGCGATCACCAGCCACCACGCCCTGCCGCTGCTCCTGCGGCACCCCGGCGGCCTGGTCGTCGAGATGACCGACGGCACCGCCGAGTACAACCGCGACAACTACCGGGTCAACTTCTTCTACGACCTCGCCAAGGCGTCTGTCCTGCGCATGGCCTTCTCCCTCGGCCATGAACTCGGACCGCGCGGCGCCACCGCCGTCGCCCTGACCCCGGGCTGGCTGCGCTCGGAGATGATGCTGGACGGCTTCGAGGTCCGTGAGGACAACTGGCGCGATGCCCTCGAACGCGTCCCGCACTTCGCCATCTCCGAGACCCCGCGCTACGTCGGCCGTGCCGTCGCCGCCCTCGCCGCCGACCCCGAGGTGGCCCGCTGGAACGGCGAGTCCCTGTCCAGCGGACAGCTCGCCCAGGTCTACGGCTTCACCGACCTCGACGGCAGCCGCCCCGACGCCTGGCGCTACCTCGTCGAGGTCCAGGACGCGGGCAAGCCGGCCGACACGACGGGTTACCGCTGAGACGGCACCGGGCCGGACGCGTGGAGCGCCCAGCGCGCGGAGTGGCTCGGCGGGAGGCCCAGGTCCTCCCGCACCGCCGCGTAGTAGCCCTCACGCCCGGCGCGCTGCCGCTCCAGCAGCGCCTGCCAGGCTTCCGGATCCCGCCGGCCGTCGCGTACGAACCGCTCCATCTTCATCGCCGCCACGACCCAGGTCCGTGCCTTGTCCACCACCTCGGGGCTGCCCAGCATGATCAACGCCTCGCCCGAGGGATCCCGGCCGGTGCTCGCGTCCGCCAGCAGCGGCTTTGCCTCCTCCAGGGGAAGGGGATCCGGGTGCGGGTCGTTGCCCAGCGAGGCGGCGACCCGGTACGTCACCGTGACCGTCTTCTTCACCGATCGCGCATAGTCGGCGTACACCGCCAGCCGCCGCTCCTCCCAACGCGCCGTCTGCTCCCGCCGGAACCTCATTCGGTCGCCCCGTACGACCACCAGATACGAACCGATCGCGCCGATCACGACGCCGATGAGCGCGGGGAGTTGCTGAAGGAAGGCGGACATGGACGCACGGTACCCGCCCGGTGATCATCTCGGCACTGGGGTTCCGGACGCATGCACTCGTGAGACCGGGGTGGGCTCCTCCTGACAGGAGGAGCCCACCCCGGCGGGATTGGTGAGGAGCTATTCCGTGCGCAGGCCCTCCGGGCGCATCATCCGCAGCAGCGGCGGCAGGCTGAGCAGCGTGACCACGGCGACCACGGCCGCGCCCACGCCGGTCATGGTCAGGACGCTCGCCCAGTCCATGGCCACCGGTGTGCGGGTCATCTTCAGCAGCACCGAGCCGAGGGTGACACCCACGGTTGTGGCCAGTGCGAGGCCGAGTCCGACCGGGAGAGCCGTCTGCCACAGCACCGACAGGCTCAGCGTACGGCGCCGGGCGCCGAAGGCGACCAGCGCGGAGAGCAGCTTCCTGCGCTCGCGCAGCTGCTCCAGCTGGGAGACCAGCAGACTCGCGCCGATCAGTGCCAGCACGAAGGCGGAGCCGACGTACAGGCCGGTGCGGATGGAGGTGTACTTCTCGTTCTCCTGGGTCGCCGACCAGCTGTAGGTGCCTGCCAGGGGGTCGATCCGGGCGGCGACGTTGCGTGCGTACTCCCGTGAGTCGGGCACCGACGGGTCCAGACGTACGTAGACCCCCTCCGAGAAGAGCGCGGGCGCGGCCTTGGCGGGCAGGGCGGCGGGGGTGACCAGCAGACCGTTGTAGTTCTGCAGTGAGTCCTTGCGCGCCTCCACCACACGCACGTTCGCCGGAACGGTCCAGAGTGCCTCGATGCCGCGTTCGGTGGTGTCGCCGCCGTACGACGGGTCGATGTAGAGCCGCCGACCCGGCTTGACCAGGGCGATCTCGTCGGCGTTGCTGGGGGTGCCGTAGTGGCTCCTGGTCCGGGTGACGAACACGTCGCCGTCCTTGCAGGAAGGCAGCGTGGCGAGTTCGCGCAGGGCGGTGCAGTCACCCACGGTCAGGCCGTTGCTGTTCTCCGGGTCGCGACGCGCGTCCCCGTACTGCAGGTTGGCCAGGTTCACCGCGGCCCGTACCCCCTTGGCGCCGGTGAATTCGCGCTCGACACCGGACAGCGGCTTGCGGTCGCTGAACTCGACCTGCATCTGGACCCGGGCGGGGTCCTCGCCGGTGGCCTTGGTGTACTGGCTCTGCGTTCCCGTGAACAGCATCTGCAGGGCGATGGCTCCGGCCACGGCGACGGCGATGCCGTTGACCATGCGTGCGGCGGTTCCGCTGCTCAACTGCAGCCGCCGTACCGCGAGTTGCCAGGACAGGGCGCCCTTGCCGAGGCGGACGACGACCGCGTCCACGACCCAGGGGAGCAGCGCGGTGATGCCGATCAGCAGCAGCAGCACGCCGCCGGTGACGAGGTACTTGTTGAAGTCGCCGTTCCCCCGGCCCTTGCCGATCATCGGGTAGAGCATCGCGAGGCCGGCCAGCGGAGGCAGCAGCCGCCACCACAGCCGCCGGCGGCGCTGCCTGGCCGCGCGCACGACGCCGAGCGGTTCCACCACCACGCCGCGCATCGCGAGCAGCGTGACGAGTACGGCGGCGACCGGGACCGCCACCGCGACCAGCGCGGCGAGCGTGGGGGAGGGATCGAGGTAGCCGGGCCAGACGCTCACGCCCAGCACCTCGGTGGAGCCCAGTGTCTGACGGCCCAGGAGAAAGAAGCCGGTGCCGACCACCAGGCCGAGTACGGCTCCGGCGAGCGCTTCGCCCGCCGCGATCCGCCGGGTCATGTGGCTGTCCGAGCCGACCAGGCGCAGCGCGGCCAGGCGGCGGTCGCGGCGCTCGCCGCCGAAGCGGACGGCGGCGGCGATGAACACGGCGACCGGGGTCAGCAGCACCACGAACACGACCAGGACCATCAGCAGCAGCACCGGGTCGGTCTTCTCGGGTTTCGCGTCCGGCTTGCCGTACTCGGTCAGCCGGTGCACCGGGGAGACGTCCGTGAGTTTCAGCCCCGAGGCGCCCGCGTAGTAGGCCAGTTCGTGGGAGCCGATGAGTCCGCTCTCGCCGATCGTGCCGGTGATCCTGTAGGGCAGCCGCTGGCGCAGCAGCTCGGCGTCGTCCGAGGCGAGCAGGTCCCTCAGCGCGGGGGACACCACCATCTCGCCCTTGCCCGGGAAGCTGTCGACCCCCGGGGGCAGCGGGGCCCGCTCGCCCTCGGGCTCCACCAGCCGGCCGCGGATGTCGTCGTCGTGCCAGGTGGTGTCGGTGGCGGCGATCAGGAAGGTGTTGTCGGCCTTCGGCGGGGTCTTGGCGGAGTACGCGTAGTCGAAGCGGGCGTCCTCCACCTTGGCGCGGGCGGCGAACACGTTGGGCAGCGCGGTGCACAGCAGGAGCAGTGCCACACCGAGGCCGACGCCGACGGCGGTGAGTGTCATCCGGACCCAGCCCTCGCGTCCGCCGCTGACGGCGAAACGGGCCCCCAGGGCCAGGTCCTTGGCCCACTGGCGAGGACTCATACGGCGCGCTCCATGTCGCGGGACTTGCCGTCACGGACGACGACCTCGCGGTCGGAGTAGGCGGCCACGCGTGTCTCGTGGGTGACGAGGACGACGGCGGCGTTCGTCGAGCGGGCCGCTTCGGTCAGCAGTTCCATCACGCGCTCGCCGTTGGAGGAGTCGAGCGCGCCGGTGGGTTCGTCGGCGAACAGCAGGCGCGGTCCGGTGACCAGCGCGCGGGCCACGGCGACGCGCTGCCCCTGGCCACCGGAGACCTCGCCGGGCCGCTTGGCCTTGAGGTCGTCGACCTCCAGCCGCTCCATCCAGGTCAGGGCGGCCTTCTCGGCGTCCTTGCGGGAGGTCCCGTTGAGCCGCAGCGGCAGGGCGACGTTCTCGACGCACGTCAACTCCGGCACCAGCTGACCGAACTGGAAGACGAACCCGAACTCGGACCGTCTGAGCGCACTGCGCCGGGCGTCGCTCATCGTCGTCAGCTCACGCCCGTTGTAGGTGATCGACCCGGAGTCGGGCGGCACGATTCCCGCGAGGCAGTGCAGCAGAGTGGACTTGCCAGATCCGGAAGGGCCCATGATGGCGACGATCTCGCCGGGGTGTATGGAGAACTCGGCGCCGTCCAGCGCGTGGGTCGGGCCGTACGCCTTGCGCAGGTCGTGCGCGGTGAGCAGGGAACCGGGGGGAGAAGTCGTCATCGGGTCACGGCCTCACGGAGTTTGTCGAGTCGGGCGGCGCTCAGCTCCAGCCAGCGCAGGTCGGCTTCCAGGTGGAACAGGGCGTGGTCGCAGATCAGTTGATCCGCCAGGTCGCCCTTGCGCTTGCGGTCGGTGAGGATCCGCATGCTGCGCAGATGCTCGGCGCGCTGGGTGTCGAGGATCCCGGCGGCGTCGCGCCGGGTGAGCAGGGCGAGGACGACCTTGGTGTAAAGGGTCGACTGGAGGTACTCCTCCGGCTTCTGCGGGGTCGCGAGCCACCGCTGTACGTCGGTGACGCCGGCGTCGGTGATCGCGTACCGCTTGCGCTCGGGGCCGCCGCCGGGCTCGATGCCGTCGACCTCGACGAGCCCGTTCTTCAGCAGCCGGGACATCGTCGAGTAGACCTGGCCGTAGTGCAGCGGCCGGTCGTGACCGAACTTCTCGTCGAAGGCCCGCTTGAGGTCGTAACCGTGGCGCGGGCCGGTTTCCAGGAGCCCTAAGAGGGTGTGACCGATGGACATGATCCGCACTCTACACGTCGTGTATACGCGCCATGTATACGCGGCGTTTATACGCTGAGCGCGCAGGCCGTGGCCGGGTGGGCGACAGCGCAGACAGCGCAGGTGAGGGAGCCGGGAACGCCGATCGTCACGGTTCGGAAACAGGCGGACGCCCGCGCCGCGGCAGCGGTCGTGGGGCGGTGTGAGTAGTCGGTCTCATGTGCCCGGATGGCGGCTGCTGAGGGTGGGTATGGATTCGCGGACAAGGGGGAAACGTATGAAGATCACAAGTGTGGTTGGTCGAATCCTGGCGGTCTTAGTCCTGGCTCTGGGGGCGACAGCGTTGAGCCAGGGGCCGTCTCTCGCGTCGCCTGTCGCTCCGTTCGCGCGGATTGCCGGGGCACCGACTGCGCCGGAGGGGGCTCAGGCTGCTCCGTACCATGAGACCTACAACGCCTTGAACGGGGAGATGGGGACCCACATCTCGTATGCGGAGTCGCTGCGTTACGCCGATTCCGTGGGATACGGCGTGGCTGTGCTCTACGACGGGCTCGGGTACAACAACAGGACCGGCGACACGCTGGTCATCATCATGCCGAGGGACTGCACCGCCTCCACCGGCGACAAGGACCTGCGTCTTGCGGAGATGCCCGGAGACTGGAACGACCGGGTCAGTTCGGTGACCACGCAGATGGGCAACGGCACCCACTGCGATGTGTGGTTCTCGTCCGACATCAATTTCGAGGGCGAGTGCGGCAACCGGTGGATTCACATGCAGGCGGACCTACGCAAGGACGGCTGCCAGAACCGGGCCAGTTCGTTCGA
>JABFVM010000148.1 GCA_013362785.1 Streptomyces sp. | reverse complement strand
ACGCTCTCCGTAGTCGCCCGCTAACTTCGCGTCGTCGTCGCCACACCAGGGGCACAAGGCTCCATCGGGACTTGCGACGCGAAGGATTCTCCTCCTTTGACGACTGCGACCGCAGCAGAGATCCAGCACGTCACCTCAGTCGATTCGCCGGCCGGCCTTTTCGAGGTCGAGCCCTTCACGCCCCACTGCGAAGTCATCCGCACCGCCGGCGACCACGCCGTCATCGGCGTCTCCCCCGGCAACAGCTACTTCTCCGCGCAACGTGTCCACGACCTCGCCCGCTGGGGCCTCGCCCTGTTCGAGCGGGTGGACTTCGTCTACACGGATCTGTACGTGGCCGAGATGTACGCGGCGTCCGGCTATCCGCCCGACGACGCACGCCGTAAGGCGGTGAAGAACCTGCGCGGTGTACGGGCCAAGGTCCTCGGCGCCGTCCAGGCCGTGGACCCCGGCGGCGACCGCCTCCGCGCCCACGCGATGTCCGACTTCCGCGGCAACCCGGCGTACCGCGAGATCCACGACGGTCTCCAGGCCCGCCTCACCACCGACGACGAGTTCCGCACGACCTGCGCGAAGCTCGTGGACTCCTTCCTGGCCGAGAAGGTGAGCCGGGTGACCGAGGCGCAGCGCGAGGTCTGCCTCGCCTATGTCTGCGCCGAGGCGCCCCTCTTCCTGGACACCCCCGCCATCCTGGGCGTCCCCTCCTCCCTGAACTGCTACCACCAGCTCCTGCCGATGGCCGAGCTCCTCTACTCCCGCGGCGCCGGTCTGCGCGCCTCCCGCAACCAGGGCCACGCCATCGTCACGCCGGCCGAGGGAACCGACACGGACGGAACCACCGATGCTCACTGAAGACCTGCTCGACTTCCCGTTCTCCTGGCGCGGCGACCAACTCCCCGATGAGGTCGAGGAGTTGAGGACCAAAACCCCCGTTCGCCGCGTCCGCACCATCGCCGGTGACGAGGCCTGGCTCGTGTCGTCGTACGACCTCTGCAAGCAGGTCCTCGAAGACCCGCGCTTCAGCCTGAAGGACACCTCCGCCCCCGGCGTCCCCCGCCAGTACGCGCTGACGATCCCGCCCGAGGTCGTCAACAACATGGGGAACATCACCGGCGCCGGACTGCGCAAGGCCGTACTCAAGGCGCTCAATCCGAAGAGCCCCGGGCTCGCGGAGTGGATGCGGTCGTACGCCGTCGAGCTCGTCGACGGGCTGATCGGCGAGGGCGCCCCGGCGGACCTGCGCAGTGGGTTCGCCGACCCGTACTCGGCCGGCATGCACTGCCGCATCCTCGGCATCCCGGACACGGACGCGCCCCGGCTGATGCGGAGCCTGGACATCGCGTTCATGAACTCGGCCTGCCCGGTCGCGGGCGCCCGGCTCAACTGGGACCGGGACATCGCGTACATGGCGGACCGGCTGGACGACCCGGCGACGACCGGGCTGATGGCCGAACTCGCCGCCCTGCGCACCGACCCGGAGTACGACCACCTCACCGACGAGATGCTCGCGACGGTCGGGGTGACCATGTTCGGCGCGGGCGTCATCTCCACCTCGGGCTTCCTGACCATGGCCCTGGTGTCGCTGATCCAGCACCCGGACCTCCAGGCCGAGCTCGTCGCGCACCCCGGCAGGATCCCGGCCGCCGTGGACGAGCTGCTGCGCATCAACCTGTCCATCGGCGACGGCCTGCCCCGCCTCGCGCTGGCCGACGTACGGCTGGGAGACGTGGACGTGAAGGCCGGTGACCTGGTCCTCGTCCTCGTCGAGGGCGCGAACTTCGACCCGGCCGCCTTCCCCGACCCGCACACGGTCGACCTCGGCCGCGAGAACGCCACCGCCCACCTCTCCTTCGGCGGCGGCCGCCACTACTGCCCCGCCACCGCGCTCGGCCGCAAACACGCGGAGATCGCCCTGCACACCCTGCTGGAGCGGCTGCCGACCCTGCGGCTCGCGGTGCCGATCGAGCAGTTGGTGTGGAGGACCGGGTTCATGAAGCGGATCCCGGAGCGGCTGCCGATCATGTGGTAGCCGTGCGGTAGCGGTGCAGTGGCAGTGCGATAGCGGTGCAGCGGCAGTGCGGTAGCGGTGCAGTAGCAGCCGAATTGCCCGCTTATCACCTGGTCACGGGCTCGGCGACCGGCCGTCTTTAAAGTTCAACCACTATGGTTCGCCCTGTGCGGGTACTTCTGGTGGAAGACGACGAACCGGTCGCCGAGTCGCTCCGGCGAGGACTCCTGCGCTACGGCTTCGAGGTGGCATGGGTCAGCACGGGTGCCGCGGCGCTGAGCCATGACGCCCCCTACGACGTCGTACTCCTCGATCTCGGGCTGCCCGACACCGACGGACTCGACGTCTGCAAGGCGCTGCGCGAGCGCGGTGACGTGCCGATCATCGTGATCAGCGCCCGCAGCGACGAGACGGACCGGGTGGTCGGGCTGGAGCTCGGCGCCGACGACTATGTGTCCAAGCCGTTCGGGGTCCGCGAGGTCATCGCGCGGATACGAGCCGTCATGCGCCGCATGCAGCCCCGTACGGCCACTGCCGCCGAGGCCGGCGGCCCGGACCGGTACGGCGACCGCCTCACCATCGACCGCAAGGCGGCCCGCGTCCGCCTGGACGGCGCGGAGGTGGGCCTCGCGCCCAAGGAGTACGACCTGCTGGCCTTCCTCACCGAGGAGCCCGGGGCGCTGATGTCGCGCGAGCAGATCATGGAAGCGGTCTGGGACGCGAACTGGTTCGGTCCGACGAAGACGCTGGACGTGCATGTGGCGGCGCTGCGGCGCAAGCTCGCCGGGGCGATCACCATCGAGGCGGTGCGGGGGGTCGGGTTCCGGCTGGAGATCGCGGGCGGCGGCGAGGGCAGCGGAGACAGCGGGGCCGCAGAGGGCAGCGGGGCCGGCCGGGCCAAGGGCGACGGCGGTAGCGACGCGTCATGATCCGTCAGCTCGTCCGCAGTTACATCCTGCTGGTCGCCGTGGCGATCGCCCTGTTCACCGTGCCGGTGGCCTTCACGCTCACGGACCAGCTGCGGGGCGACACCGCGGACTCCGTCCGGCGTGAGGCCAAAACCATGGCCCTGCTGCTCGGCAACGGCAATGGCCCGTCGTGCGCGGCGCTGGAGGAGATGGCGACGGCGTACACCAAGCAGACACCCGGCCGGGTCGAGGTCACCGGAGACTGCGACACGATCCTGCCGAGCCCGGACCAGGACGCGGCCCTCACCAGGGCCCTCAGGACGGGCGAGCCCACGACCGACTGGGGCTCCTCCTTCATCTGGGGGCCGGAGCTGAAGATCACCGTTGCCGCCCGCAAGAGCGAGGTGGCCCTCGACGGCCGCAACACCGGCCCGGTCGTCGGCGCCGTACGCATCGTGTACTCGACCGACGACATGACCAGCCGCCTGTGGCAGATCTGGGGCTTCAGGGCCGGGCTCGCGGTGGTCGTGCTCGCCGTGGCCGCCGTGATCGGCGCCGCGGCGGCCCGCCGTATCACCCGGCCGCTGCGCCAGCTCAACGACATGGCGAGCAAGTTCAGCGACGGTGATCTGACCGCCCGCTCCCCCGTGACGGGCCCGCCGGAGACCCAGACGCTGGCGCGCACCCTCAACCAGGGCGCGGAACGCCTGGACACCCTGGTCGCGGCCCAGCGCATCTTCGTGGCGGACGCCTCGCATCAACTCCGTACCCCTCTCACCGCGTTGCGGCTGTCGCTGGACAACATCGCGGACGGCGTGGACGACGACTTCGTCAAGGAGGACGTGGAGCAGGCCACGGCCGAGGTCGTGCGGATGAGCCGGCTGGTGAACGGCCTGCTGGTGCTGGCGCGTGCGGAGGCCAAGGTGGCGGCCTCGGAGCCGCTCGCGCTGTGGGACATCGTGCGCGAACGGCTGGACGTGTGGAGGCCGGCCGCCGACGAGCGCGGAGTCACCATCGCGCTCAGGGGGAGTGCCGACGGCCGGCTGCTTGTGCTGGCCAGCCCCGGTCATCTGGACCAGGTGCTGGACAACGTGCTCTCGAACGCTCTGGAGGTGTCACCGGACGGCGCCACGATCACCGTCCGGGTGGAGCCGAGCGGCGACGAGGTGGTGCTCTCGGTGCTGGACGAGGGGCCCGGTATGTCGGACGCCGAGAAGTCCCGGGCCTTCGACCGCTTCTGGCGCGGCCAGGGCCTGACCGGGAAGTCCGGTTCCGGGCTCGGCCTCGCCGTCGTCAAGCAGTTGGTGACCGACGACGGCGGGACGGTGGACCTGGGCGACGCTCCCGGGGGCGGGCTGTCCGTGCGGATCAGTCTTCGGGCATCAGCGAGGAGTGGTGGTTGACGATCTTCCACTTGCCGTCCCGCTTCTCCCACTCGTAGGTGTAGCGGGCCTTGGCGATCTTCTTCTCGCCCGTGTCGTGGTCGGTGAGCGTGAACTCGTAGAGACCCGCGTCCAGCACCGAGTTCGAGTCGAGGACGTTGATGTGCGTCTCGATCTTCTTACCGACCGGCTTGTTCGCCAGGAAGTGCTCGAAGTAGTCGATGCGGCTCTCGCGGTCGGCACGGACCTGGTTGGAGAGGGTGGGCAGCAGAACCGCGTCGTCCCAGTAGAGGTCGGCGACCTTCTCCGGGTCCTGGGTCTTCAGCGCCGCGTTCCAGCCGTCGAACAGAGCGGCCACCTGCTTCTTGGTGGGCTTCGCCGCCTTCTCCTGCCCGGCGACGGCGCCACCTGCGGCAAAGGTGCCGACGGCGACGAGGGCGGCGGCGGTGACGACGGCTACGCGCTTGGTTATGGAACGACGGCTCATCGCGAACTCCCAGTGCTGTGCGATCGGGTGGGTCTCCCTCCGCTTTCTGTGTTCTCTGCGGTGGAGGTGACTCCAGATTCGCGTGGCACCGGTTAGGGCCCGTACAAGGCAGATACAGGGCCGGGACAGCACGTGCCCAATTCACGTGGAGTGACTCGCCGATTACGCCACGTCGACCTTCCGTCGGCGCATCAGGGCGGAACCGGCCCCGAGGGAGATTACGCCCATCCCGACGCCGGTCGCGATGCCCTGTGCCCCGTTCACGACGAAGGGGGCGGCCGCGGCGACGACGGCGTTGAAGAGGAAGAGGAACCACAGGACGGGGCGGGAGGACAGGAGGGCCTTCATGACGGTTTCCTTCGGGGTGGGGCCGCGGTGGCGGTCGTTGACCTGGTGAGACCAACGATTCCGTTTCCGGGGGCGAGCTACGAGGGAGTGGTCTCCCGAAGGGGGGTGTAGTGGGCTACACCGTGGCGGGCGAGGCACTGCTGGCCGGCATCGTGCTGCTCGGCTCCTGCGTCCAGTGGCTGACCGGCATGGGCTTCGCGCTGGTCGCCGTACCCGCGCTGGTGCTGTTGCTCGGGTCGGCGCAGGGTGTCGCCCTCGCCAACTGCGCGTGCGGCGCGATCAGCGTCGTGGGCCTGGCGAGCGGCTGGCGGCAGGTACGGCCGGCCGCGATGCTGCCGCTGTGCGCCGCGGCGGCCTGCACGGTCCCGGCGGGCACCTGGACGACACGCCAACTCCCCGAACCGGTCCTGCTGTTGCTCATGGGCGGCCTGGTGACGATCGCCGTACTCCTGGTCATGCGCGGCGCCCGGCTCCCCGCCCTGCGCGGCGCCAAGGGCGCGGTCGCGGCCGGGATGGCGGGCGGATTCATGAACTCCGCCGCCGGAGTGGGTGGCCCGCCGGTGTCCCTGTACGCGGTCAACGCCGGTTGGACGGTACGGGAGTTCGTGCCGAACGCGCAGTTGTACGGCGTCGTCGTCAACGCCTTCTCGGTGGGGGCGAACGGGGTGCCGGGGCTGAGTGCGGGGCGGTGGGGAGTGGTCGTCGGGGCGATGGTGGTGGGCGGGGTGATCGGCAGGTGGCTCGCCGGGCGGACGTCCGAACAGCGGGCCCGGACAGTGGTGTTGGGGTTGGCCTTGGGGGGTGGCGTGGTGGCGGTGGGGAAGGGGGTGGTCGGGCTGTGATCCCGCTCAGGTGCCGGCGTCCGGGGTGAAGAGCGGGGCGAAGTGAGCGGCGAGCCGGGCGGCGACCTCGGCGTCGAAGGCCTGCTCCAGCTCGGCGAGAAGGGGCACGGCCAGCTCCCGGGCCCGCGGGAGCTCCCCGGCCTGCTGGAGCAGCATGACGACGCGGTGACGCGCCAGCAGTCCCCGCACGTCGCTGTCGCCGGGCGGCGCCGAGCGCCCCTCGATGTACTGCTCGGTCAGCCGGATGGCTCCCGCGAGATCTCCCGCCACCTCATGCACACGGCCGAGTTCCCACAGCAGCCGCCGCGCATGGTCGCTGGACACGCCGTAGGCGCGGGTCGCCCCGGTCAGCAGGCGCCCGATCTCGGTGGCCGCTCGCATCGTGTGCCGGGCGGGATCCGACTGGGCCGTCAGCTGCCATCCCATGGCCAGCATCACCTGGGCATTGAGCGTCTCCGGAGCATCGGCGCCCAGGGCGTGCTCGGCCCGGCGGGCGCTCTCCTCGGCCAGGGACAGCCCGCCTTCGAGGTCCCCGAGCTGCAGCTTCAGTTCGGCCAGAGCGGTGCGCGCCTCGATCGTCTGCGGTGCGTCGGGCCCGAACACGGCACCGGCCATGTCCAGTCCGTCGGTCAGCAGCCGCATCCCGCGGTCGTGGTCGCCCGTTTCCTCACAGCGCTGGGCGAGGGCCTGGCAGGCGATCAGGGTGACCTCGTGCCGTGGCCCCAGGAACCGTTCGGCGAGGGCCATCGCGGTCTCGTGCAGCTCGGCGGCCCGGGCGTAGGACAGACGCGTCACGTACCAGTTGCCGATGCCGACGGTCAGCAGGATCTCGAACTGATCGGGTGTCAGGCCCCGGGCATGCTCGGTCAACGCCTCGGCGTGGGTGATCCACACCGTGTCGGCCATGTCCTCCGCGCAGTCGTTCAGCAGATCGGCGGCCATCTCCCGCGCCTCGGCGGCGTCTTCCCCGGCCCGCGACACCGCCTGCACCAACCGGTGCACCGAGATGGTCCCGTCCTCGCGCAGGCTGATCATGCTGTGCGCGGCGAGGCGGCGCAGCGCCTCCATGACCTCCGGCTCGTCGCCCAGCGGCGCCAGGCACTCCCGCGGAATCCCGTCCGGCGCCCACCACGCGGTGATCAGCAGGATGTCCTCCGCGACCGGCGTGTCCGCCAGCCGGTCCATGGTCATCTGCCACACCCGGGCGATGGTCCGCTCACCGTCCCCGCCCTCGGCCGAGTTCGCGAGCACCCGCTCCGGATAGCGGGCGAGCAGCTTCCGATAGGCGCGAGCGGTGATGCGTGCCTCGGCGCAGTACGCCGCGGCCTGTTCCACCGCCAGCGGCAGAAACCCCAGCTCACCGCACAACTCCTGGCTACCGTCGACCGGACCGCCGTAGATCCGCTCGAACAGCTCGACCGCCTCGGCCGGTTCGAGTACGTCGATCGACAGCGGCTCGGCGATCCCGTGCCACCCCGAGGCCCGCCGGGTGGTGATCAGGAAGCGCCCGCCGGTCATCCTGGCCAGCAGCGGCCGTACGTCCGCCGGATCGGAGACGTTGTCCAACACCAGCAGCCAGCCCTCCTGGGCGGCCAGCCACTGCACGGCCCGTTCGGCCAGCGCCTCCTGCGACAGCACGTCCCGCAAGGTCGGCTGGAGCGCGACGGCCAGCCCGGCCAAGCCCGCCTCCAGCTCCCCCGGCGTCTCGGCGGTGATCCACCACACCGGGTTGTACGACGCCGTCCGCCCCGCCGCCCACTTCGCCGCCAGCGTCGACTTACCGATACCGCCCAGTCCGTGCACCGCCTGCACGACGACGCCGCCCGCGCCCGTGAACGCCGCGTCCAGCCGCGCGAGTTCCGTCCGCCGACCGACGAACAGGCGCGTCCGCTCAGGCAGGTTGACCATGCCCGGCGGTGCCTGTGGCGGCGGTTCGAGCGCCTCCGGCGGCAGGGCCAGGGACTTCTCCACGTAGTGCGCGACCACCCCGTCCCCGGTGATCGCCTGCCCGATGGACCCACCCGCGGCGACGGACCGCTCCCCCGACGCCTCCGCACCCCCACTCACGCGCCGTCCCCCGTCCACACCAACGCCTTTGACCGAGTCGCCATGGCCCCATCATGGAGCAGTCCAGCCGTGACGAGTCAGGGCTCCCCGGAAACCGCACATCACGCCCGCCCACCGGACAACGCCGCGAGCCCATGGTCCAGGCGGACGTCACACCATGTCCGATCAGTCCACGAGTTCCTTGAGGGGCTCGGTGTCCAGGGTGATGTTCACCGGGTCCGGGAGCTTGACGGTGGCGCCGAAGGGCAGCTTCTCCTCGTGCCGGTAGCGGCCGTCCTCCGGCTGGTTGAAGACCACCACCGAGCCGTCGTCGCGGTCGATGAGAAGGTAGACGGGGATACCGGCGGCGGCGTAGCCGTCAGGCATTTCGACTCGGTCACGCTGGTTGGTGTCGGAGTCGTATGAGGTGATCTCCAAGGCCATGAGCACGCCACTGGTTTCCGACCACTCGCCATGCCCCCTGAGGCTGCCCTTTGGCACAAGGATGGCGTCAGCGCGGGCGCGCCCTTCCGGTATGCCTCTGTCTTCAAGCCCCGTTCGGGATAGAGCCGGAGGTCAGGCCGCAGTTGCATGCACCGCTCCAGAAGCCACATGTAGATTTCGGTGTGGTTGCCATCCGGCACGGCCTTGACCTGGACCTTTCCATTGATGAACTCCAGCCGCACGGTCTCGGGGGCATGGCGTTCCAGTTGCTCGAACTCCTCGACGGTCATCAGCGGCTGATGCTCGGTCCTGGGGGTCATGGCGTCGCCTCCTCGACTCCAGAGTGCCCCGACCGGCGCCTCCTGCACGCTCACAACAGCCCCGCAGCCCGACGAAGCGCGTCGACACGCTCGGTGACATCGATGACCTCGTCCACGCCGGGCAGGCCGCCACCGTCGCGTGGACCGGGCAGGAACGTGTCCGGGACGTGCCCGTACACCGGCCCCTCCGCCTCGATCAGCTCGATGCACTCGCGGCACAGTCCGCTCACGATCTCCGTCGTCCGCTCATCCGCGTCACACAGACCGCAGGCCATGATCACGCGGCTCACACGGGCGCCTCGTGCGGCCTTCTGCCGGACCTTCGCCTTCTTCGGGGCCTTCGGGGGCATCTTGTTCTCCAATCGGTTGCGGGCGAGTCCGCCCGGGTTGGCGACGGCGGACGGCAGCCCGCCGGTCAGGGCCTGGGTGATGTCGTCGGGCGTCGCGCCACGGGCCAGCCACTCGTCGGCGAGGGGTTCGAGGGAACGGCAGTCCCGGTCGGACAGCGGCATACGGGCGTCGGCGACGCGTAGTTCGGCGAGGGTCTGGTAGGCGGTGCTGGGCTGCTCAGCGGGGTGTGCGTCCGGCTCCGGCTGTGCGGTCGGCTGTGCGGTCGGTTCCGCGTCCTGCTCGTCGCGTTCGACCTGCTCGACCTGCTCGGCCTGCTGCTCGGCACGGGCCAGACCGGGCATGTAGTCCTCGGTCACGTCCCTGCCGTCGCGCTCCCGCGCGAAGTCCGCCCACCACTCCTCCGACCTGCGCGTACGCGACCAGTACGTCCGTGTGACCCATCGCATCGAGTTGTCCTCGACGGTGATGTGCTCCTTGATCCAGCGCAGATGGCCGGCGAGCGTGATGCGGCCCAGCGAAGTGCGCACGGCCTGCTGGCCGTAGCGGGGGTGCTCCGCCGCGATCGCCTTGTAGCCCATCGCGTGGCCCTCTTCGAGGTGGTCCACGAAGACGGCGATCTCGCGGTCACGGGGGCTCAGATGTGCGAAGTCCGGGTCGGCGTGCGGGGCTTCGTCACCTGCGGGGCGTTTGCCGTAGCCCGTATTGGCCAAGGGGTGGTGCGGGGACGGCAGGGCGGGGCTAGGGTGAGGGCAAGCCACTGTCGAGGCTCCTCGTTCGCGTAGGTATCGAGGTCCCTCGATACGTAGGTCCAGGCCCCGGAGCCGGTGTTGGTAGCACCGACCGGGGCCGATCTATTTGCCGCGAACCTAAAGTGGCTTTACGTTCCGATGCAAGCCGATCACGGAACGTCACCCATTCGGATTACTCCGCCTCAACTCACGTACAGGCTTGGTTAGTTGGGTTGGATTTCAACCAAACCAAACCCAGAAAACCCATGGGAAGGGCTCGAAGTCCGAGGCTCAAGCCCCGGGCTGAACTGCGGAAATGAACGCCCTCCAGGCGGGGGCGGCGAGGTGGAGTTCGGGGCTCGCGGGGACCTTGGAGTCTCGGACGTGAATGGTGGAGGAGAGGGCGACTTCGACGCAGTTGCCGCCCTCGTCGTCGCTGTAGGTGGACTTGAACCAGTCGAGCGCGACCTCAACGCAGGCGCCGCCCTCGTCGTCGCTGTAACTCGACTTGAACCACTTCAGCTGGTCACTCACGGCTGTCCACCATCCGCTCGATGAAACGGGCCGACTCGTCGGGTCCGAGAGCCTGCGTCCGGATCATGCTAAGCCGCTCCGTGACCCGGCTGACAACCCCCGGATCGGCCGAGAGTTCGCTGGCGAACGGCCCTTCCGAGAAGGCGAATCGCTCATGGTCACGGGTCTCCAGCAACACCATGGGGCCCATGAGTGCGGCGGGGATGGCCCGTTCGAAGGGGAGCACCTGCAACACGACATTCCGTAGCCGTCCCACCTCCAGCAGATGGCGTAGCTGTTCAGCGTCCACCTGCGGCGCGCGCAGTACTGCCTCGTGGAGGACGAAGCTCAGGCCCACCGGCGGTTTCCGTTCGGTGAGGATGGACTGCCGGTCCATGCGGCCCGCGACGCGCTCCTCCACCGTCTCCTCATCCAGGGGCGGGATGCGGTTGTCGATGAGGGAACGGGCGTACCCCTTCGTCTGCAACAGACCTGGCACGAGGGAGACTTCGTATGACCAGATACTGGTCGCCTCCTTCTCACGCTCCATAAGATCCTGCGCTCGCGGCGAGTACCGCTCTCGGTCCAGGAACTCCTTGGCGGCGCTCAACATGCCTTGCGCACCGCACAGTTCATCCGCCACGTCGAGTACGCGCGGGGTCGGCCTACGTACCCCGCGTTCCATGGACATGATGGTTTCCGGGGAGTAGTTGGCGGCGGAGGCGAGCTGCTCCCGGGTTACGTCCGCCTTGGTGCGCCAGCGTTTCATCTGGTCGCCGCTGTAACGCCAAGCGACGGGCCGCTGGGGGTTGTTCGGGCTTGACACCGGGGCCACCTCCG
>JABFVM010000281.1 GCA_013362785.1 Streptomyces sp. | reverse complement strand
CCACGTTCGCCCCGGCGAGGTTGACGACGGCGTCGCACCCGGCGAGCCCGGCCGCGTCCACCGATTTGCCCTCCGGGTCCCACCTCACCTCGTCCCTCGACCTGGGCGCGCGGCGTACGAGCCGTACGACCTCGTGCCCGTCGGCGGTCAGGGAGCGCACGAGGGCGCTGCCGATGAGACCGGAGGAGCCGGCGACGGCGATCCTTGAAAGTTCCATAACCCCATCCTGCCTCTGACCACATGCTGCGTTCTCCCGGGGGGGGGGAACCCCCGGACCCCCAGCAGAAAGACACGTCGGCCGGACGACCGGCGGAAACGGCGCGAGGCGAGTCCGAGTAAGGCCCCGGTCGGCAGCCTGTCCCTCAGCCGTATGGTGGCGCTCATGCCGCAGCCTCACCAGTCGCCGAACATACGTATCGCCCTGCCGGACGACGAGGAGGAGCTGTCGCTCCTCGACCGTCGCACGTGGTCGTCGCTGCACGCGGTCCAGCCGCGGCCGCGGCCGCCCTATCCGCCGTTCTTCGACGAGCGGCACGCCCCCGGCGACCATCTGGTCGCCGAACTGGACCGGCGCATCGTCGGCTACGTCCGGCTCGGCTTTCCGACCCCGCTCGCGTGCAACACGCATGTGCGGCAGATCCAGGGGCTCGCCGTCGCCGACGAGGCGCGGGGGCTCGGCGTCGGGCGGGCGCTGATCCGGGCGGCCGTGGAGGAGTCCCGGCGCAGGGGCGCACGCCGACTCACGCTGCGCGTCCTCGGGCACAACACGCCGGCTCGCAAGCTGTACGAGGCGGAGGGGTTCGTGGTGGAGGGGGTGCTGCCGGAGGAGTTCTTCCTGGGCGGGGAGTATGTGGACGACGTGATGATGGGACGCAGCCTCTGACCGCCGGCCCCAGGGGGCGACGTCAGGACGTGACGAGATCCCCCGTGTCCACGGGCGCGGTCGCGTTCGCCGCGCGCTTCGCGTCGGCGGCGACCTCGGCGGCTGTCAGGACGTAGCCGGTCTCGTCGTCGGAGGTGGAGCGGGCGAAGACCACGCCGAACACCTTGCCGCCGGTGGTCAGCAGCGGGCCGCCGGAGTTGCCGGGGCGGACCGTGGAGCGGATCGAGTAGATCTCGCGGGTGACGGTCCGGTCGTTGTAGATGTTCTGTCCGGTGGCCCGCACCCGGTTGGCGACGGTCGCCGCCTGGAGGTTCAGGTCGCCGTCCTCGGGATAGCCCGCCACGACCGCCGAGTCGCCGCGGGTGGCGGTGTCGTCGAACCGCAGGACGGGGGCGCGCAGTTCCGGGACGTACAGCACGGCGACGTCCCGCTGCGGGTCGAAGAGCACCACCCGGGACTCGTACGACCGCCCGACGCCGCCGATCCGGACGCTGGGCTCGTCGATGCCGGCCACCACATGGGCGTTGGTCATCACATGCCGCGGAGAGTAGACGAAGCCGCTGCCCTCGCGGCCCTGGTTGCCCGCGGTGCCCTCGATCTTGACGGTGCTGAGCTTGGCGGCGTTCGTCGCGGCGGCCGTGACGCTGTCGCCGGTGGGCTTGGCGACCTCGGCCGTCGACTCGTTCTCGAACGGGTTGAAGACCTGCGGGAAGCCGGCCTCGGTGAGGGCGGAGGTGGCCCGTGAGAACCAGGCGGGGGTCGTGTCCGGCATGGCGCCCTGGACGGTGCCCAGCAGGCGGGAGTCCCGGATGGCCGAGGTGAGCAGCGGGGAGGAGGACGCGGCGAGGACGCTGGCCGCGACCCAGGAGACGATCAGTACGGCCACCGAGTTGGCCACCGCCCCGCCGACGCCGTCGGCCACCCTGAGCGGGCCCCGGTCCAGCTCCCTGCGCAGCCGCAGCGCCAGCCGCCCCGCCAGCTCGTGCACCGCCACCGCCGGGACCAGCACCGTGAGCACCGCGGTCACGGTCGCCTGGGTCGTACCCGGCGTGACCAGGTCCATCATCCACGGCAGGATCCATACGCCGATCACCGCGCCGCCCACGAAACCGGCGAGCGAGACGCAGCCGGCGACCAGTCCGCGACGGTAGCCGGATGCCGCGTAGGCCAGGATCACCAGCAACAGCAGGATGTCGAGCAGGTCCACGGAGCCGCCTTTCTCTCGGACCCCTTAGTACGCGCGGGAGGCGCCTGTTGATCAGCACACACACGCGCCTGCCGCCGGGAACCGGCCACGCTGTGTGCACCTGGATAAACGCCCTGGACCGGGACGATGGTTCCTTCGGGTGGCACACCACACATCGCGGGCGGAGTGGATCCGTCGGACAGTAGGACCATGCGTGTCTTCCGACGGGTCACCCGACGGGTCTTCCGGACACGGGGGCGCCGAAGACCACGTGCCGTACGAATACCTTGGGCTGCGCGGATGCGGGCGGTCGCGCGGGACGAGGGCGAAGGCTCCGGGGCGTCTGGCGTGGGGTGGGTGGGGGAGGGTTCGCGGGCGCCGGGGGTGGAGGCGGCAGGGCCGGTGGGGGAGGGCCCGCGTCGGTCCGGGGCGGGGCCGGTGGGGTCCGGGCCGGTTGCGCGTCGGTCGGGCGTGGGGCCAGTGCGGCGACTCCGTGCCGGCCCGCAGTCCCGCAGCGGTCAGCACTTCCGTGCCG
>JABFVM010000338.1 GCA_013362785.1 Streptomyces sp. | reverse complement strand
GCAGGAGCAGCATTGCCTACGGCGCCGCTGTCGCCACGGCGGCGCTACTCGCATCGGCGGCGTGCTCATCGCCCCACGATTCGGCCTCCTCGTCGAAGGCAGCGACAGCCAACCGCACCATCCGCCCGGTGGAAGGCTGCGGCGCGAAGTCCTGGACGCCCCCGAAGGACCTCTCCCCGACCCGCGCCCCGGCCCGCTGCGCCCCCGGAGCCCCCGCCCCACGCCCCCTGCCCGAACCTCGCGAACTGACGATCGCGACGGGAACACTGAGCGCCGAATACGTCGCCCCGCTCCAAGTCGCGCTAGACAAAGGCGAGTTCAAGAAGGAGGGCCTGGACGTCAAGCTGCAGGTCCTCCCGACCCCGGACGCGCTCCCCCTGCTGGCCAAGGGCGACATCGACGCCCTGTGGGCGGCCCCGGAAGCGGCGGTCATGAACGGCGTGAAGGGCGGCTTCGACATCAAGTGGGTCGCGGGGAACTTCTCACCCGACCCGAAGTCGAAGAGCGGCCTGTGGGTCCGCGTGAAGGAGGGCGAGTCCGCGACCCAGGTCACCATGGCCGGCCGCAGGCTGGGCACGATGATCGGCAAGGGCTCGGTCATCGCCTACCCCATGGAGAAGGCCCTGCGGAAGCACGGCGGCGGCCTGGCCGACATCCAGTACCAACAACTGGGCTCGGCCGACGTCCTCACCGCCCTGCGGAACGGCGGCGTCGACTCGGCATGGCTACTGGACCCGGTCTGGCGCAAGGTGGACGGCGAGAAGGGCTACGCCTTCCTGGGCGGCCAGCCGCCGGGCGAACCGTTGGGCGGCATGCTCTACGGCCGCGCACTCCTCCAGGACGACGTGGACGCGGGCGTGGCCCTGCTCAGGGCCTACATCCGCACGGTGAATACCTACTTCGCGTCGGACTACAAGCAAGATGCGACCTTCGTCACATACCTGTCCAAACTCCTCAAGACAGAAGAGCCCATCCTCAAGTCCACGCCACCCCTGCGCATGGACTGGGAGATCCGCGACGGCACGACCACCCGCCTCCAGTCGGCCTACGAGGCCCAGGGAGTCGCGGAGGGCAGCCCGCTGCCGGAGTCGGAGACGGTGACCCGCGCCTTGTACGAGGAGGCCGTGGGCCACAAGCCCTAAACCCTGAGCTCTGAGCCTTGAGCCCTGAAAACCACCTAGGGCCGGAACCCTTTCGGATTCCGGCCCTAGGCCTTCAGTAGCGGGGACAGGATTTGAACCTGCGACCTCTGGGTTATGAGCCCAGCGAGCTACCGAGCTGCTCCACCCCGCGTCGGTGAATGCAACGTTACGTGAGGGACGCGGCAAGAAGCAAATCGCTTAACCGCACCCCTCCTGGGGGCACGGGGAACCGCGCAGCCAGCCACAACGGCGCCGAGGCCGCGCCCACAGCCACAGCCCCGCCCACAGCCGCAGCCGCAGATCGACCTCAGGCGGAAAGCTCTTCCCGCAACGCATCCCTCAACCGGGCAGCCCGCTCGGAAACCTCCCCCGGCCCCAGCGTCACGGCCCGGTCGGCCCACCGCTGCCCCTCCGCCAGCTCACCGCGACGCGCGTAGACCAGAGCGAGCCGCAACGCCGACCGCCCGTGCCCGGCGTCCGCCGCCCGCGTCCACCACACCGCGGCCTCCGGCTCACTGCCCTCGCGGGCCAGCAGCAGCCCCAGATTGAACGCGCCGTTGCGCGATCCGGCCTCGGCGGCCTCCCGATACCACCGGGCCGCCTCCACCACGTCCCCGCGCGCGGCCGCCAGCATCCCGACCCGCACCTGGGCGCGCCGATGCCCCTGGGAGGCCGCCCGCTCGTACCACTCCTCGCACTCGGTCTTCTCGTGCACCTGCTCCCCGAGCTCATGCGCCGGCTCGGGCGGCCGACGGGCGTCCAGCAGCGTCGCCAGCCGATACGCCCCCTCCGCGCTGCCGCCTCCGGCCGCGCACCGCAGATGCCGCTCCGCCGCGGCCTCGTCGCCGTCCCGCAGCCGGGCGATCCCGACCTGCAGCGCCGCCTCCGTGTGCCCGGCGGCAGCGGCACGCTCGTACCACCGCAGCGCGGGGCGCTCCTCGCCCCGTCCGGCGTGCAGGATCCCCAGGTTGAACGCGGCGTCCACGCTCCCGGCCTCCGCGGCCTTGGAGAACCACGGCTCGGCGCCGGTCGCGTCCCCGCCCTGGAGCAGCAGGATCGCCAGCGCGTTGGCCGCCTCACGGTGCCCGGCGTAGGCCGCCCGCCGGTACCACTGCTCGGCCGGCGCGATACGGCCCTGCTCGGCGCAGAGCAGCCCGAGGTTGTACGCCCCGTTCACATCACCGGCGTCCATCGCGGCCCGGTACCAGCGCTCGGCGGTCTGCGTCTCGCCGCGCTCGGCGTGCAGCGCGCCCAGCGCGTTCGCGGCGTTGCCGTCACCGTCCTGCGCGGCCCGCAGCCACCACACGGCGGCGCTCTCGCTGTCCCCGGCGTCCCGCAGCAGGAACCCGAGCGCACAGGCGGCCCGCGCCTCCCCGTCCTTGGCGGACGTCAGATACCAGCGCCCGGCCTCCTTGAGCTCCCCGCGCTTCTCCAGGATCGCCCCGAGGTGCAGCGCGGCCCTGCGGTGCCCGCGCGCGGCGGCCTGCCGGTACCACTGCTCGGTCTGGTCGAGCAGCGCCTCGTCCGCCTCGACACCGTTGTCGACCCCGTCCTCGCCCGTACGCGACGCCTGCCGGTCCAGCGAACGCGCCAGCCGGTACGCCGCCTCACGGTGCCCACGCTCCGCCGCGACCCGCATCCACCGCCCGGCCCCGGCATCGCTGCGGTGCTCCAGCAGATCGGCGAGCGCGTACGCGCCCAGCGTGTGCCCCTGCTCGGCGGACTGCCGCAGCCAGTACTCGGCGGCTGGCTCGTCGCCCCGCTCACGGTGATGGCGTCCCAGCGCGTGCGCGGCCGCGGCCGACCCGGCGACGGCGGCGATCCGCCACCAGCCGGCGGCCTCGTCGGCATAGCCGCGCTGGTGGAGAAGGACTCCCAGGTTGTTGGCGGCGGCCCGGTCCCCGGCGGCGGTGGCGGCACGCAGATGGGGCTCGGCTCCGTCGAGGTCACCACGGCGCAGCAGCATGGCCCCGAGGACGCTCATCGCCTCGACGTCGCCGGTCTCGGCGGCGAGCCGCTGCCGCGCCTCCTCGACGACCTCCCCCGCCTCATCACCCACCGACTGCGAGGCACTGTCCGTCGGCTGCACGAAATCGCCCGTCGGCGCCACAAAGTCGGCAGGCTGCACAAACCGCCCTGTCTCCAACAGAGTTGCCTTGTCCCCCATAACGTCCATCGTCGCACCACCTGCAACCTGGGTACACCTGGTATACCGCAGCCATTGAGGTCACTTCAGCGTTTTGTCGACATGCCCACAGAGAGACAAGTCAAACACAACTCCCCCAACTCCCCTCGGTGGCGTGGCCGCCCCGCCCCCCGGCACATGCGTTCGCACACCACGAAGGCCCGGATCCTTGGAGGATCCGGGCCTTCGCTGTCGTACGAAAGATTCGCCGACTTCAGTAGCGGGGACAGGATTTGAACCTGCGACCTCTGGGTTATGAGCCCAGCGAGCTACCGAGCTGCTCCACCCCGCGCCGTTGTGAAGCAACCGTATCACGGCGCGGGGGGTGCTATTTGATCAACCGTCGTCCCTAAGTCCCGGAAGGACTGCTGGTCGGGCTGGGACTCGTGCTCGGTTTCGGGCTGCTGCCGCTGCCACCACCGCCGCTGCCGCCGGTCTTGTCGGCCTGCGCCTGCGCGTCCTCGGCCCGCTTCAGGGCGTCCTCAAGGTCCTTCTGCGCCTTGCCGTACGCCTCCCAGTCGCCCTTCTTCAGGGCGTCCTGGCCGGCCGTGAAGGCCTTCTGGGCGTCGTCCAGCGCGTCCTGGACCGTCGGGTTGGTCGACGTCGGCGGAGGCTTCGTACCGCCGCCGTCCTGGTCGCCCTCGTCCGGTGGCTCGGTGGTCGGGCCCTCCGCTCCGAAGACCTTGTTCAGGGCCTCGCCGAGGGTGTCCTCGAAGGCGGTGCTGCCGCCGTAGGACACCAACACCTTCCGCAGCAGCGGGTACTTGAGCCCGCCACCGCGTACATAGACCGGCTCCACGTAGAGCAGTCCGCCGTCGAGCGGGACCGCCAGCAGGTTGCCGTACTCGACTTCCGAGTCGCCACCTCTCAGCAGCCTGATCGTCTCGGCGATGTTCTGCTCGGAGTTGAACTGACTCTGGACCTGACTGGGCCCGTTGACCGTGGTGTTGGTCGGCAGTTTCAGAACTCTGATCTTGCCGTAGTCGGTGGTGCCCGCCTCGGCGTCGACCGCCATGAAGGCGCTGAGGTTGTCCCGGCCGTTCGGCGTGAACGTCGTCGTCAGTGAGAACGCCTGTGCCTTCTGGTCGGGCATCTTCATGCTCAGGTAGTACGGCGGCACCGCGCTGCCCGACTTGTTGGTCGGGTCGTCCGGCACCTGCCAGACCTCGCTGCCGCTGAGGAACGTCGTGGCGTCCTTCACGTGGTAGCGGGTGAGCAGCTCGCGCTGGACCTTGAACAGGTCCTGCGGGTACCGCAGATGGGCCATCAGCGACTTCGAGATCTCGCTCTTGGACTTCACCGTGTCCGGGAACGCCTTCATCCAGGTCTTCAGGACCGGGTCCTTGGTGTCCCACTGGAAGAGCTTGACCTCGCCGGTGTAGGCGTCGACGGTCGCCTTCACCGAGTTGCGGATGTAGTTGACCTGGTTCTGCTGGGCCACCACCGCACGGTTGTCGTTGGTGGCGGTGAGCGAGTCGGCCGTCGTGTCACCGAGGGTCGTGCGCGACGAGTACGGATAGCCGTTCGTCGTCGTGTACGCGTCGACGATCCACTGGATACGGCCGTCCACGACCGCCGGATAGGCGTCACCGTCGATGGTCAGCCACGGGGCGACCGCCTCGACGCGCTCCTTGGGCGTGCGGTTGTACAGGATGCGCGAACCGTCGCCGATCGCACCGGAGTACAGGATCTGCGGCTCGCCGAACGCCACCGCGTACGCGGCCCGGTTGACCGGGTTGGAGAGGCTGACCCCGCTGTCGTCCTGGTAGCTGTAGGTCTTCTCACCGCTGTCGTCGGAGTAGTCGATCTCCTTCTGGGGACCGCCGACGATCGAGTACATGGTGGTCTTCTCGCCGTAGTAGACCCGCTGCTCGTACTTCCCGAGGTCGCCCTTGGACGGCAGGTCGGACTCGGTGAAGTCCGGTCGGCCCTGGGAGTCGGCGCTGGTGCCCTCGGCGGCGACCACACCGTAGCCGTGGGTGTAACGGAAGTGGTCGTTGATCCAGTTCCGCTTCGGAATGCCGTTGAGGTTGATCTCACGCAGACCGAGCACGGTGTCCTGGTCCTTGCCGTCCTTGCTGTACCGGTCGACGTCCAGGTTGGTCGGGAACGCGTAGTAGTTCCTGATCTGCTGGAGCTGCTGGAACGTCGGCGAGACGATGTTCGGGTCCAAGATCCGGATGCTCGCCGCGGAGTCCACGTCGTCGCGCAGCTGGGTCTTGTCCTCGGTGCTGCTCGTGCCCGGGTACTCGGTGACGTCGGCGCCGTCGATGCCGTACGCCTCGCGCGTCGCCTTCAGGTTCTTCTCGACGTACGGCGCTTCCTTGGCCTGCTCGTTGGGCTGGACCTGGAACTTCTGCACGATCGCCGGGTACAGGCCGCCGATGAGGATCGCCGAGAGCACCATCAGGCCGAAGCCGATGACGGGCAGCTGCCAGGTGCGCCGCCACAGGGTGGCGAAGAACAGCAGCGCGCAGATCACGGCGATGCAGAACAGGATCGTCTTGGCCGGCAGATAGGCGTTGGCGTCGACGTACCTGAGGCCGGTCCAGTTGTCGGTCGCCTTGAAGTCGCTGGACTTCACCGCGAGTCCGTACCGGTCCAGCCAGTACGCGACCGCCTTCAGGGCGACGAAGATGCCGATGAGGACCGACAGATGGCCGGTCGCCGCGGCCGTGGCGCGCGCGCCCGGGCTGGTGATGCGCAGCCCGCCGTACAGGTAGTGGGTGAGCGCGGCGGCGATCACGGAGAGGATCGCGGCGGCGAAGCCGAAGCCGAGCAGGAACCGGTACCAGGGCAGGTCGAAGGCGTAGAAGCCGACGTCGAGGTGGAACTGCGGGTCCTTCTCGCCGAACGGCACGCCGTTGACCCACATCAGCCAGGTCCGCCACTGGCTGGAGGCGGAGGCGCCGGCGATCAGGCCGACCAGGGCGGTGATCGCGAGCAGCAGCCACTTCTTGTACGGCGCGATGCCCATGCGGTAGCGGTCGAGGCTCTGCTGCTCCATGGACATGGCGCTCAGCGGCGGACGCAGCCGGTGCGCCAGCCAGATGTTGAAGCCGACCGCGAGGGCCATGAGCAGACCGAAGACGAAGAACAGACCGATCTTCGTCCACAGCGTCGTCGTGAACACCGACGAGTAGTTCACCGACCGGTACCAGAGCCAGTCCGTCCAGAAGCCCGCGAACATGGTGAAGGCCATGCCGAGGACGGCGAGGACGCCCAGTGTCATGAGCAGCGTCCGGACACGCCGGGACGGGCGGCCCACTCTGATCCGTGGCCCGGTCGGGCCTCCGCCGCGGTCCGGCATCTGGAAAGCCAAGGTTCGCACCCCGAGGTTCGCTGTTGGTCCGTCAGGCCCGCGTCTTCGTGGACCCTCCGTGGCCCCCCGTGATCGTGGGCCCACACCTATGCAACTTACTCACCGTTTACTCAGTTCCCGATTCCGGCCATGAACGAGGCAGGATTGTGACCATGTCCAACACTCCCATGGCGGCGAGCCCGCTGACCCGGGCCGTTCTTGAGATCGACGAGTACGCCTCCGGTCTCGGCTGGGACCAGCCCGCCCGCCTCTTCGCCCTCGTAGACACCGCACGGCTGCAGGCCCAGGAACCCGGCCTCGCCGCCCAGCTCGGCCTGGGGGACGAGCAGGAGTCCTCCGGCCTGACCCCGATCGAGCAGGACGAACTTCCAACGGGCAAGGCGCTCGACGAGTTCCTCGGCACGATCGCCTGGCCGGACGCGGTGGTCGGCTGCGCGCTGACCGTCGAGCGCCTGATGCTGCCCCCGTCCGCCGAGGACCAGGTCCCGCAGGGCCTGAGCGGGACCAAGCTCACGAAGTGGGTGGCGGACCATCCGGCCCGCCAGGAGGTCCGGATGACGGTCGCGGTCCTGCGCGACGGCGGCCGCGAGTCGGCCCTGCGCCTGCGCGAGAAGGACACCCCGACGGAGGTCCTCACCGGCCCGGATCTGGTCCCCGGCCTGGCGGAAGCGCTGTCGGCGACGTTCGCGGACTGAGGTCGTCCGGTACGAGGACCGAGTCCTCCGGTACGACGATGGGGGGCGCCCTTGAGGTGAAGGGCGCCCCCCATCGTCGTACCCAGGTCTGCCGCTCAGCCCTTGGTGGAGCACTTCTGCAGGCCGGCGGTGTCGCCGGAGCGGATGTCCTTCAGTGCGTCGAGGGCGTCGGAGATGGTGCCGACCTTGACGAGGGTGAGCCCGTCGGGGACGTCCCTGGCGGCGGTCGCGCAGTTGTCGGCGGGTGTGAGGAAGTACTGGGCGCCCTTCTCGCGCGCGCCGACGGTCTTCATCTCGATGCCGCCGATGGGGCCGACCTTGCCCTCGTCGTCGATGGTGCCGGTGCCGGCGACGAACTTGCCGCCGGTGAGGCTGCCCGGGCTGAGCTTGTCGTAGAGCCCGAGTGCGAACATCAGGCCGGCGCTGGGGCCGCCGACGTCGGCGAGCTTGATGTCGATGCTGAACGGGAAGGTGTGATCGGTCCCGGCGGAGATCCCGACGATGGCGCGCTTCTCGGAGCTGTCGTCGGACGCGGCGGTCCTGATGGTGATCTTCTCGGTCTTCGTCGGCGCCCTGCGTTCCTTCTCGGCGGCCACCTGCTCCTTGGCGGGCACGATCGTGAAGACGACGTCCTGACCGGGCTTGTGCTTGGTCACCAGCTTCGCGACGTCGGAAGGCTCCTTCACCGCCGTACCGTCGACGGCCTTGATCACGTCACCGGCGTGCAGCTTGCCCTCGGCCGGCGTCCCCTTCACCACGGTCGCGACGATCACCCAGCTCTGCACCGGGATGTCCAGCGCCTTCAGGGCGGCGACCTTGGCGCTCTCCTGGGACTGGCTGAACTCCTCGGCGTTCTCCTGGGTGGACTGCTCCTCGGTCTTGCCGTCCGGGTAGAGGGTGTCGTGCGGCACGACCTTGTTGTCGTGCGCGAGCCAGCCGTACACGGCTTCCACGAGGTTCATCTTGTAGTCGGCGCTGGTGACCCGGACCGTGGTCATGTTGAGGTGCCCGGACGTCGGGTAGGTCTTGTGCCCGGAGACCTGCAGCACCGGCTCGCCGTCGTGCTCGCCCAGGGTGTTCACCGTGGGCCCCGGGGACATCTCCGAGTACGGCACGGTGATGAACACTCCCGCGCACAGGAGCGCGATCAGCATCAGGGTGGAGGCGAGCATCGTCGCGGTGCGGCGTGGCATGCCAAGACAGTACGTGACACTCCTGTCAGCGCCCCGTCAGGGCCGTCCGACAGTGAATCGCCGGCCCAGTGGAACCCCCCCCCACCGCGATCAAGTACGGGAGGGGGGCTTCTCCATGGCCTCGCGGAACCGGGCATACCCGTCGAGCTCCGGTCCGTCGCCCCGGGCCTTCCGGGTTCGGTTGGCCCAACTGCCCCACAGACCGGCGCCGACCGCAGCCCCGAGCGGAATCAGCAACCAGGCGAGCGCCGCCATGCCGTCCTCCCATCCCCATGAGCGACCGCAACTGACTGATCAGCAGATTAACCACTGGCACTGACAACGCTCACGCCAGGGGTGCGGTTACGCAACCTGAGTGGTACGGAAGGGTCCGGGCGGCCCAATCGAGGAGGGCCGGGCGGCGCAATGAAGGGAGGCGGGCGGCGCGATCAAGGGGGGCGGGCGGCGCGATCAGCAGGCGCCGACCCACTCCTCGGTGCCGTCCGAGAACTTCTGGTGCTTCCAGATCGGCGCCTCGTGCTTGAGATCGTCGATCAGCTTCCGGCACGCCTCGAAGGCCTCGCCGCGATGGGGGCAGGAGACGGCGACGACCACGGCGAGGTCCCCGACCTGGAGATCGCCGACGCGATGGACGGCCGCGAGCGCCCGCACCGGATACTCGGCGACGACCTTCTCGGCGATCCGCCGCATCTCGGCCTCGGCACTGGGGTGGCACGAGTAGCCGAGCTCGTCGACATCGGCACCCCCGTCGTGGTTCCGCACGGTCCCCACGAACAGCGCGGTCCCACCGGCGGCATCGTCCCCGACGGCCCGGAAGACCTCGTCCAGGGAGAGGGCCGTCTCGCGAATGCCGATGAGCTTGATGGGGTCCTGAGCGCCCTGCTCACCGGGGTGATCGTTGGTAGGTGCCATGGTCCCATCGTGCCCCACGCGCGCGAGGACGGGGAATAGCGTTATCGCCCGGCACACGCGCGTGCGGGTTGGAGTCTTCTACAGGCAGGGGGGCGAGCAAGGTGTCGGGCAGAGCGTCGGGCGGCAGCAGGTCGTGGGGCGTCAGCGGGACGCCGTGCGAGTACGTGCCGTCGCCCGAGCCCGAGGTAGGGCAGGGGAAGGGCCCCTCAGATCCGCCGCCGGGCCTTCCGTGCCCGCCGCACCACCGCCGCCGCACCGAGCAGGGCCACCGTCGCGCCCGCGGCTCCGGCCGCCGTCGCGTCCTTGCGGCCCAGTCGCCGCCCGGCGACCGTGTGCCGTCCGGAGACCTCCTCCAGCAGCTCGGCGAGCACTTCCTCGTTGGTCCACTGCGGCCGCCAGCCCGCGTCATGGAGCCGGCTCCCGCTGACCACCCAGGGATACATCGTGTAGGCCAGGTCCCCGGCCGGTGAGGGGGTCAGCCCGATCCGGTGCAGCCGCGCCGCCGCGCCCAGGGCGACCGCCGACGGCAGTTCCATGCGCCGGATCCCGCTGAGCTCCTCGACCTCCTCCTGTTCCAGCCATCCGTCGCATCCGACGGCGAGCTCCCCCTCGACCTTCTCCAGGACGGCGTACTCCAGGGCGCTGCACAGGTCCTCGACATGGCAGAACTGCCAGGCGGGCCGCGACCCGGCCACGACGAGCAGCCGGGGCGACTCGAAGTACCTGGTCAGCGCGGTGTCGGTGCCGCCGACCAGGACCGCGGGCCGCACCACCGTGACATTAAGTCCCGGGTGGGCCCGCGGTGCCCTGCGCGCGAGGCGCTCGATCTCCAGCAGGTCGCCGACCCCGGTGGCTTCCGCCGTCGCCCGCAGCTCCGCGTCCTCGGACAGCGGCAACTCGTTGTCGGGCAGTGCCCCGTAGACCATCGAGGAGGTGCACAGCACCACCCGGTGCACTCCGGCCGCCGCAGCGGCCGTCAGCACGGTCTGCGTCCCCCGAACGTTGTAAGCCGTGCGCGCGGCCGAATCCGTCTCCAGATCCAGGTCGAGCGCCAGGTGCACGACCACGTCGGCGCCCCGCAGCTTCTCGGCGATGGCCGGGTCCCGCACATCCAGGATGTGCCACTGCGCCGCCGCGCACTCACCGCGTCGCTCGTCGATGGCGATGACCTGCTTGACCTCGTCCGACTCGACGAGCCGCTCGGTGAGCAGCGCACCGATACCGGACGCGGCACCGGTCACCGCGACGACGGGCCCGCGGGCGGCGGACGGGGTTGACCGGTTTCGCGCTGCGCGAACCTGCGGATCAGGGGAACTCACCGGGCGTCTCCAGCGGTTGTCTTCAGTACGAACGCTAGTGACGCGTACGTACCAGGTGGCATCCATCCTGCCGCAGGCCAAGAGTCGGCGAAGCACCGAGGCCCGAACGGCTCGCGGTGTCTACGCTGGGTGGTGTTATCGGGCAGTCGTGCCGCCGGTGCAGACCGGTGGCCTTACCAGCCGAGGAATCCCGTGAGTGACACCCCATTCGGATTCGGCCTTCCGCCGGAGGAGCCGGAAGACGGCGACGAGGGCAAGAAGAAGGACCAGCAGAGCGGTGGTGGTCAGGGACCGGCCAACCCGTTCGGTTTCGGCGGGCTGCCGGGTGCCGGGGGCTTGGGCAGCCCTGGCGCGGACAATCCGTTCGCTGCCATGTTCGGCTCGCTGAACCCCACCGACCTCGGGGCCGCGTTCCAGCAGCTCGGGCAGATGCTCTCGTACGAGGGCGGCCCGGTGAACTGGGACATGGCCAAGCAGATCGCCCGCCAGACGGTCTCCCAGGGCACCGCGGACGGCACCAAGGACGCGAGC
>JABFVM010000172.1 GCA_013362785.1 Streptomyces sp. | reverse complement strand
ATGGAGTGACCACCAGATGCTCATGCTCCAGCCTCCTGGCCGCGGCTCGACATACCGTTACGTATTGCCGCGAGTGCCCGGCTGTAAGCACATCCTTGACGTGATGCCGCCCATATGGTCGATGCGCCCACACGGTAATCGGTGTATGTGGGGGCGGCCCACATCAGAAGGTGATCTTACGGTCGTACAGTCACCTTCTCCCTGTACATCCTGAATCGCCCGTTCCTCATCTTGCGGACCTGCCGTATGGCGGTCATAAGGCCAGTGCGATGATGAGCCCGCCATGTCTGCTGCCCCCCAGCCGCGCACAGCGCGCTCCGGGAGTGATCTCCGGGTACTGCGGGCCGCGGTCTTCGCCGCGGTCTGCGTCGTGCTGGCCGGGGTCGGGCACGCGCTGGGCTCCTGCGCGACGATCCCGCTGTGGACGCTGGGCGCCGGGTTCCTGGGGGTTTTCCTGGTCGCGGTGCCGTTCGCGGGGCGGGAGCGTTCGCTGCCCGGGATCGCGGTGCTGCTCGCGGCCGGCCAGACCGTCCTGCACACGCTGTTCGGGCTCGGGCAGCACGGGGTGAGTGCCGGGGCGGCCGCCGCCGGGACCTCCGCCGCGTCCACGTCCTCCGCGTCCGACGCCGCACTGGTCGAGTTGGCCGCGCGGCTCGTCTGCGGGACCGCCACGGCGGCGATCAGCCCCGTCCAGGCCCAGCGGATCCTCACCGAGGCGCGGCTGCACCCGGCCACGGGGACGCACGCCTCGCACCGGTCGGCGGACACGATGTCCACCGTCGCGAACTCGGTCACGAACTCCGCCACGGACGCCTCCGCGTCGCTTCTGCCGACCCTGCCCATGCTGCTGGCCCACGTGCTCGCGGCGGTCGCCGCGGGGTGGCTGCTGCGGCGCGGGGACCTGGCCCTGCTGCGCATCGTCGAGATGTCCGCCCTGTCGGCGCATTCGGTCGCCGAGGGGGCGTTCGTACGATCCCTGCGCGGGGCGCTCGCTCTGGTGCGCGCCCTGCGTGCCGGACTGCCGGGCGCACCCGAGACGGGTCCGCGCATCCTGTGCGCCGGGTGGTTCGGTCCGGCCGAGCCACGCACGCTCGCTCTTCAGCACACGGTGGTCAGGCGAGGTCCGCCGGCCGGTGCCGCACTCGTTCTCGCCGCCTGACACGACGCGACCGCCAGCACTCCCCTGCGTGGGGCTGAGGGGCCGCCGTCGTGCGGCACGCGTGTGTGCGCGAGTTCTTCGATCGCGGGATCCCTCTTGTCCGGCTTCGCCGACCTGGCTTCGCCGACCGTCCTGGCTTCACCGACAGTCCTGGCTTCGCCGAGCGGTTCGGCCTCGCCGGCCGTCCCGGCCTCGCCGACATTCCCGCTGATCGGGCACCCCTGCGCGCGCGTACTCCTCTTCACCACCGGAATCCCGAATCTCACTCACAGTGGAGTGCTTCGCATGAAGGCCTCTCGTTTCGCCGCCGTCGGCGCCCTCGCCGGCACGGCCGTGCTCGCCCTGTCCGCCCCCGCGTTCGCCCACGTCAGCGTGCAGCCCGAGGGCACGGCAGCCAAGGGCGGCTACGCGGTCGTCGACTTCAAGGTGCCCAACGAGCGCGACGACGCGTCGACCACCAAGCTGGAGGTGACCTTCCCGACCGACCACCCGCTGGCCTCCGCGATGCCGGAGCCGATGGCCGGCTGGAAGATCGACGTCACCAAGTCCAAGCTCGACAAGCCGATCGAGATGCACGGCGAGAAGATCTCCGAGGCCGTCTCCAAGATCACCTGGACCGCCGAGGGCAAGGGCGTCGAGCCCGGCTACTTCGAGAAGTTCCCCGTCTCCATCGGCCAGCTCCCCGAGGACACCGACGAACTCGTCTTCAAGGCGCTCCAGACGTACTCCAACGACGAGGTCGTGCGCTGGATCGAGGTGACGCAGAAGGGCCAGGAGGAGCCCGACAACCCGGCGCCGGTGCTCGCGCTGTCCGCCGCCGAGGAGGGCCACCACGGCTCGTCCTCCGCCGACAAGGCCTCCGACTCCGACGACGCCGAGGCGGCCTCCGCCAAGACCGACGCCGCCGAGCCCGCCGACAGCAGCGACACCACCGCCCGCGTCCTCGGCGTGGTCGGCATCGTCGTCGGCGCGCTGGGTGTGGCGTACGGCGTGCTCGCCGGCCGTCGGCGCACCGAGGCCTGACGGCCCCTTCGGTTCACGGCGCGCGCCGGGGCACGCCTCCGGTGCGCGCCGGGTCCTCACCACCGAGACAGCCGGAACAGCACGGTCGAAACAGCACAACCGGAACAGCACGCACAGCCGGAACAACTGGGACATTTTTCTATGTGTAAGAAGACTTGCCATGCGTAAGAAGACCTTCGCCGCGGCCGCCCTGCTCGCCGCCGCCACCCTCACCCTCTCCGCCTGCGGCAGCGGTGGCGACAGCGCCGATCCCGTCACCGTGGTCTCCGAGGAGGCCGGCTCGGACAAGGCGGCCATCGTCCTCGACAAGCCCTTCGAGAAGCCGGACCTGGTCCTCAACGACACGAACGGCAAGAAGTACGACCTCCGCAAGGAGACCCAGGGCAAGCCGACGCTGATCTACTTCGGCTACACCAACTGCCCCGACGTCTGCCCGCTGACGATGAACAAC
>JABFVM010000185.1 GCA_013362785.1 Streptomyces sp. | reverse complement strand
CCCCAGATCCTGGTCGTGGGCCAGGACGGGATGGCGCTCAGCGGCGGCAACGGAGACGAGGACTCCCGCGAGATCCCGGTGACGGAGCAGGTCGAGCAGCCTGCGAAGGTCATGCGGATCGGCAGCATGATCAAGCAGCTGCTCGAAGAGGTGCGCGTGGCTCCCCTGGACGAGGCGAGCCGGGTCCGGCTGAAGGAGATCCACGCCAGCTCGGTGAAGGAGCTGGAGGACGGCCTGGCCCCGGAACTCGTCGAGGAGCTGGAGCGGCTCTCCCTGCCGTTCACGGACGAGGCGACCCCGAGCGACGCGGAACTGCGGATCGCGCAGGCCCAGTTGGTCGGCTGGCTGGAGGGCCTCTTCCACGGCATCCAGACCACGCTGTTCGCCCAGCAGATGGCGGCCCGGGCCCAGCTGGAGCAGATGCGCCGCGCCCTGCCGCCGGGAGTCGGCGGCCACGAGGACGGCGAACACATCCAGGGCGGCCGCTCGGGAGGACCGTACCTGTAACCACCGCCCCCCGATACGCCAAGGGCCCGGCAGCCGAAGCTGCCGGGCCCTTTCACATCACCACTTCACAGATGTGACAGGCGTCACTCCGGATTGCCCGTCGAGACCTCGAACGTGATCGTCGGCGGGTTGTCGGGGTCGAAGTCCGCCCGCGCCTTGGGCGTCTGCCGCATGACGGTGCCCTGGCCGAACGTGTTCTCGTTCACGTCCTTCTTCACGTACTTCCAGTTCGCGGCTTTGAGGCACTCGACGACCGACGGCCAGTACTTGAACGTGAAGTCCGGCAGCTGCACCTGGTCGGGGTTGAGATACGACTCCTGCGGCTCCGTGCACTCGGTCGTCTCGATCGTGTCCGAGCTGTCGCCCTCGCGATACCCGGCGGCCTTCGTGATCGACGGCGTCGCGCTGGTGCCACCGCTGCCGCCCCCGTCGTCCTCGGTGCCGCCGCCGTTCAGCGTCAGCGCCGCGATCAGGCCGCCCACCGCGAGGATGGACACGACGATCGAGCCGATGATCACCGGCCGGTTGCTCTTCCCGCCGCCCGAAGTGCCGGGCCGCTGGGGCGAGATGCCGTACGGCGGCGGGGTCGCGTGGCCCTGCTGCGGGGCGTAGCCGGCCGGCGGCGTCTGGTACCCGGCCGGCGCCGGCGTCTGGTAGCCGGGCTGCTGCGGCTGCTGCGGGTAGCCGTACGCGGGCGAGGGCATCGACGGCGGCGGGGTGCCGTACGGCGCCGGGGGCGGGGTCTGCTGGTACGGCGTCTGGACGGGGCCCGCGGGCGGCGGCGCCTGGCCGACCGGCGGGAACACCGCGGCGCCGACGCCCTGGCCGCTCTGCGTGTGCGCGCCGGGCACGATGCTCGGCGGGGCCGCCTGGAACGACGCGGCCACCCGCTGGCACTCCTCGCGCATGGCGTCGGCGCTCGGGAAGCGTTCGTTCGGATTCTTCTTCAGCGCACGGGCGACCAGCGCGTCCACGGCAGGCGGCAGGGCGCGGTTGATCGAGGACGGAGCGACCGGCTCCTCCTGCACATGCGCGTACGCGATCGCCAGCGGCGAGTCCGCGTCGAACGGCAGCCGCCCGGTGACGAGTTGGAACAGCATGATGCCGACCGAGTACAGGTCGGAGCGGGCGTCGACCGCCTTGCCGAGGGCCTGTTCCGGGGAGAGGTACTGGGGGGTGCCGACCACCATGCCGGTCTGTGTCATGGACGTCACACCGGACTGCATGGCCCGCGCGATGCCGAAGTCCATCACCTTGACCACGCCACGCTTGTTCAGCATCACGTTGCCCGGCTTGATGTCCCGGTGGACCAGCCCCATCTCGTGGCTGATCTCCAGCGCCGCGAGCACATCCGCGGTGATCTTCAGCGCCTTGTCGACGGGCACCGCGCCGAACTGCCGCACGTCCTCGTCGAAGACCGAGCTCAGCGGCCGGCCCTCGATGTACTCCATGACGATGTACGGCGTCGTCATCCCGTCGAGGCTGTCCTCGCCGGTGTCGAAGACGGAGACGATGTTGGTGTGCGTGAGCTTCGCCACGGCCTGGGCCTCGCGCCGGAAGCGCTCGCGGAACGCCTGCTCACGGCCGAGCTCGGTGTGCAGCGTCTTGATCGCGACCTGCCGGTCGAGCACGCTGTCGTAGGCGAGGTGCACCGAGGCCATGCCGCCCTCGCCGAGCAAGTCGCGCAGCTGATAGCGGTTGCCGGCGAGTGACCGACCCGCGTACCGGTCCTGCGCGCCGTCCTGGCTCATGTTCTGCGTCCCCCGTAGCCTCTTGGGCCCCTGCGGTTGCCATGGATCGCTTGATCCGGATGATCCGGGTGATCCAATGTGCTATTCCCGGCCAAGTCTGCCCCACGGCACTGACAGGTCAAGCACGGTGCCCGATCCGTGACCGTACGCGAAGGAAGCGGCGCTGAAGCGTTACAGGGGCAGTACCGCCGGTACACAGAATTTGCACGAGGAGCAGGGGTACCGGTTTGATGGCCGGTCCGGCTCCTTCCGGTTTGGGGCGACCGTCTCGGACCGACGGCTTGCGCGAAGGCTGTAGCGTGGCCGACGGAGACCGTAACAACACCGCGCGCACCGCGGGCAGAAACGACGGCGAGGACTGATGGCACAGCAGCAG
>JABFVM010000435.1 GCA_013362785.1 Streptomyces sp. | reverse complement strand
CTCCGCGACGACCGGCTCCTCAGCGACCGGCGCTTCCGCAACCGTCTCCTCAGTCACCGGCGCGACCGCACCCGGCTCCTCAGCCACCGTCTCCACCGGCTTCGCCGGCTTAGGCACCGTGACGTTGTCGAAGGCCGCCGAGACCAGATCGTGCTCGTCGGCGTCCTTCTCGGCCTTCTCGGTCCTCTCGGAGGTCGCGGTGCTCTCGGACGCCGCGGCCCTCTCAGCCGACCCAGCCGTCTCCGTAGCCCGCGCCGTCTCCGTAGCCCGCGCCGTCTCCGCAGCCGGCGCCGTCTCCGCAGCCCCCGCCGTCCCGGTCTCCCGCGGCTCCGCCCCCCGCGGCTCCGGTACCTGGGCGGTAGCCGTCGGCTGGGGCTCGGGGGACGGGGACGGGACCGTCGGCTGCGGTTCCGGCGAAGGAGTCGCACCCTCTGCTTCGGCGGTACGCCCCTTGCGGGACCTGCCGAACGCGTTCCGCAGGAGAGTGAGAATGCCCATGTGCGCAACCCTTCGCGTGAGTTGATGCCCGTAGATCCCTGGCCAGGACGGACACGTAAGGTTAGCGGCCTCAGATGGCGATCTTGGGGAGGGGCGGACACTAGGCCCTCCGGTCCGTCAAGGGGTGCATTGAGTCGACTCCCGCCACGCGCTCAACTGCCGTACATCTACCTCTGGTTCACCTCTCGTTCATTCACTCGCCCCGCTCCCGCACAAACGTGCCCCTACCGTCCCCCACGCTGCACTCAAGGGGAAGCAAGGGGAGAACAAAACGCCATGCGTATTCCGCTGCCGATCATCCGCACCAATAACAGTGACTCGCACCCTGGTGGGCGTTCTGCCCTGACCTGCCGGTTCCGGTGTGGTGACGCCTGTTTCCACGAGGTGCCGAACACCACCACGAACCCGTACGTGGGTGACGTCATCGCCGACGCCCTCAGCCGCCGTACGACACTGCGCGCCGCCGCCGTCGTCTCCGCGGTCGCCGCCGTGGGTGCCACCGCCACCGTCGGGGCGCCGAAGGCCGACGCCGTCGAAGCCGCTGGGGCGGAGACGACCGAGCGCACCGGTACCTTCGGGCGCGGTGCTCGCGGGCTGCGCTTCAGCCCCGTCGCGCCGAACACCGCCGACGTCGTGAGCGTCGCGGACGGCTACGCGCAGAACATCGTCATCAAGTGGGGGGAGCCCATCCTGCGCGGTGCCCCGGCCTTCGACCCGGACAACCAGACCGGTGAGTCGCAGTCCAAGCAGTTCGGGTACAACAACGACTTCCTCGCCCTGCTCCCCCTGCCCGGTGAGCGCAACCGGCAGGTACTCGTCGCCAATCACGAGTACACCGACGAAGTGCTCATGTTCCGTGGCTACGACGCCGCCAACCCGACCAAGCAGCAGGTCGAGGTCGCCTGGGCCGCTCATGGGCTCTCCGCCGTCGTGGTCGAAGGGGATCGGAAGAGCGGGCGGCTCACCGCCGTTCCCCGGCACCCGCTGAACCGGCGCGTCACCGCCACCACCGAGTTCAAGGTCACCGGGCCCGCCGCCGGCTCCGACCTGCTGAAGACCTCCGCCGACCCGACCGGCACCAAGGTCCTCGGCACCCTCAACAACTGCTCCGGTGGCGTCACCCCGTGGGGCACCACGCTGCACGGCGAGGAGAACTTCAACCAGTACTTCGCCAATGCCACGCGGGCCACCGACAAGCGGTACGGCCTCGGAACCGGTGCGAGCGAGCGCAAGTGGGAGCGTTTCGACAAGCGCTTCGACGTGGCGCAGGAGCCCAATGAGCCGCACCGCTTCGGGTACGTCGTCGAGCTCGACCCGTACGACCCCAGCTCCAAGCCGCGCAAGCACACCGCCGTCGGCCGGTTCAAGCACGAGGGCGCCACGGTCCGGCTGACCGAGGACGGCCGCCCCGTCGTCTACTCCGGTGACGACGAGCGCTTCGACTACTTCTACAAGTTCGTCAGCAGCAAGCGGATGAAGAAGGGGTCGAGCCGGGCTGTGCGTGAGCACAATCTGTCGCTGCTCGACGAGGGGACCCTCTACGTCGCCAAGCTCACCGGTGACTCGCCCGCCATCGAGATCGACGGGACCGGCAAGCTTCCCTCCGACGGTGAGTTCGACGGCAGCGGCGAGTGGATCCCGCTGGCCACCGCCACCGCCGACGGTGCCGAATCGCACGTCGAGGGGATGACGGCCGAGGAGGTCTTCGTCTTCACGCGGCTCGCCGGGGACAAGGTCGGCGCCACCAAGATGGACCGGCCCGAGGACATCGAGCCCAACCCGCACACCGGCAAGGTGTACGTCGCCCTCACCAACAACTCCAACCGCGGCGTCGGCTCGAACGCCAAGGCCGACGAGGCCAACCCGCGCAACGCCAACAAGCACGGCCAGATCCTGGAGCTCACCGAGCGCTGGAACCGCGCCGACAGCAAGAAGTTCGCCTGGACGCTGTTCCTGGTGGCGGGCGACCCGAACGACTCGGCCACCTACTTCGCCGGGTTCCCGAAGGACCAGGTCTCCCCGATCTCCTGCCCGGACAACGTCGCCTTCGACTCGTACGGCAACCTGTGGATCTCCACCGACGGCAACCAGCTCGGCTCGCACGACGGCCTCTTCGGGGTCGCCACGCGCGGCGAGCGGCGCGGTGAGCTCAAGCAGTTCCTGACGATGCCGAAGGGCGCGGAGACCTGCGGCCCGGTCATCCAGGACCGTCGTGTGCTCGTCTCCGTGCAGCACCCGGGTGAGATCGACGGCGCCACGGTCGAGAAGCCGCTGAGCGCCTGGCCCGACGGTGCCGGCAAGATCAACCGGCCTGCGGTCGTGGCGGTCTGGCGCAAGGACGGGTGCGACATCGGCGTCTGACGCCCACGAGCACCGGATGAATTACGGGAGTGCCGGATGAATTACGGGAGTGCTGGGACCGGCGGCTGCGGTTCACCGTCGCGTTCCAGCCACTCCCGGTACGCCGGTGCCTGCCGTGCCGCCTCCCAGTACGCCTCCTCCAGCGCGGGATAGACGTCGTCCAGGTCCGTCTCCGTACGGGCCGTGAGGAGGAGGCGTACGCCCAGCGGGTCCCCGTGCAGGCGCCGTACCGCCATGGTGGGGCTGTCGGCGTGGGTCGGCTGGCATACGGCGACCACCTCGCCGGTGGCGACCAGGGCGTCGGCCGTGTAGTAGTCGCCGTGCAGGACGTGCGGGCTGACGCCGGCCGCGCGGAACATCCGCTGCACGGCGTCCCACTCCCCGTCGACCGTCGGGTCGACCATCCAGCGGTCCTCGGCCAGGTCCGGGAGGGTGACCTCCGACTTCGCGGCGGCCGGGTGGTCGGTCGGCAGTGACACGAACTGCGGCTCGCGTTCCATCAGCACGCGCAGGCGGAGTTCGGGCGGTATGCGCAGCGGGCTGCCCTCCACCTCGTGCACGAAGGCGACGTCCAGCTGGCCGTCGGCGACCATGCGGAGCAGGGCGTTCGGGGAGACGTTCATATGGAGGTTGGGGTCCCGGCCCTGGCCGCGCAGCCTTCGCAGCCAGCCGGCGAGGGCCTTGCTCGCCGTCGAGCCGACGCGCAGCTGCGCGCCGCCCGCCGCGGCCGCCCTCGCCTCGGCGACCAGGGCACGCATATCGGCCACCAGCGGGCGGGCCCGGCTGAGGACGAGGCGGCCCAGCGGGGTGGGGCGGCAGCCGGATCTCGCGCGCAGGAACAGCGCTCCGCCGAGTTCCTGCTCGATCCGTCTCAGTTGTGTGCTCAACGATGGCTGGGCGACGCCCAGTTGACGGGCGGCCCGGTGCAGACTGCCGGTGTCGGCTATGGCGCACAGGGCGCGGAGGTGTCTGACCTCAAGGTCCATCCCCCGGAGACTAAAGCGGAATCAAAGCTTTCACCAGCCTCACAAATCCCCTCGGATCACAGCCAATTGGGCACCCGATAGGGCTGGGCTATCACCGGTTGCCATCATCACAGCCGCCTCATGGGCGCCGACACTCGCCTTGACGACTCACCCCCCACCTAGGAGTCATCAATGCGCAAGTCCATGTCCCTGTCCCTGTCCGCCCGTACGGCGGCGGCGGTCGGTCTCAGTGTGGCCGCTCTCGGCCTCGGTACGGCCGTTCCGGCGACGGCGACGGCGGCGGCTGCTCCGGCCCACGCCGGCTACGTCGCCAAGTCCGCCGACTCCGACGCCAGCAAGGCCTTCTTCCAGGCCGTGCTGAAGTCGGTCGCCGAGAAGCGTGCCGCGAACCCGAGGGCCGCGGCCGTCACCGTCACCTACGACGCCTCCGCGGCGCCGACGTTCAGCGCCGAGATATCCCGCAGCACCGAGATATGGAACGGCTCGGTGTCCAACGTGAAGCTCCAGGAGGGCTCGAACGCCGACTTCACCTACCGCGAGGGCAACGACTCGCGCGGCTCGTACGCCTCGACCGACGGTCACGGCAAGGGCTACATCTTCCTCGACTACGCGCAGAACAAGGAGTACGACTCGACTCGCGTCACCGCACACGAGACGGGGCACGTGCTCGGTCTGCCGGACCACTACGAGGGGCCGTGCAGTGAGCTGATGTCGGGTGGCGGGCCCGGTACGTCCTGCACGAACTCGCAGCCGGACGCCAACGAGAAGGCCAAGGTCGATCAGCTGTGGGCCAACGGGCTCGCTGCCGCGATGGACAAGGCCCTGGAGAAGGCCGGCCGCTAGTAGTAACGCCGGTTCGTTCAGACCCACCCCCCACATGGCGCGGTCGCCCTCCTGCACGGGGCGGCCGCGTCGAGGTGTTTGAACGGTTCGCCCAATGTCGCGGGTGGTTTGTTCAGGTTTGCGGCTGCGGGTTCGTTGTGGCTTGTCGCGCAGTTCCCCGCGCCCCTAAAGGCAGGTCGGCTCAGTGCGGGGACGTGATTGCCCGTGCCGCCGCTACCTCCTGGCGTAGGGGCTCCAAGACGCTGTCCGCCGGGCCTGTGAGGTCGGTGCGGACTGCGTACAGGGTTTCCGCCTCTCTCACTCCCTGCGCCAGCTCTCTCAGCTGGCGGGCCACTTGCGTCACTTCTGCTGCGGACGGTGGGCTCGCGCCGTAGCGGACGCGTACCCGGGCCGCTGTCGTCGCGTCCACGATCCGCTCCACGGCGACCACCAGGGGCCACCACGCTGCCGCTCGGCGGCCGGTGGGCGGGGGCTCGGTCAACGCTCGTTGGAACTCCGTACGGATGACCGACAGGTTCCGATACAGGCGGCGGCGCATGCGGGCGCGGGCCGGGGGGTCCGCGGGGTCCGGGCCGAAGGCGGCCTCCACATAGCGGGCCGTGTCGTCCACGGCGTCGGCCAGGCGGTCGCCGACCCTGGTGTGCCAGCTCTCCGGCCACAGCAGATACCCGGCGAGGAGCGCGATCGCGCAGCCCAGCAGGGAGTCGACGAGGCGGGGGAGCAGGAGAGCGGTGCCCTCCTGGTTCAGGACGTCCGACAGGAGCAGGATCACCGGGGTGATCGCGGCCGTCTGGTAGCCGTACCCGCGCGGGGTGAACGCCGGGATCAGCGGTGCGAGCAGCATCAGTGTCGGTACGTCCGCCCAGCCGCGCGGCACCTGGGCGAGCACCGCCGCCGCGATCACCAGCCCGGCGACCGTGCCGAGGGCGCGCAGCAGGGCGCGGGAGAAGACCGAGCCGAAGTCGGGCTTGAGGACGAAGGTGATGGTCAGGGTGATCCAGTAGGAACGGGGGACCGGGATGATCGACACCAGGATCTGGGCCAGGCCGATGCACAGGGCGAGGCGCAGGCCGTAGCGCCAGGAGGCGGCGGAGAGGGCGACGTTGCGGGCGGCGCGGGCGGTGCGGATGCCGAGCGCGGCCGGCCGGCCCAGGCGGTCGTCGATGCCGCGCGGGTCGACGTCCGGGACGGTGACCACCTCGGCGGCGTGGCGCAGGGCGTGATCGAGGGCGCGGGCGGTCTCCGTGGTGGGCGTGGGCAGCTTCAGCCCTATCGGGCCCGTGTAGCCGGTCTCCACGGCCGAGGCGAGGTGCCCCACGGCCTCCGGGAGCTCGGGCGGGAGCGGGGTGTCGGTGAGGTGAGCGGCGGGGGCGGCCTCCACCACCGGGGTGATGGCGTTCAACTGGGCCAGCAGCCGGGTGAGTTCGGGGCTGCGGCCGTGGTGGCGGGCGCGGTGGGCGAGGACGGTGTCGTACGCCTGGTTCAGGGACTGGGTGACGGTGTGCCGGGCCTCGTCGTAGGCCTGGGAGCCGCCGCCGACGGCCGTCAGCAGTTCGGCGACCGTACGGTAGGCGTCCGCGACGGCCTTGCGCTCCGGCACGCCTGATCTGAGCGGCCAGGCGAGCAGGGCGAGGACCAGGACGAGCAGGCCGCCGCCGGCCATCAGCAGCGGTGCCAGCCACCACTCGCCCGGCAACGGCAGCCCCGCCCCGATCGCGCAGGTCAGCAGCAGCAAGAGCCCCGACACGGAGGCGACCGCGCCGATCGTCGAGATCATCCCGGAAACCAGCGCGACACCGGTGACGGCGACGACGGCGACCCAGCCGCGGCCGTACACCAGCGAGCCGAGGGTGACGCCGACGGCGCCGAAGAGCTGGGGGATCGCGATGGTGGGGACGCGGCTGCGATAGGCGGCGGCGGTGTCACTGAGAACGCCGTTGAGGGCGCCCATGGAGGCGAGTGCGCCGTACTCGGCGTGCCCGGTCGCGAGGCCGACGGCCAGGGGCAGGGCCAGCGCGATGGCGGCACGCACCAGGGCCGGGCGGTTCACGGGGGCCGGCTGGGCCCGGAGATTCCGCACCAGCCAGTCGGGAGGTGTGAGGCCGATGGGGAACTCGCGGGACATGCGCCCCATTATGAGCACCCTTGTTCGGCTCCCAGGTCACCTCATCCGTGCTGGTGGAGGGTGACGTCGGCGAGCAGGGCGCGGTGGTCGGTGCCGGGGAGGCCGAGGAAGCGGGTGGTGCGGGCGGCGAAGTGCGGTGAGAGGAGTACGTGGTCGATCTGGACGCCGAAGGTGGGTGTGGTGCGGGCGGGCCAGCTGGGGGTGCGGTCGTGGCCGGTGAGGCGGGCGGCGTCGCGCAGGCCGGTGTCGAGGATGCGGCGGAAGGCGGCGTGGTCCTGGGAGGCGTTGAAGTCACCGGCGAGGACGAGCGGGGTGGAGTCGTCCTCGGCGGCGAAGTCGCGGAGTTCGGCCAGTTCCCGGCGCCAGAGGTCGGTGCGGCCGGGCAGCGGCGGCATGGGGTGCGCCAGCTGTAGCCGTACGGCGTGGCCGCGCACGTCGGCGACGGCGCCGGGCATGGCCATGGTGCCGGGGACGGGGTGGGTGGCGGTGAGCGGGAAGCGGCTGAGGAGGACCGAGCCCTTCGAGCCGTCGGCGATCTGTGCCGCCCGGTGCGGATAGTCGGTGCCGAGGGCTTCCCGGAGCGTGGCGTCGCAGGTCTGCTCGCATTCCTGGACGAAGACGACGTCGGGCTTCTCCCGGCGGACGACGGCCACCAGCGCGTCGGTCGCGTGCCCGAACTCGACGTTCGAGGTCAGCACCCGGAAGGAGGCGACCGCGGCCCCGTCCGGATCGCCGATCTTCCCGTACGGCTCGATGTACCAGGCCAGCAGCCCGAGCAGTACGACGGCCCCCACGAGGCCGGTCCACCAGCGCGCGAACAGCGACAGCAGCAGCGCGACGCCCGTCGGCACGAGCAGCCAGGGCAGGAAGGCGAGGAGCTGCGGGACGGGGGTGAGGCCGTCGCTGTCGGCCACCCGGAACCCGACGGCCACCCCGACCCCGGCGAGCAACAGCCCGGCCAACCCGGCCCCGAGCCGCCGGCCACAGCCCCGCCGCTCACGGGTATCGCCGGCGCTCGTCCACTCGGCAGTCGCAGTGTCCAAGGCCCGGCCTTCCGCTCATGGGGGTGTCGTGGGTGGTGTCGTGGGTGGTGTCTGGGAGGGATGCCCGAATCATCCCTCAAAGACGTGGGCCATGGGGCGAAGGTTGCGTGGCGGTCGCACTGGGAGGGGTCCCGGCGGGGCGCGCCGATGATGAGCCGTCGCGACCGAGCTGGAAACAAGCCGGAACAAGTGGGACAAGGAGATCCGCGATGACACGCGTACAGATCGACTGGCTGACCCTGGTGCTCGCCCCCCTCGCCGTCATCGGCCTGGTGGTCGCCTTCACGGCGGCCCGCTCGGCGACCAAGCGGGGCGAGCCGATGCCTGGCTGGGGGAAGGCCGTCCAGGGGGTGTCCATCGCGTTCGTGCTGCTCGTGGCCGTGCTGAACATGACGGCGAGCGGTTCGTAGTTCGTAGACGGCCGGCGGCGGCCCCGGCCAGTGCCCTAATCGTGTTGACCGCCTCCGGCAGGCAGTGTTGGAGTCGGCGCGTGGACAGCATCCCCGCCAACCGGCGGCTCTGGAACCAGATCAGCGGCGCCTACCAGCGCGAGCACGACCCGCAGATCGGCGCCGCACCCCGGCTGTGGGGCATGTACTCCATCCCCGACGCGCACCTGAACGCCCTGGGCGACGTCACCGGCAAGCGCGTCCTCGAACTCGGCTGCGGCGCGGGCCAGTGGTCCAGGGCGCTCGCCGCAGAGGGCGCCATCGTGGTCGGGATCGACCTGTCCGAGGCCCAACTCGCCGCGGCGGCACGCGCGATGGGAGCGGCCCGCTTCCCGCTGGTGCAAGGCGCCGCCGAACAACTCCCCTTCGCCGCCGACAGCTTCGACCTGGTGTTCTGCGACTTCGGTGGGCTCAGCTGGGCGCCCCCGCACCTGGCCGTCCCGGAGGCGGCACGTGTCTTGGGCCGGGGCGGGCGCCTGGTGTTCAACGTCGCCAGCCCATGGTTCGAAGCCTGCTACGACGAAGCCGCCGGCCGCGTGACCACGACGTTGCAGCAGGACTACTTCGGGCTGGACACCATCGCCGAAGGCGACGGCGCGACCAGCTATCAGCTCACCTACGGCGACTGGGTCAGGGTCCTGCGCGGCGCGGGTCTCGTCATCGACGACCTCATCGAGCCACGGCCCGAACTCGGAACACCCAACGGCTACAACGAAACCGACCCACCCGACTGGGCACACCGCTGGCCGGCGGAACTGCTCTGGGTGACCCACAAACCGTGAGTGACCGTCCCTCTGTTATCGGTTGTCGTCGACGCGGCCCAGAAACGCCCCCAGCGCCTCGTTGAACTCCCCCGGCCGTTCCAGGTTCGGCATGTGGGCCGCTCCCCCGATCACCCGGAGGGTCGAGTCGGGGAGTGCGGCGTGCATCGCCTCCGCGTCGGCGACGGGGGTGTAGGCGTCGTCCTCGCCCACGACGACCAGGGCCGGGACCGTGACGCGGGTCAGCAGGGTGCGGTAGTCGGGGCGTTCGGCCCGGCCGCGCAGGGCTGCCGCGGCGCCCTCGGGCGGGGTTGCCGTCATCATGCGGTGGACGTGGGCCTTGACCTGGGCGTCCGCGTACGGCGCGACCATCTTCTCCAGTACCTCGTCGGCGTATCCGCGCATGCCCTCGCGCAGCAGCCGGTCCGCCATGGCGCCCCGGGCCCGCCTGCCCTCGGCCGTCTCCGCCGCCGGGAAGGTGTCCGCGAGGACCAGGCCCCGGATGCGGTCGGGGAAGCGGTCGTAGCACTCCATGACGATCTGGCCGCCCATCGACAGGCCCGCCAGTACGAAGGTCTCCACCTTCAGCTCGTCCAGCAGGGCTTCGATGTCCGCGGCGAAGACGGAGAGCGGGGTGATGCCCGGCACGACCGGTGAGGCGCCGTAGCCGCGCAGGTCGGGGGCGATGACGCGGCGGGTGGCCGAGAACTCCTCGATCTGCGGGGACCACATCGTGTGGTCGAAGGGGTGGCCGTGGATGAGGACGAGAGGAGTCGATGCGTTATCGGCGCCTCTGTCCTCGTATGCGAGGAACGGGCTCATGTGAACGACCCTAGATCGCCCCAACTCCTCGGTGCAATAAGATCTTTGCCCTCGGTGCAATACCAGGGGAGGGCACATGGACGACTACCGGCGCATCGCCGACCGCCTGGCCGACGAGATCACCACCGGGAGGCTCAAGCCCGGTGAACGGCTGCCTCCGCAGCGGGTGTTCGCGCGGCGGCGCGGTATCGCCGGGTCGACGGCTGGGCGGGTGTACGCCGAGCTCGTACGGCGCGGGCTGGTCGTCGGTGAGGTCGGCCGGGGCACCTTCGTGCGGGCCGCTCCGGCGCCGACCGGGCGGGCGCTCGTCGAGGCCGCGACCGCGGCGCCGGTCAATCTGGAGCTCAACTACCCTTCCGCGCCGGGCCAGTCGGAGCTGCTCGCCCCCACCCTCGCCCCGCTGCTGCGCCCCGACGTCCTGACCGATGCCCTGCGCCCGGCCCCGGCCACGGGCACCGAGCCCGCCAGGAAGGCCGCGGCAGTGCTCCTCGCAACCCCCGGCTGGCGCCCCGCGCCCGACCAGGTGCTGTTCACCGGCAACGCCCGTCAGGCCATCGCCGCCACCCTCGCCTCCCTCGTCCGGCCCGGCGGGCGCCTCGGGGTCGAGCCGCTGACGTATCCCCTGGTCAAGGAGATCGCCGCGCGCCTCGGCATCGGCCTGGTCGCGCTGGCGGCGGACGAGGGCGGGGTGCGTCCGGAGTCCGTCGCCGCCGTGCATCGCGGCACCCCGCTGTCCGCGCTCTACCTCCAGCCGACGCTGCACAATCCGACGTCCCGCACGATGGCCAGCGAGCGGATGCGTCAACTGGCCGATGTCATCGGTGAGTTGAACATCCCCGTCGTAGAGGACCGCATCTGGTCCTTTCTCGCCGCCCCGTCGTCCGGCCTGTCGCCCGCCCCGTCGTCCGGCCTGTCGCCCGCCCCGTCGTCCGGCCTGTCGCCCGATCCGCTGGCCGCCCATGCGTCCGGCCTGTCGCCCGATCCGCTGGCCGCCCATGCGCCCGGCCTCACCCATCTCATCGACGGCCTCTCCAAGCGGGTCGCCCCCGGGCTCACCGTCGGCTTCGTCGTCGTACCTGAGGAACGGGTCGAGGCGGTGGCGGCGGCCGTGCGGTCGGGTGGGTGGAGTGCGGGGCGGTTCGCGATGGAGGCGGCCGTGCGGTGGATCGGGGACGGCACGGTACGGCGGCTGGTCGAGGCGAAGCGGGCGGACGCCGCGCACCGGCAGCGCATCGTCGGCGAGGAACTGCGCGGATTCGCCGTACGGTCCGATCCGCGCGCCTTTTTCGCCTGGTGGGAGCTGCCCGCACCGTGGCGCGCGGACACCTTCACGGCCGCCGCGGCCGCGCACGGCATCGCCGTCACGCCAGGACCCGCCTTCGCGGTGGACCCCGGCCGGACCCCGGACGCCGTCAGACTCGGGCTCGCGTCGGCCCCGGAGCCGGATCTGCGGCGGGCGCTGCGGACGCTCGCCGGCGTCGCGCGA
>JABFVM010000071.1 GCA_013362785.1 Streptomyces sp. | reverse complement strand
CGGGTGACCTGCCGTTGCCACGGTCGCCCACCAGGGTGGCGGCTCCGCGGCGTCAGTGGCAGGGGAAGCCGAGCAGATGGCGGGCGTCGTGCACCCACTCGTGGACGTCCTCGCCGGAGACGACGGCGGTGGCGCCCTGCTCGGCGCCGACGAAGTACAGCAGGACCAGCATCAGGATGCCGAAGAAGACCGCCCAGGGGACGATCGCGCCGATCGGCAGCTTGGCGGGGAGAGCGGGGGCGGTGGCGGTCGGCTGAGCGACATGCTGGGCCATGGCAGGGCCTCCTTAAGGGAGTTCGCGTCCCATCTCGGTGGTGCACATGACGACGGCTACGGGTCTGACTCGCCGCCCCGTTCCCAGGGGCCGGCACACAGTGGCGCGACCGTGCCGGATTCCCACCGGCTTCCGTTCTGCCGTCGTCGATATCGAGCCGACACTACTCTTCGACCCGTACATGCCCAATGCCCCGTGGACCGACCGCCCTCCGCTCTCACCCAACCCTTACCTGCGCCGGCCTGCGCAATCACCGCACTTCACGCGATACGTCACCGCAGACGCAGCCCGCTCGTGAGCCGGTAGGCGCCGGACGGCAGCCGGTAGGAGGCCACGCCGTCCGCATGGCCGAGGAACCGCACACCGTCCACCCGGGCCAGCGGGGTCCGCCCCTCGCGCACCGAGTCCGCCGAGACGGCCGGAAGACGCAGGGTCGCCTCGCTGTTCGCGGGCACGACCGCCTCGTACGACAGCGCCCCTCCGCCGTCCGTCACCCGCCACTCGCTCCTGATCTCGCCGTACGGCGACTCGTGCGAGCCGGTGACGTGCGTGATCCTGCCCGTCGGGTCGAGGTGCGGCCGGAGCAGGAAGTGCTTGAAGCCGGGGCTGTCCGGGTCGCGGGCGATGCCTGCCATGTAGGCGTACATCCACTCCATGACGGCGCCGTAGGCGTAGTGGTTGAAGGAGTTCATGCTGACCGGGCCGAAGCCGTCCTCCGTCGAGTAGGAGTTCCAGCGCTCCCAGACCGTCGTGGCACCGCCCCGCACCGAGTACAGCCAGGACGGCATCTCGTCCTGGTGCAGCAGCCGGTACGCCAGGTCGGCGCGGCCCTCGTCGCTGAGCACCGGGGCGAGGACGTTGACGCCGAGGAAGCCGACGGAGAGCGTGTTCTCGGCGTACCTGACCCGGCTGCTTTTGGGGTGGGCCGCCTTGTAGGCCGCGTCGTTGCCGATGTTGTCCGCCAAGTGGCCGACGAGGGCGCGGCGTTGGGCGTCGGTGTCGTAGAAGCCGAGCTTCAGCACCCACAGCAGGGCCGTCTGGCTGTTGTCCTCGGTCTTCTGGTCGGGGTCGGCGCCGGGCTCGATCGGGGAGGCCTCGCCGAGGCTGGACTTCACGGTGGCCGTGCCGCCCTCGGTGCTGAGGTACTTCCTCGTGAACGCCTTCTTGATGTCGCCGAAGAGCCGCTCGTACGTCGCCGCCTCCGCCGGGCGGCCGACGGCTCGGGCCATCTGTGCCATGAGGCGGGCGACGTAGCCGTAGTAGACGTCGCTCATGAGCTGGGCGCTGGTCTTCTGCGGGGCGAGCCAGTCGCCGGTGAGGGAGCCCTGGCCGGCGTAGGTGTCGCCGGTCTGCTGCCGGATCCAGTCGAGGTAGCGGGTCATGGCGGGCCAGCTGCGCTCGATGACGTCGGGGTCGCCGGTCATCTGCCACAGGGTCCAGGGCAGGATGACGCCGGAGTCGGCCCAGCCGCTGCCGCCGCCGGGGAAGTTGTAGCGTCCGCCCGGTGCGACCCCGGTGAACTGGGCCTTGTCCATGCCGTAGGTGGTCTGGGAGTCGACGGTCGTGTCCTGGAAGTGGGCGAGGAAGGGTCCGGCGTCGGCGTTGTAGAGGCCGGTGGTGGAGAAGACCTGGGTGTCGCCGGTCCAGCCGAGGCGTTCGTCGCGCTGCGGGCAGTCGGTGGGCACCCAGAGGTAGTTGCCGCGCTGGCCCCAGCGGATGTTGCTGATCAGCCGGTTCGTGTCGGGGTCGTCGGTGGTGACGGCGCCGGTCTCGTGGATCGCGGAGGTGGCGACCTTGCCGGTCAGGCCGGTGATGGTGACGGTCTCGGTCGCGGTGACGGACGCGTAGCGGAAGCCGTAGAACGTCAGGGAGTCCTGGTGGGTCTCCCCCTCGCGGTCGCCCTTGAGGACGTAGGTGCTGGTGGCCTTGGCGCTGCGCAGGTTGGCCCGGTAGAGCGAGCCTTCGGGTCCGTCCGCTCCGGCGCTGCGGTCGTTGAGCATCTCGCCGAACCGGAAGGTGACCTGGGCTCCTGCCGGGCCGCGCACGCTGTAGCGCGGGACGCCGACCATGTTCTGGCCCAGGTCGAAGACGGCGGTGTCGCCGGGGCCGAGGGTGACCGGGGCGGAGGCCGCCCGGTGCGGGTCGGTCACGGTCCGGCCGGGGTCGACCACGATGCGGCCCTTGCCCTCGCCGGTCGCCCCCGTGTAGACGGTGATCGACTGGGGTCGGCGGTCCCAGCGGCTCATCAGGCGGGCGGTCTCGGCCGGGTAGGCGAGGAGCAGGGCGTCCGGGTACCTGGTCTCGAACGGGACGCGTTCGGTGTCGGACCAGCCGGAGTCGTCGTGGCCGGAGGACGCCCAGCCCGGCAGTTCCTTGCGGGCGTCGTAGGTCTGGCCGTCGTAGATGTCGTCGGCGCGGTGGGGTCCGGTGTCGGTGGCCTTCCAGGAGCCGTCCGGGCGGGTGACGACGGACTGGGTCGTCCCGTCGGTGTAGCGGATCAGCAGCTTGGCCTTGAGGGCGAGGGCGTTGCCGTCCTTCGAGTAGTACGTGCTGCCGTCGGAGATACGGCCGTTGTACCAGCCGTTGCCGAGGACGGCGGCCAGGGTGACGGCCGGTTCCCGGGCCACGAGGTGTGTGACGTCGTAGGTGAGGTAGTTGACGCGCGTGTCGTAGTTGGTCCAGCCCGGCGGTAGCAGTTCGAGGGTGGTGCCGCCGTCCTGCGGGACGGTCACCCGGTGGCCGCTGACGTAGGCGTCGTAGACCCCGAGGGCGGAGACGTAAAGGCGTGCTTCGCGGACCCGGCCCCTCAGCGGTGCCTCGGTGCGCAGCATCGGTGCGCCGGGCGAGTTGGGGGTCTTCCCCTTCATGCCGATCCACTGGGCGTCGTCCCAGCCGGTGACGCCGTCGGTGCTCAGCAGGCCCGTCTCGAACCAGGCCACGGGGCCCTTGCCGACCAGGCGGCCCTCGGTGTCCCAGACGGTGACGGTCCAGTAGTAGCGGGTCGAGGCGGTGAGGGGCCTGCCGCGGTAGCGGACGGCCACCGACTCCGCGGAGCGGACCTGGCCGCTGCCCCAGACGTCCGCGCGGCCGGCGGTCAGCCTGCCCGGAGAGCCGGCCACGAGGATCTCGTACGCCCCCTGGCTCCGCCCGCGTCCGGCGGACCGCATGCGCCAGCCGAAGCGGGGGTGTGCCGCGTCCACACCGAGCGGGTCGGTGCGGTGTTCCACGGTCAGTCCGTACACGGCGCCGTCCTTCACTGGGTGAGTCGGTGCGGCCTGCGCGGTCATTCCGCCGGCCACTACGGGTAGAGCGCCCGCGGTCGCCGCGAGCACGGTTCTGCGGCGCGGGCCCTTGTGCTGTCCGTCCACTGCGTCCGCGTCTCCCATCGCGTCGTCCCTTCTCATGAGCCGGCCCGGTAGTCGGTGTCCATGTCCTTGAGGAGCCGGTCCGGTGTGGACTGGCCGCTGAAGATCTCCTGGAGGCCGCTGAGCATGGCCTGCTGCACCTTGGGGTTGGGCCAGAGCTGGTCCATGAACGGCACGGTGCGGTTCGCCCCGATGAACTTCGACAGTTCGGTGAGGGACGGGTCGACCGCGAATCCCGTACCGGGGAGGGAGGGCAGGCCGCCCTGCTTCTCGGCGAACAGGTTCATGCCCTCGGGCGACATGACGAAGTCCACGAATTTCAGGGCCAGTTCGGGGTTCTTGGCCTTGGCATTGACCCCGTAGCCGGCGCCCGCCGCGGCAGGGACGACGGTCCCCGACGGGTCGTCGGTCGCCGGCAGCGCCTTGAGCGTGAAGGTGCCCTGCGGGTTCTTGCCCTTGAGCAGGGCGATGACCCAGTTGCCCTGGATGATGCCGAGAGTCTTGCCGGAGGCGGCGAGCTGCTGGCTGGCCTCGTAGTTGGTGCCCAGCGGGTTCTGCTGGAAGCAGCCGGTCTTCCGCATCGTCAGGTACTTGTCCAGCGCGGTGGTCCACGGCGAGTCGGCGAAGGTGGCCTGTCCGCCCTGCATCTTCTGGTCGAAGTCGCGGTCCGGGCCGTAGACCGTCGTGGCGACCAGGGCGTACTGGACGAGCTGGGTCACCCAGTTGTCCTGGATTCCCAGCGCGAACGCGGGAGTTCCCTTGGCCTTGGCGTCCCGGCAGAACGCCAGCAGTTTCGTCCAGGTGTCCGGCGGGGTGAGCCCGGCCTTCGCCAGGGCCTGCTGGTTGTAGACCGCGCCGATGCCGTTCTGCCCGAAGACCGCGTTGTACGTCTTGCCCTCGTACTGGGCGACACTCTTGATCGCTTCGGGCATCTTCGCGGCCCAGGGCCGGTCCGAGAGGTCACGCAGATACCCCGGTTTGGCCAGGACGTAGGTGGCGGCGGGATTGCCGTTGCCCGGCCACACCGACATCACGTCGGGTGCGGTGCCGGAGGAGAGCTGGGTGCGGATCTGCTGCTGGTACTGGTCGGCGCCGCTGGCGGTGTAGCGGACCTTGACGCCCGGGTTGGCCTTCTCGAACGCCTTGACGACGTCCTCGACGGAACCCTGGTCGACCGAGGCCAGCGTCAGGGTCTTGGAGCCGCCGCCACCGGATTCCGCCTTGGTGCCGCCGCTGCAGGCGGCCAGGAGGGAGGCGGCCGTTGTCGCCGCGACCAGGGCCGTGAGTGTGCGTGTCTTCATGATGTCTCCCTTGAGGAGAAGAAGGCGGGGGTCATCCCCGCAGCCCTCCGGCGAAGCCGTTGATGATGCTGCGCTGCAGGAGGAGGTAGACGAGCAGGACGGGCAGGATGCTGATCACCAGGGCGGCGAAGATGAGGTTCCAGTCGGTGACGTACTGACCGACGAAGCCCGCGATCGCGACCGGCATGGTCTGCCGGTCGCTGCCGCTGAGGTACAGCAGCGGGGTGAAGAAGTCGTTCCAGACGGCGACCGCGTTGAGCACGAGGGCGGTCACGGTGACGGGCTTGAGCATCGGCAGGACGACGTAGCGGAAGCCCTGCAGCGGGGTGCACCCGTCGATCAGCGCCGCGTCCTCGAAGTCCCGGGGCATGGCGCGCAGGAAGCCGACGTAGAGGAAGACGGTGAACGGGACTTGGAGGCCGGCGTAGAAGAGGACCAGTGCCCAGGGGGTGCCGAGCAGGCCGAGGTCGCGCATGGTCTGGTACAGCGGGAGCGAGGCGAGCTGGAAGGGCAGCACCAGGCCGAGGAGGACGAGCAGATAGGTGCCCCGGGACCAGCGGGCCGTCACGCGGGCCAGCGGATACGCCGCGAGGGAGGAGACGGCGAGCACGATGGCGACGCTGCACGCCGTCACCAGCACGCTGTTGGCCAACGCGCCGCCGAGCGCGCCCTGCTGCCAGGCGTGGGTGAAGTTCTCCAGGGTCGGGGAGCCGGTCGGGCGGATGGGGGACGAGGTGTCCGAGGTCGGCCGTACGGCCAGGTTGACCAGGACGTACACCGGGAAGCCGACGATCAGGGCGGTGGCGATCATGCCCAGTTCGAGGGCGAGGGTGCGGGGGCGGTAGCGGTTCATGACGCGGCCCTCTCGCTGCGGGACAGCACGGCGTACTGTCCGGTGGAGGCGACGGCGACGATGATCGTGAGGACGACGGCGAGGGCGATGCTGTAGCCGAACTCGCCGAGGGTGAAGGCGTCCTTGTAGATGAGGGTCGACAGGGTGTCGGTCGCGTGGCCGGGGCCGCCGCCGGTCAGTGCGTAGACCTGGTCGAAGAGTTTGATCCCGCCGATGATCGACAGCATCAGGTTGATGGTGAAGGCCGGTGCCAGCAGGGGCCGGGTGACCGACCAGAAGCGCCTTACGGGACCGGCCCCGTCGAGCGCCGCCGCCTCGTGGACCTCCTGGGGCACCGACTGGAGTCCCGCCAGGAAGATGACCATCGAGTAGCCCGCGAACTGCCACACGATCACCCCGACGACCGCCCAGAGCGCCAGGTCCGGACTGCCCAGCCAGTCCCCCTGCCAGGAGTCCAGCCCCACGGCGCCGAACAGGCCGTTGACCGCGCCGTCCGGGCCGAGCAGGTTGCGCCACAGGTAGGCGGTCACGATCGGGGTGATCACGGCCGGGGCGAACAGGAACACCCTCAGCAGGTTGCGCGACTTGATGGCCGAGTTGACGCCGAGGGCCAGCAGCAGCCCCACCGCGTTCTGTACGACCGTGATGGACACGGCGATGAGCAGGGTGTGCCAGATGGCCTGGACCGCGTCGGCGTCGCGGAACATGTCGGCGAAGTTGCCGAGGCCCACGAAGGAGTAGTGCGGATCGAGGCCGTCCCAGTCGGTGAACGCGTAGTACACCCCGCGGGCGCTCGGCACGAGCACGACGAAGGCGAACAGGAGCAGGGCCGGCGCCATGAACCACCAGGGGGGTGTGGTGCGGGCGCGACGGGCCGGGGTGACCGGGGCGGGGTCCGGAGAGTGGTCGCGATCCGGGAGGTGGGCGTTCGGGGCGAGGGTCACGGGCGGACCTGCTTCCTTGAAACGTTTCAAAGCATGCCCGGTGAGGGCTGCACCGGCTTGGCGGAGTGAGACACCTGCCGATTTCTCGGGTTGCGGTGGTGAGGCGGGGGCTATGGAGCGCGGGCTGGACGACGCCGGGAGACGCTCCCTGGCGTGAGCCAGTGGGTAACGTTTCCCATCGAGTGGTGCCAGACCCTAGAGAGCGCTCCGCACGACGTCAAGATGTCGTGCACGCTGCACGATTGTTACGACGGTCCGCCGACCCACCGCACCGGTTCACGAGTGATCACCCTTACCCTGCGAGGGCTTCGTCCGTACACTCTTCGGCAACGTTGCCCACGGCACCGGAGGAAGCCGCATGGAGCCGCCCGCATCGCCCCGTCGCGTCACCATCGTCGACGTGGCCCGGCACGCCCAGGTGTCGACGACCGCCGTGTCCAAGGTGCTGCGCAACGCCTACGGGGCGAGCCCGGAGATGCGGGCCAAAGTGCGCCGCGCCATCGAGGAGTTGGGCTACCGCCCCTTGGCGGCCGCGCGAGGGCTGCGCGGACGGACGTACACGATCGGCGTGATGCTGCCCGACATCCGCAACCCCTTCTTCCCGGAGATCCTCGACGGCATCACCGGCTGCCTTGAGGACACCGACTACCAGGTCCTCATGGGCCCGGGCGGCAACGGGGAGAAGGCGGAGGCCCGGGTCACCGAGGCCATGATCGACCGGGGCATGGACGGCCTCATCCTGGTCGCACCCGTCTCACCGCGCACCCATCTGAGCCACGTCGCCTCCGCCGTACCGACGGTCGTGGTCGGGCGGCACGGCCACTCCCCCGCGTACGACACCGTCGGAGACGACGATGTGGCGGGCGCGGCCCTGGTCGTCGGGCACCTCGCCGAACTCGGGCACCGGCGGATCGCCCATATCGAACACCACGAGACCGACCCGACGCGCATCGCCGAGATGCCCAACGCCCAGCGCGCCGGCGGCTATCGGCAGGCCATGCGGGATCTCGGCCTGGACGAGGAGATCGACGTCATCTCCACCAGCTACACCCAGCAGGGCGGCTACGAGGGCGCGAAGGAACTGCTGGCACGGCGACGCCGGCCCACGGCCGTCTTCGCGGGCGCGGACATCGTGGCCATGGGCGTACTGGAGGCCGTCTCGGAAGCCGGGTTGTCCGTGCCCGGTGACCTCTCGGTGGCCGGCTACGACAACACGACCTTCGCCGCGCTCGGCCAGATCTCCCTCACCAGCGTCGACCAGGCGGGCGGCGAGATCGGCCGCAACGCCGCCCGGCTCCTCCTGGAGCGGATCGAGCACCGCGGCAAGCCGTCGGTCCAGGTCAAGCTGTCCCCCACGCTGGTGGTACGACGCACGACGGCGCCTCCGTCGGCGTAGCTCCGGGGCGGGGGCCGGAGGGTCGCCATCATCGCCGTACTGGCCTGGCGCGCCGCGCCGCGCCGACCGCCTAACGGCTCCTGGCCGCCGCACGATCGCACTGCTGGGCGGCGCGGTGTCGAACCTCGTCGACAGCGTCAGTGACGGCATGGTCACCGACTACCTGTATCTGAGCTGGTGGCCCACCGTCGTCTTCAACCTGGGCGATGCGGCCGTCATTCTGGGCGCGGCTGTGTGGGCGATGCGCCTCGCCGACGTCATCGTGGGGAAAGTCGGCCGCTTCCGCTGACCTTTGTCCTTGTACGGCCCCGTCCGCTTCCTGTGATCACCGTGCTGTCACCGGTGCCCGCGCCGCTCGTGATCCTCCGCTCCCTGGCCGCGCCCGCTGGTCGGCCACGGGCCGCAGTCGGACGTGGGCGTCCAGGCCGCCGCCCTGAGCGGCGTGCAGGGTGATCTCGCCGCCGGAGGCGTGGACGAGGTGGCGGACGATGGGGAGGCCGAGGCCGGTGCCGTCGTGGTGGGAATCCGAGGCGCGCCAGAAGCGGTCGAAGGCGCGGTCCCGGTCGGCCGCCGGCATGCCGGGGCCTTGGTCGATGACGTGCAGTTCGGCGCCCGGGCCGCGGGCCAGGGTGAGGGTGGTGCCGGGCGGGGAGACGCGCAGGGCGTTGGCGACCAGGTTGTCGATGATCTGCTCCAACGCCCCCGGGATCGCCCAGACTCGGCCGGCCGGAGCGCCCGAGACATTGACGGCAACGTACTGTTCGGCGGCGAGCGGTTCCCACATCGCGGCCCGCTCGGCCAGTACGGCGTCCAGATCGACGGGCTCGGGAGTGGTGGCGCTGTTCTCCAGCCGCGCCAGCGCGAGCAGCCCTTGGACCATGCGGCCCAGGCGTTCGACCTCGCCGATGCTCTCCTCCAGGCTGCCGTGGGCGCGCGGGTCGAGGTAGGGCTCGAAGTTCTCCAGTCGCAGGCGCAGCGACGTCAGCGGCGTCTTCAGCTGGTGGGACGCCTCGGCGGCGAAGGCGTGCTGGGCTCTGAGCAGATGCTGGAGCCGGGTGGCGGTGTGGCTGAACGAGGCTGCCAGGCGGCGCAGTTCGGCCGGCCCTGTGGTCGCATCCGGAGGATTCTCGACATGGCCGTCGGCGAGCTGGGCGGTGGCGTCCTCCAGCGTGCGCAGCGGGCGGGTGATCCAGCGGGCGAGGGTGAAGGCGACCAGGGCGACCGTCGCCAGGACACACGCGCCGGCCAGCGCGAGGGCTCCCCAGATGCGGTGGACTCGGGCGGTGACCTCCGTCATGGGGTACGTCAGGCGCAGGGCGCCGCGGATCGTCGTACCGGACGAGCCGGGCATGGTGGCCGACAGTGACTCGTCCCCGGTGGCCACGGTGGGCTCGTTGCGCAGGGCGCGGGCGATGTCCGGATCGCCGGACAGATTCACGCCGACGGTGCGGGCCCCGGAGTCGGCGAGCACGATGCCCTGCCGGTCGGTGACGACGACCCGGCCCCCGGTGCGGGTGGCGTAGTCGCCGACCACGTCGGGCAGGGCCGCGAAATTGCCCTTCTCGATGTTCTCCTCGGTGACCTCGGCGAGCATCGAGGCGTCGCGCTCGACGTTCTGCGAGGCGCGGGAGACCTCCCCGCGGGCGTAGATCCAGCCGAGCGGGATCTCCAGACCGGCCAGGACGAGGATGGCCAGGCCGACGTAGCTGAGCAGCAGTCGGCGGGTCATCCGGAGGCCCCGCGATCCGTGTCGTGGCCAGGTACAGGGACGGTGAGGCGGAAGCCGACGCCGCGCGCGGTGGTGATCCAGGCGGGGTCGCCGAGTTTGCGGCGCAGCGCGGCGACATGGGCGTCGAGGGTCTTGGTGGGGCCGAAGAAGTGCGGGTCCCAGACCGCGTCCATGATCTGCTGGCGGGAGTGCACGGCCTCGGGGTCCTGGGCGAGGTAGGCGAGCAGGTCGAACTCCCTTGGGGTCAGGGCTATCTCCTGACCGCCGAGGTGGACCTGGCGTGCACGCCGGTTGATTTTCAGGGGACCCAACTGCGCTGCTGCGGCGGCCGGTTGGATCGCCTCGGGTGTGTCCGCCTGCTCGGACCCCGTGTAGGGCAGAGCACTGGTGCGTCGGCTCACGGCACGGATGCGGGCCACCAGCTCACGTACGCCGAACGGCTTGGCCAGGTAGTCGTCGGCGCCGAGTTCGAGGCCGACGATGCGGTCGGCCTCCTCACCCCGAGCCGTGATCATGATGATCGGCACGGCGGAACGGGCGCGAAGGCCGCGGCAGACGTCCAGGCCGTCCATGTCCGGCAGACCGAGGTCGAGCAGGACCAGGTCCGGGGATCCGGTGGCATCGGCGAGGCCGGCGCGGCCGGTGCGGACGTGGTCCACGGTGAAGCCGTAGCGACCCAGTCCCTCGGTGAGCGGGCCGGCGATACGGTCGTCGTCCTCGATGAGCAACAGACGCATGGCGACAGGCTCGCACAGCTGTGCCACGGGAGTTGGGGAGTTCACGAGAAGCCGCCTGGGACCTCGGAGGCGTATGGGGCGGGGCGAGAGCGGGGGTGCCGTCCGGCCGATCGGCGCAGGAGGGGGATCGGCCGGACGACGGGTGGCGGACGACCGGTGACGGGTGGCGGACGACCGGTGGCGAGTGGCGGGTGGCGGGTGGCGGGGCGGCAACGGGCGACGCCGGGAGGCAGTGGTCGTCGGATCCGTCGCCGTCCTCGCGTTCCGGCTCCTCCCGATCGCGGCCCTCCTCGTCTTCGTGACGGTCGACAGGGCGAAGCCGAGGCCGCCGAGTGCCAGCAACGCGGCGGTAGCCATAAGGGCGGACCGATGCCTGATGGCTGCTCCCTTCCAGCGGATCGGCCCTTGGCCGTCAGCCGCCGTCAGCCGTCGTTCTCCGCTTCCTCGGTGCCCTCCTGCTTGGTGGCGGTGACGGTGTACGACTTGTCGAGGTACACCTCCACCGTGGTGCCGTCCTCCTTCTTGATCTCGACGGCGTACATTCCGGGCTTCTCCGAGTCCTCCTCGGACTTCAGGACCGTGCCCGGGTACTTCGCGAGCGCCGCGGCCTCCGCCTTCTGCTTGATGTCGCCGGTCAGCGGCGGCTCGGGCTTCTCACCGGCGTCGTCGGCCTCACCGGCGGCCTGGGCGCCGCCCGAACCCTGGGCGGACTGCTGGGTGTCCGCGGCCTTCGAGTCACCGGAGCCGGAGTCGGAGCCCCCGCCGCACGCGGTCAGGGCGAACAGCAGAGCAACGGCGGGAGCGGCGGCGGCCATGGCACGACGGGGCAGTGCACGCATCAAGACGTCTCCAGACACTGGGGAGTTCGAAGGTCCGAGGGGCCGGACCTCCGGGGGACGGAAACGACCCTAGGGAGACGACTTCGAGAGCCCGCCCAGCAAATGGAGAGAGCCGGACCAGCAGACGACCAATGTTTCGCCGACGCATTACAGCGGGCGGCCGGTCAGCTGAGCGTCTGGGCGGCGTAGAGCGCGCCGACGGTGGCGACGAGGGTGCCCAGCAGGAGTCGGAGGAAGCCTTCGGGCAGGCGGGGTTGGAGGCGGGCGGCCCTGGTAGCCGACGCCGCCGATCGTGCCGACGGTGACCGCGAGTGCGGTGAGGGTGTGGGCCGAGGGTTCCGCCGGTGCGGGTGTCGGTGCCGGGCGCAGGGTACGGGCGATCAGCCAAGGCCCAGGGGGAGCAGCAGCGCGCCGGGGCCGGCAACGACGTTGTAGAGCAGGTTCGTCGGAGTGACGGCGGGGCTGGGGACGCCGAGGACACTGAGTTGGACCGGCAGCAGGAACACCGCGCCCGAGACACCGACCGGGGCGGTGACGAGTGCGATCGACGCACCCGCTGTGAAGGCGAGAAGTGACGCCGACCAGCCACAGTAGGACGGGCTCCGACCGTCCCTCGGCCGTCGGGGTCTCCCGCTGACGTGCGGTCCACGAGCCGGACTCGCGGAGCCCGGCCCGTAGACGGTCTCAGCTTCAGGCCAACCACCCCCCTCCGCGAGTCGAACGTCGAGAACGTCAGGGGCGGGCCTGATCTTCTGGTTCGGGGTGAGCGGGCTCGTCGGCTCGTCGGCTCGTCGGCTCACCCCGAACCCTGGGTCACCTTTCGGTGGTTGCGGCCCGAACGGTGACCGCGTCCCACATCAGCGGTGAGTCGTCGAAGGCCACGGCGATCTTGATCTTCCTCCCGGCCGGGATAGTCGCTGGAAGCATCACGGTGCCCTGCTGGGCTTCGTCGAAGGAGACCGGGCCGAGGTCCGTGACCTCCCCGTGGGACGCGAGCGCGTAGGCGTGGCCGGTCCTGTTCGCGTGCAGGGCGGTGCCCGCGGGATCCGACGCGGCGGCGTTCAGCCGTACGGTGGCGTTCTTCCCGACGCTGCTCGCGATCAGTTGCTGCGATCGCCTGCTCTTCGTCAGGTCCGCGGCGGTCGGAGCCAGCTGGACGAGCTGCCACTCCTGCGAGCCGTCTCCGGCCGTGTTCTGCAGGGTGAGCGGCGCGCCCCGGGACGCGCCGGTCAGGTACAGGCTCGTGTTCTTGGCCGCCTGGAACTTGTAGTACCCGTCGGCGGTCTTGACGACCTTCCAGACTCCTGTGGCGCTGTTGTCGACCCACTGGCCGATCTTCTGCCCTGCCGTCGCGTTCCCCGTCCAGATTCCCGCCATGCGGCCGCCCGCCTTGTTCAGCAGGGTCGTGCCGCCCTTCGGCGCGTCCACCACGTGCCAGTACTGGGTGTCCTTGTTGGCCGCCGAGCCGCGGTCTTCCATGACGACGTCGGGAACGTCTCCGTTGCCGATGTTCGCGTCGTTGGTCTTGCTCCCGGTGCCGATCACCTGGCCGGTCCTGCGGTTCACCAACTGGTAGTAGGCGCCTTCCGAGTCACCGAGATCGACCTCGGCGTAGGCGAGTGTCGAGGTGTCCTGATTGTTCAGTATCGAGAGGCGGCCGGTGCCCTCCACATACTGCAGGTTGCGGCTGTAGCCGTTCCGCGAGGTCGTCTGGTACTCCTTCCACTCTCCGTCGCTGCGTCCGCTCTCGTTGACCCAGACGTTGCCGCTGCCTGCGGCGTTGTAGACCAGGCGTCCATCGGGAAGCCCGATGATGACCGGGCTGCCGCCGGTCGCGAGGGGGCGGGAGCCGGCGGCGAGCGGCAGTGCGGTGACGGGGTTGCCCGCGGAGCCCTCGTAGAACTTCAGTGGGTCGTCGGCGATGACGTACCTGGTGTTGACTCCGCCGCCCCACCACTCGTAGGTGAGGAGCCACTTGCCGTCCGTCGTCGGGACGACGTTGGTCATGCCCGGCCGCCCGCCGCCGATCTCCTTCCTGCCGCCTCCCATGTCCAGGGTCAGGCCCGCGACGTCGAGGACGGGCTCGCTCCACTGCGCGCCGAGGCCGTCCCAGGTCTTGTGGACGAGTATCTGGCCGTGCGAATCCGTAGCCGTGTCGTTGTCCGGATCGACCTTCGCGACGCCGGTGACCGGATCGAAGCCGGTGTAGTCGTTCTCGTCGGAGTAGTAGCAGACGAGTCGGCCGTCGTGGACCATCAGGTATGGCTCCCAGAGGGGGTCCACCTGCTTGTACTTGTTGGCGCCGGCGACGTTCCTGCCGATCGCGCCCGCGCTGCCGCCCTGCCAGCCGCCGGTCGCGATGACGTTGAGAACCTTCCACGTCGCCCCGTCGTCGGTGCTGGAGTACAGGGCGAGCGCCATGTCAGGGCGGTCTCCGTCGTTGGACGGCGTCCAGTTCGGGTCGGCTGCCTTGTGCTCGTTGTAGTAGGCGTCGTCGCCCGTCACGACACTCGCGAGGAGCAGCGTGCCCTTCCTCAGATTGCCGACGTCCTGCGGGAGGGCGTAGAGGTACGGGCTTCCCCAGTTGCTCTTGTACTTCGCGTAGCGGGGAGCGCTGGAGAGGTACGCCGGGGCCTTGACCTCCGAGAGGTGCTGCCACGAGGTTCCGTGGTCGTCGCTCTTGTAGATCGGGAGTGTCTCCTGGTCGGCGCTGCCCGTCTGCGGCACGACCGTGGCCTTCTCGAACGATGCGACCAGACGTCCGCTCGGCAGCTGCGTCGACTTCGGGTAGATCGCGCAGTTGCCTCTTCCCTTCAGGCACGGTTCGTCGCCGAGTTGGTACAGAATCCCGCCCGTCGGGTTGTACGCCTGCGCACCGCCCATGGGTATCGCCACCATCGCGGATGCCGCGACAAAGGTGCCCAGCGCCTTGCCCAGCCTTTTGCTCTGCATTGCCTCTCCTTCGTGTCCTTCGTGGTTGATCGCGCTACTGCGGTGCCGACGGCGTTCGTCCTAGGCCGTCGGTCTGTCCGCGGTGCTGAACACCCGCACGTCCCAGGCGCCGAGCTCCACTTCGGAGCCCGCGGGAACGGGGATGTCGTCCAGGACGTCGGTCAGGGCGACCGGCGCCGTGACCCTGGTGGGCGACCAGCCCCAGTTGTGGACGACGTGGACACGGTGCCCGTCGGGCGAGACGCCGGACGCCGCGGTCACCGGGTCGGGGAGGTCCTGCCAGCCGTGCCCCGCGGTGGGCACCAGCCATTCCGCCAGCCCGCGGGCGAACACGCGGTTCGGGACGGTGCCGACGTAGGTGACGCGTCCCTCGCCGTGGCGGCGGGTGGTGATCGCGGGCCAGCGGCCGAAGTGCGGATGGTCGTAGGTGGCGAGGACGTCGGCATCGGTGACGGTGAGGCCGTCGGCCCAGCCGGTCGCCGCCGCGTCCTGCCTCAGCCTCAGGGGGCCCACGGCCTGGACCGGGAGGGCCTGTGCCAGATTGCTGAATTCGTCGTACGACACCCCCGCCGCCCCGGTGAGGCGGCCGGGCGCCGGTTCGATCCGGGCACGGGCCTCGTGGTCGGCGTATCCGGTGCGCGGGCCGAGGACCAGGTGGCCGCCCGCGTGGGCGTAGGCGGCGAGCCATTCGAGCACGGCGTCGGAGGCGATGTAGAGCGCCGGGACCACCAGCACCGGGTGGGCGAGTGCGGCCGCCTCGGGAGCCTCCTGCCCGAGTTGCCGGGCGTGCACGATCCGCACCTGGCGGCCGGCCTCGAAGGCGCCGCGGTAGAAGGGGTCGAAGATGCGGTGGTAGGCGGCGGGGTCGGGTTCGCCGTCGGCCTTCGCGAGCGGTGGGTGCCTCTGCATCAGCCACTTGCTGGGCGTCGAGTAGACCATCGTGATGTCCGCGTCCGGCTCAAGCCCCGCGACGAGCGGGCCGGCCGCCTCGAACTCGGCCCCCAGACGGGTCAGTTCGGCATGGACGCGGCCGGGCTGACCACCGTGCGGCAGGACGCCGCCCCAGTACGTCTCGGCACCGAAGCGCAGCGTCTGCCACTGCCAGTACTCGATCATCCGCGCGCCGCGCGCCACGTGCGCCCAGGCGGCCTGGCGCCACTGGCCGTCGTAGGCGGGGCGGTTGTCCCAGGCGAAGCCGATGGAGCCGGCGTTGGTCTCGGTGACGAGGAAGGGCTCCTGGCGGGAGGAGAACATCCAGTCGGCGGTCTGGTACATCGACCAGACACCGGTGGTCTTCCAGATCTGCTCGTGGTCGTCGGGCGTCGGATCGGGGAGCAGGAGGCCGTCCTGCATGTCGTAGTACGGATTGCCCGAGGCGATGTCGAGCCGGGCGGCCAGCTCGTCGTCCTGCACCCCCTGGCGGGTGTAGGAGATGCAGGTGGTGACGAAGTGCTCGGGGCTCGCGTACTCGCGGACGATGTCCGCCTGCCAGCCGATGAACTCGGTGACCTGCCGGGCCTGGAACTCCCGCCAGGCGACGTCGTACTGGGGCTGGGCGTTGCCGTCCGGGGTCCACAGGTCGGCCCAGTCGGAGAGCCGGTGGGACCAGTAGACCAGCCCCCATTCGCGGTTGAGGGTCTCGATGTCCCCGTACTTGTCGCGCAGGTGGTCGACGAAGCGCTGGAAGACGCCCTGGTTGTGGAAGAGGTGCAGGCCAGGTTCGTTGTCGACCTGCCAGCCGATGATCGCCGGGTGGTCGGTGTACCGGGCGGCGATCCTGCGGATGATCCGCTCGGCGTGGAAGCGGAAAGCGGGGTGGGTGAAGTCGGCCTCCTGGCGGCCGCCCCAGCCGATGCGCTGCCCGGTGGCGTACTCGCCGGTGATCTCCGGGTACTGGCGGGCCAGCCACGGCGGTACGGCGTAGGTCGGTGTGCCGAGAATGACGGAGATGCCGCGCTCGTGGGCGCCGTCGAGCACCGGCTGCAGCCAGTCGAGGTCGAACCGGCCGTTCTCCGGTTCCCAGGTCGACCAGACCGACTCGCCCACCCGGATCACGGTGAAGTGCGCCTCGGCCATCAGGTCGAGGTCGGTCTTCAGCCGTTCGTCGGGGCGCAGTTCTGGGTCGTACTCGGGCGTGTACTCGTGGTAGTACGCGGCGCCGAACAGGACGCGGGCGGGCAGATCCGCCATGAAGGAACCTCCGGGAGAGTAGAGGGGGTTACTGCTTGACGCCGCCGGCGGACAGGCCGCTCTGCCAGTACCGCTGGAGCAGGAGGAAGGCGATGACGAGCGGCACGATGGAGATCAGGGAGCCGGTCACGACGAGTGGCAGCAGGTCGCTGCTGACGCCGCCTCCCCCGTTCTGCGCCTGTGCGGCCCAGGAGGAGAGGCCGACCGTGATCGGGTAGAGCTGCGGGTCGTTGAGCATGATCAGCGGCAGGAAGTAGTTGTTCCAGGTCGCCACGAGGGTGAAGAGCAGGACGGTGACCAGGCCGGGGGCCAGCAGTCTGAGCGCGATCCGGAAGAAGATCCGGGCCTCCCCCGCACCGTCGATGCGGGCGGCCTCCAGGAGGCTGTCCGGGATGGCGTCGGCCGCGTAGATGCGCATGAGGTAGAGGCCGAAGGGGTTGACGAGCGAGGGCAGGATGATCGCCCAAGGCGTGTTGACCAGGCCGGTCTTGGCGAACAGCAGATAGGTCGGGATCGCCAGCGCGGTGGCGGGGACCATGATGGCGCCGAGGACCAGGTTGAACGCGGCACGGTCACCGCGGAAGCGGAACTTGGCGAACCCGTACCCGGCGGCGGCCGCGAGCAGGGCGGCGCCGACCGCGCTGACGACGGCGTACACGGCGGTGTTGAGCAGCCAGTCCACGAAGACACCGTCGTCCTGGGTGAAGGTGGCTCTGATGTTCGCCAGGAGCTGCGGCGCGTCGGAGAACCACAGACCGAAGCTGTTGATCAGGTCCTGGGTGCCCTTGGTCGAGGCGACCAGCAGCCAGAACAGCGGGAGGAGGAAGTAGGCCAGTGCCGCCAGCATGACGATCGTCAGCGGGGTGCTGCGGCGGCGGGCCGCGGGCCGGTGCCGCCTGGGGGCGGTGGGGGCAGATGCGGTGGCCGGCGGCTGCAAGGTGGTCGTCATGCGGCCCTCCTGCGGTTCGCGGTGAGCAGTACGACGTAGGAGGCGATGACGATGACCAGTCCGAGGAGGAAGGAGACCGTGGCCGCGTAGTTGAGCTGGTTTCCGGTGAAGGCGAGGGAGTAGGAGTAGAGGTTGGCGGTGTAGGAGCTGCTGATGACGTCCGGGGCGATCTTCATCAGCAGGTTCGGCTCGTTGAACAGCTGGAAGCTGCCGATCACCGAGAACAGCAGGGTCAGCAGGAGCGCCGGCCGCAGCGCGGGCAGCTTGATCGACCAGGCGATCCGCCAGGCGCCCGCGCCGTCCATCGCGGCCGCCTCGTAAAGGTCCTGCGGGATGGTGCGCAGCGCCGCGTACAGGATGATCATGTTGTAGCCGACGAACTCCCAGGTCACGATGTTCGCGAGGCTGCCCAGCATCCAGCCCTCGCTGAGGAAGTGGGGGGCCGGGAGGTCCAGCTCCCGGCTCAGCTGCGCGAACGGGCCGAAGTCGGGGCCGTAGAGGTAGCCCCACATGAGCGCGGCGACCACGCTCGGGACGGCGTACGGCACGAAGATGCCGAGCCGGATCACACGGGCCAGCCGCAGCAGGCCGCTGTCGAGGGCGAGGGCGAAGCCCAGGGCCAGCAGCAGCATCAGCGGGACCTGGATCACGAAGAACAGGGCCACGCGGCCGACTCCGTGCAGGAGGAGCGGGTCCTTGAGGGCGGTGACGTAGTTGTCCAGGCCGACGAAGACGGTGCCGCCGATGAGGCGTTGCTGGAAGAGGCTGAGGTAGGCGGCGTAGCCGAGCGGGGCGAGGAACAGCAGGAGGAAGAGGATCAGGAACGGGGCCACGAACAGGGGACCCGGCCCACCGAACCGGCGGCGCGGCGGTCCGGCTCGGCGCGGTTTCCTGACGTAGGCGGCGGTGGCTGCCATTTCAGGCTCCCTTGACCGTGAAGCCCTGGTTCTCGGCGTACGTCGTCAGCCGCGACTGCCAGGTGCCGAGGGCGGCGACGGTGTCGGCCCGGTCGGCGAGGGACTTGCCGACGGTCTCGGTCCAGTCCTTCGCCGCCTGGTCCAGGAACGGCGGCCACTGGAACGAGGTCGGGACCGTGGCGCTGATGTCGGCGAAGACCTGGTTGACCTTCTGGCCGCCGTAGAAGGCGGGCGTGTCGCCAGTGAAACCCGGGTCCGCGAGCAGGGCCTTGGTCGCCGGGAAGAAGAGTTGCTTGGTGGCGAACATCCTGGCGCTCGCCGGGTCGCTGTTGAGGAACTGGGCGAACCGGGCAGCCGCGATCGGGTTCTTGGTGGAGCGGATCACCGCGGTCGTGGAGCCGCCCCAGTTGCCCGAGACCGGCTTGGCGGTGTCCCACTGCGGCAGCGGCGCCGCCCGCCACTTGCCCGCGGTGGACTTGGCCGAACCGGCCAGGAACGCCGGGCCCCAGGCCGCGGTGAGCCAGGTGGCGTACTTGCCCTTGTTGAACCCGGCGTACCACCCGTCGGTGAAGTCCGGGTCGGTACTGATGACGCCCTCCTTCGCGAGTCCGCCCCAGTACCCGGCGAGCTTTTTGGCGACCGCGTCGTCGACGCTGATGGTGAGGTCGCTCTTGCCGGAGGTGGCGTACGGCTTCGCGCCCGCCTGCCAGAGCAGGCCGTGCCAGGCGGCGTGCTCGTTCGCCGCGAGGTTGGTGAGGTAGACGTCCGGGTCGGCCTTGTGGAGCTTGCGGGCCGCGGCCGCGAACTCCTCCCAGGTCTTCGGCACTTGGATGCCGTGCCTGTCGAAGATGTCCTTGCGGTACAGCATGCCCATCGGGCCGGTGTCCTGCGGGATCGCCCAGACCTCGCCGCCGGGTCCGCTGACCTGCCCCCACGTCCAGTCGACGAACTGGTCCTTCAGCGCGGCGGCACCGTACGGGCTCAGGTTCAGCAGGCTGTCCGTGATCGTGAAGGTGGGGACCGCCTGGTACTCGATCTGCGCCAGGTCCGGTGCGCCGGTGCCGGCCTTGAGGGCGGTCCGCAGCTTGGTGTAGTGCTCGACGCCCTGACCGGCGTTGACGACCTTGACCTTGATCGCGGGGTACTTCCGCTCGAAGAGCGCGACCTCCTGCTGGATGTCCGGGGCCCAGGTCCAGAACGTCAGTTGGGTCGGCGTCCTCATCGCCTTGTCGATGTCGGCCTGGCCGACCGGCTCGGTGGAGGTGGAGGAACCGCCGGAGTCACTGTCACCGCCGCACGCGGCGAGCGTGACACCGAGGGACACCGCTCCGGTCGCGGCAAGGAAGCGCCGGCGGCTCATGGAGGACGTGGGTACGAAGGATCGGGGCATGGCGAACTCCCGCCGGTGGGCATAGGGACGGCACGCCTGGCGAGGGCGCGTCGCACGGGTGGGAAGAGAGGGGTGAGAGGACGGGTGAGGCGCGGAGGTCACCACCGGGGCATCGGGGTCGCCATGCTCGGGTGTGCGTCGCGCGGGCTGTGGACGGCACGCGCGTCACGTGCCGTACAGCGGAAGTCCACGGTCGTGGGGGTCTTCGAGGAGCGGTGAGCGCCGGCGGGATGACCGCCGGACATGAGCGGGTGCCAGTCGGACGGAGGAACGCTGATCAGTCGGTGGGGGGCGATCCGTGCCCGGCCGGGTGCGCGGGTGCCGATTCGTTCGGGCGAGAGGCCGTTCGCCGCCCGCGTGCCGGGGTCCTCCGGGCCGGCGGGGGTGCGGTAGAGGCACGGACGACCAGCTCGACGGGCGGATCGTTCGCCGGTGTCGGCTCCGCGTCCGGCTTCTCGATGGCCTGCACCAGGAGCCTGAGCCCCTCCTGCGCCACCGCGTCGAACGGCTGACGCACCGTGGTCAGCGGAGGAGTGACATAGGCGGAGACGGGGATGTCGTCGAAGCCGACGACACTCACGTCGTCCGGCACACGCAGGCCGGCTTCCGTCAGAGCGCGGATGAGCCCGATGGCCATGTCGTCGTTGGCGGCGAACACCGCGCTGACGTCACCGGCCGAGGCGAGTTCGCGGCCCGCGGCGTAGCCGGAGGCGGCCGACCAGTCGCCCTCGGCGACGGGCGGCTGTTCCCTCCCGCGTGCCGACAGCGCCGCCCGCCAGCCCTCAAGGCGCTCCCGGGCCGCGAACCAGCGCTGCGGACCGGCGAGGTGATGAACCGTCATATGCCCGAGGTCCAGGAGGTGTTCGGTGGCCGCCCGAGCCAGCGACTCGGCTCCGACCCCCGCGGTCACGGCCCGGGGACCGCCGAACGTCACGGGCGCACCGAGCACGAGAACCGGCACGTCGACGCTGAGCGAGGCTGATCCCTCGTTTCCCTCGTCGATCGGTTCCGATATGACGATGCCGTCCACACCCTGCTCGAGCAATGACTCCACGGCCCCGGAGACACCCCCTGGGTCCCCTTCCAGCGTGTGGACCACCCGGAGTGCATAACCCGCGTCCCGGGCGGCCCGCTCGATCCGGATCAGCAGTGAGGCAGGTCCGTACAGCGCGGTCCCCAGGGTGACCACGCCGATGGTGCGGGAGCGCCCCGAGGCCAGCGCCCGGGCGGCGCTGTTCATGCGGTAGCCGAGTTCCTCGGCGGCGTCGAGAACGCGCCGACGCACCTCGGCGGACACGTACCGCTCACCGTTGAAGACTCTCGACACCGTCTTCTGCGAGACGCCGGCCGACCGGGCCACGTCCACGCTGCGCGGCGCGGGGTTACCACCCCGCCCTCCCACTCGCGTCATTCGTGTCTCCCGGGGTTCGACGGCTGAAATCCTAGCCAGTCACAAAACAGTCATCCCACAGCGACTGCCACTCCGTATGACTGCGCTGTCATGACTGCGCAGTCATATCTACGCAGTCGAACAGCACGTGTCAATCCTTCGCGCAACATCCCGGCGAACCCACCGCCGTGCGAATCGGTTCGGCCAACGGCTCGCGAACGACGGCAACGCCTCCTTCGGGAACGGTGACCGAGCCCAAGACCGGTTTTCCCGTGAGGAGTTCGACCCCTTCGGCGGGGATCTCGGCGCCGTGCCCGGCGTGGTCGATCAGGAAGAGGTAGTCGGCGTCCGTGCCGCGCCGCTTGACCACCTCGACGCCGACCGGGACCTCACGCTCCGGGCGTACGCCCGCTTCGAGGCAGATGCGCTCCAGGACCGCGGCCAGGGTGGTGGGGTCCGGATGGGTGGCGAGGTACCAGGCGGTGCCGCTGCCGTACGTGTGGCGGGTGATCGCCGGTACGGCGGCCAACGGCCCGGCCGTGTAGGTGGCGACGGCCTCCGCCCCGGTGAGCCGGAGGCGTTCGGTCCACAGGTCGGCGGTCGCGTCCTGCGGGACCTGGCCGGTCAGGCCGACCGACTGGCCTGGCAGCAGGGGGAACAACTCGTCGCCGTGCACCCCGAGGAGCTCTCGGAAGGCACCCGGGTAACCGCCCAGGCGGACATGGCAGTTCTCGTCCACCGCACCGCTGTGGAAGCCCACGGCCAGGGTGCCGCCGCGCTCGACGAACGCCGCCAGGCCGGCCGCTCCCGCGTCGTCGACCAGGTACAGGCTGGGGGCGAGTACGAGCTGGTAGCGATCGAGGTCCGGGCTGTCGGGACGTACGAAGTCGACCGCCACGCCGGCCTTCCACAGCGGGGTGTACCAGTGCCTCACCAGGTCCTGGAAGCGGAGTTCGCCGCTGGGCTGGCAGGGCAGTTCCATGGCCCAGCGGGCGTTCCAGTCCCAGACGATGGCGACCTCGGCGGGGCTGGTGCTGCCGCCTACTTCGGCGAGGGCCCGCAGATCAGCGCCGAGCTGCATGACGTCCTGCCAGATCTGACTGTCGGTGCCCGCGTGCGGCAGCATCGCCGAGTGCCACTGCTCGGCGCCCGCCTTCGCGGCCCGCCACTGGAAGTAGGCGATGCCGTCGGCGCCGTGCGCGACGTGGGCGAGCGCGTTGCGGCGCATCTCGCCGGGCGTCTTGGCCCGGTTGACGGGCTGCCAGTTGATGGCTCCGGTGGAGTGTTCCATCAGCAGCCAGGGCCGCCCGCCGGCCAGGGAGCGGACCAGGTCGCCGCAGAGCGCGATGTCGATCTCCGACTCCGGGTCGGTGGAGAGCAGGTAGTGGTCGTTGGAGACGATGTCCAGCTCGGGAGCCCAGCGCCAGTAGTCCATGGCGTCGAAGTTGTGCATCACCATGAAGTTGGTGGTGGCGGGGATGTCGGGGGCGGCACGTCGGAGCACGTCGCGTTCGGCGGTGAATAGCGACAGCAGTTCGTCCGAGCAGAAGCGGCGCCAGTCCAGCTGGTGGGTGGGGTTGGGGTCGGCTCCGGTGGCGCGGGGCGGGATGATCTCGTCCCACTCGTAGTACCACTGGCTCCAGAAGGTGGTGCCCCAGGCGTGGTTGAGCGCGGCCAGGTCGTTGCCGTACTTCGCCCTCAGCCAGGTACGGAAGGCGGCGGCGCTGGTGTCGCAGTAGCAGGCGGCGTTGTGGCAGCCGTATTCGTTGTGGACGTGCCACATCGCCACGGCCGGGTGGCCGGCGTACCGCTCGGCCAGGGCGCCCGCGATGCGCAGCGCCGCGGTGCGGTAGGCGGGGCTGGACGGGCAGAACGTCTGGCGGCTTCCGTACGACAGCGTGCGGCCGTCGCGGTCGACCGGCAGCGCCTCCGGGTGGGCCCGGAAGAACCAGGCGGGCGGGCAGGCCGTCGGGGTGGCGAGGTCGGCGGCGATGCCGTTCTCGTGGAGGAGATCGAGGATCTTGTCCATGCGGGCGAAGTCGTAGACGCCCTCGGACGGCTCCAGCAGGGCCCAGGAGAAGATCCCGACGCTCACCATGGTCACCCCGGCCGCACGCATCAGAGCCATGTCCTCGGCCCACACCTCCTCGGGCCACTGTTCGGGGTTGTAGTCGCCGCCGTAGGCGATGCCGGGCAGGCGGAGACGGCGTTCGGTGGTCACTGGTGGTACTCCGGGAGGTGTGAGGAAGGAGTGGGAGGCGTGCCTCAGCCCTTGTTGGCGCCCAGGGTGAGGCCGCTGACGAACTGGCGCTGGAGCACGAAGTAGACGATCAGGGTGGGGATCGCGGTGAGCAGGGCGCCGGCGGCGATGAGGTTGGGGTCGGTGAAGTACTGGCCGGAGAGGTTGTTCAGTGCCGAGGTGATCGGCATGTTCTCGCCGGTGGAGATCAGGACGATGGCCCAGAAGAAGTCGTTGTAGATCCAGATGGACAGCAGCGTCGCCAGGGCGGCCATCGCCGGCTTGCACAGGGGCAGCACGATCTGCCAGTACAGGCGCCACACCGAGGCGCCGTCGACCAGCGCGGCCTCGGTCAGCTCGTGCGGCAGCGAGCGCATGTAGTTGCTCAGCACGAACGCGCAGAACCCGGACTGGAACGCCACGTGGATCAGCACCAGGCCGAGGGCGGAGTCGTAGAGCTTGCCGCTCATGGTGATGCCTGGCAGGTCGATGAGCAGGTAGAGGCGGTACAGCGGGGTGATGATGACCTGCTGCGGGAGCAGGTTGCCGGCCGTGAACACCAGGAGCAGGAAGAGGTTGACGCGGAAGTCGAAGCGGCTGACGTAGAAGGCCACACACGACGACAGGAACAGCGTCAGCAGCACCGCCGGGATCGCCACCAGCAGGGTGTTCCCGAAGTAGTGCGGCATGTCCGACTGCTGGAAGGCGTTGGTGAAGTTGTCGAGGCTCAGCTTGTCGGGCCAGGAGACGTAGCCCTTGGTGCTGGTCTCGGCGTACGGGCGCATCGCCGCGTACATCGCCCACAGCAGGGGCGCGAGCCAGGCCAGCGCGGCACCGGCGAGGAAGACGTGCAGCAGGATCCGGGCGGGACGGACGGGTGTGCGCTGCTTGGCCAGCGCGCTCACGTTGCTCATGCGCGCCGCTCCTTCCGGAAGGTCGCGATCAGATACGGGATGATCACGGCGAGGGAGATCACCAGCAGGACCACGGCGATCGCCGAGCCGTATCCGATCCGGCTGGACTCGCCGATGATGTTGTTGGTGACCAGGATCGAGAGGAGTTCCGTGCCCTGGGCGCCCTTGTTGAAGACGAAGACCAGGTCGAAGGCGCGCAGGGCCTCGATGATCGTCACGACCAGGACGACGGTGTTGGTGGGGCGCAGGGTCGGGAAGATGACGTTCTTGAACGTCTGCCACTCGTTGGCACCGTCCAGCGAGGACGCCTCCCGCAGGGCCGGGTCGACGCCCTTCAGACCCGCCAGGTAGAGGATCATCATGTAGCCGGTGTGGCGCCAGGACGCGGCGATGAGGACAGACCACAGGTTGAGGTCCGGGTCGCCGATCCAGTCGATGTAGTGGCCGGGCTCGTTGGCGCCGATGATGCTGTTGATCAGGCCGGTGTCGGGGTTGTAGACGAGCTGCCACACAAACCCGATGACCGCCATCGACAGCACGACGGGCAGGAAGAACGCGGTCTGGTAGACCCTGCTGAACCGGATCTTCTTGTCCAGCTGCACGGCCAGGAACAGTCCCAGCGGCGTCGGGATCAGGATGAGTACGACGAACCAGATGACGTTGTGCTGGACGGCGGGCCAGAACTGCGGGTTGTTGCTGAACAGTTCACGGAAGTTGTCCAGCCCGACCCATTTGATCGAGTCGAAGCCGATGCCGTCCCAGGTGGTGAAGGCCAGCGCGATGGAGGCGAGAGCCGTGAGCCAGACGAGCATGACGTGCAGGATCGTCGGCACCCCGGCCATGAGGCCGAGCGTGATGCGGTCCCGTCGGGTGAGCAGCCGTCGGTGGCCCAAGGGCGCCCGCTGCCGCCCGGCCTGACCCGTGGTCACATTCTTCGGGTTGCCCGGGGGCGGCACTGCGGCCGTCCCCGGGGTGCTGGTGGTGCCGGTCCCGGTACCGGTGTTCGTGGTGGCGGTCATGCGGACGCGAAGATCGTCTTCTTCTGGCGCTCGATCGACGCCAGCAGGCTGTCGACGCCCTTGGGGTCGCGGATGAACTTCTGCAGCGCGGGCTGCATCACCGTGGAGGTGAAGTCCGGCCGGCTGTCGCGGTCCATGAACTGGGTGAGGTGCTTGGCGCCGGAGATCGTCGCGTACGCCTTCTTCTGCAGCGCGGTGTACGAGGAGGTGTCGGCCTTGTTGGAGGCTGCGACCAGGCTCGGGTCGGACTTCAGATAGATCTGCTCGGCCTCCGGCGTGCCCAGGAACTCCAGGAGCTTGAGCGCGCCGGCCTTGTTCTTCGGGGCCTTGGAGAGCATGAAGCCGTCGGTGGGCGCCTCGACGGTGTCCTGCCCGTACGCGGAGTTGATCTCCGGGAAGGGGAAGAAGTCGAGGTCGTCCAGGTCGGCCTTGTTCGTGAACTGCTGCGCCACGAAGCTGCCGAACAGGTACATGCCGGCCTTCTTCGATATCAGCGTCTGGGCGGCGTCCTGCCAGGTGCGGCCGACGGCGCCCTCCTGGTGGTAGGGGAGGATCTCGGCCCAGTGGTCGAAGGCGGTGCGGACCTTGGCGTCGGTCCAGGACGCCTTGCCGGCCATCAGCTCGACGTGGAAGTCGTAGCCGTTGGTGCGGAAGTTGATCTGGTCGAAGGTGCCGAGCGCGGGCCAGGCGTCCTTGTCGCCGAAGGCGAACGGGACGAGGCCGTCCTTCTTCATCTGCTTGCACAGGGCGACGAGTTGGTCCCAGGTGGTGGGGATCTCGTAGCCGTGCTGCTGGAAGACGCTCTTGCGGTAGAAGACGCCCCAGAGGGACGTGGAGATCGGCACGAAGTAGTACTTGCCGTCCGCGCCCCTGCTGAGCGCCTTCATCGCCTCGGGGAAGTTGCCGCCGATCTTCTGCCAGACATCGTCGATCGGGGAGGCCAGGCCCTTGGCCGCGAAGAACTGCATGCGGTAGCCGGCGAACCAGTTGAACACGTCGTCCGGCGTGCCCTGGAGGTAGGAGTTGATCTGCTCCTGGAACGTGTTGTGGTCCTTGGTGTTCACGTCGACCGTGATCCCGGACTGCTTGGTGAAGGCCGCGTAGATCTCGGCGAACGCCTTCTTCGGCACCGCGTCCGACGCGTTCGACCCGAGGCTGACGGTCTTCGGGTCGGACGCCGTACCGCTGCCGCCGCAGGCGCTGAGCAGCGGTATGCCGGCGCCCAGGACGGCTGCACCACCAATACCGCGCAGGACGGTGCGGCGGCTGGCAGCCGGCACGGGCCGGCCGAGGGAGGAAGAGTGCATTTCGGCTCCTGACAGGGCGGCCGTGCCCAGGCGGCACGTCGGCCCGCGGGGTGTGACGGGGAAGCGGTCGTCCACGCGACCAAGACTCAACACGATCAAACAAATACGACCGGCGGTTGCGAGGAAGACTGAACGCTCCGGGGAGCCGCTGTCAAGCCCCTGCGATCCGACCTCAGGGCGGACCGCACATGCCGAGAAGTGGGACGGCTCACCGTCGGACGGGAACGACGACTTCGTTTCGCGAGCGGGCCTGCGAGTGAGTTTCTGCCGTCTGACCAGCATGTATACCCGACAGAGGTGACCCCCTCAGGGTGGCCCCGCAGCCCGTCGCCGATCAGCCGCCCGCCATCGAATCCGTTGCCGCCCACCGGAATCGATACTGCGAGGACCCTTGACGTACAGCTGTCGGCTACGTAGACATGACCACGCGGTCAGACCGCGTGGTCATACAGTTGACCTCCTTCGATGCAGACGTACGGCCGTCGGGAGACTTCATGGCAGCAGTGCTGGGACGGAGCGAGGGCTCCCCTGTGCCGCGCAGCGCGGACGTGGCCCGCCTGGCCGGGGTGTCACGCAAGACGGTGTCCCGGGTTCTCAACGACGAGCCGTATGTCTCCGCGGAGGCCCGCACAAAGGTCCTCGCGGCCGCTGAGGAACTCGGCTACCGGCTGAACCAGGCGGCCAGGACACTGGCCTCCGGACGTACCGGCTCCATCGGCGTGGTCGCCCTGGGCACCGTCGGATACGGGACCGCCTCGCTGCTCGTGCACATCGAGCGGGCCGTGCGCGACGCGGGTTACGCGCTCCGTGTGGTCAACACGCCGGATGGCGAGCCCGCGGGCATCGCCGGTGCCGTGGAGTCACTGTTTGAGCAAGGCGTGGACGGCTTCATCGTCTCCGAACCCATCGTGGAAGGGGACGTCAGCATCCGTGTCGACGTCCCCGTCCTCTTCCTGGGGGCACCGCCGGCCTTCACCGCCACCCGTACCGTGACCGTGGGTGTGGGCGCACACGAACTGGCGCGGGCGGCCACCGAGCATCTGCTGGATCTGGGGCACGAGACCGTTCATCACCTCGCCGGCCCGCGACGCTGGTACGCCACCAAGGACCGTATAGAAGGGTGGCGAGCAGCGCTCGCGGCGCGGGGCGCACACGAGCCGCCACTGCTCAACGGTGACTGGTCAGCCGCCTCCGGATATGCGGCGGGTCGCGAGCTGGCCTCGGACGGCTCGGTGACCGCTGTGTTCGCGGCGGGCGACGAGATGGCGATCGGCCTGATCCACGCCCTGCGTGAAGCAGGGCGGCGGGTGCCGGAGGAGATCAGTGTCGTCGGGTTCGACGGCAACCCGGTCTTCGCCTATGTCTCTCCGCCGCTGACCACCGTGCGTCAGCCCTTCGACGCCGCGGCGCGGGAGGGAGTCGGGCTGCTCGTCCACGCCATCGAGAAACCGGACATGGAACTGCCGCCCGCGAGCGACCCACCGGTCGAACTCGTCGTCCGCGGCTCGACCGCACCGCCGCCGGCCCACAAGGGCCCGAGCCGTTCGCACACCACCTGAGCACCACCCTCAGCCCCCGGGCGACGTAGGACACACGCCGCACGCACCGCGGCGACCCGCGCACAACGGCCATCGATCCCACAGCCGGCCCGCCCCAGTGCTCCGCGCAGCCGTCCCGCCCGTGCTACCGCGCCGCCGTCCCGCCACGCGGATGCCGACCACGCCCTTTTGTCGCGATGCCGTCCGGCCCTCCCGCCGGCCGACCCGCCCCCTGAACCCCGCCGCCCCCAACCTGATCGTCCTGGGGCGGCGGCCCCGTAGGAAGAACCCCGCCCCGCCATCGGAGCCGCACATGTCCCCCGCACAGCCAGGCGTCAGACCCGGCGCCGCTCCGCGTCCCGTCCCCGCCACTCTCCTGTTCCTGCTGCTGGCCCTGGCCGTCGCGGCAGCGACGCTGGTCCTGCCCGGCGCGGGCAGGGCGGACGCCCTCTCCCGCCCTGCCCAGACGCTCTACACCCCGCCGTCCGACGCACTCTCCCCCGGAAGCTACTACCCGCGGGCGATGCGCCTGCAGCACAACGGCTCGGCCAACGGCACCCTGCTCGCCACGTTCGAGCAGTACCGCGTGGACATGCCCGTCTTCCCGATCTACCGCAGCACCGACAACGGCGCCTCCTGGACGAAGATCTCCGAGGTCGCCGACACCCAGAACGGCTGGGGCATGCGCTGGCAGCCCGAGCTGTTCGAACTGCCCAGGGCCATGGGCGGCTTCCCCGCCGGGACCATCCTCGCCGCCGGTGACTCGGTGCCGTACGACCGGGGCGGCAGCAAGATCGATCTGTACGCCAGCACCGACCGCGGCCAGAGCTGGAGCTTCGTCACCAACATCGCCACCGGCGGTAAAGCCACGGACGTGAACGGCAACACCCCCGTGTGGGAACCGTTCTTCCTGGTCTCCGGCGACAGGCTCATCGTCTACTACTCCGACCAGCGCGACACCGACCACGGCCAGAAGATCGTCCACCAGGTCTCCACGGACGTCCGCAACTGGGGCCCGGTCGTGGACGACGTGGCGATGCCGACCTACAGCCAGCGCCCCGGCATGCCGACCGTCGCCAGGATGCCCAACGGCAAATACATCATGACGTACGAGTTCGGCGGTTCCGCGGCGGGCAACTTCGCCGTCCACTACAAGATCTCCTCCGACCCGGAAGCGTTCGACTCCGTCACCGGTATCCCGCTGCGCACCACCGACGGCCTGGTCCCCCAGGGCACGCCCTACATCACCTGGCTGCCCACCGGTGGGCCGAACGGGACCCTCGTCGCCACCGCCCACAGCAGCGACGACCTGTTCGTCAACACGCAGAACGGCGCCGCGGACACCTGGACGCGCATGCCCTCCAACGTCGGTGGCGGCTACAGCCGCGGTCTGCTTCCGCTGGCCGACGGCCACAGTCTGATGGTGTTCAGCGCGGGCTTCGGTGGCGACAACCGCCGCAACCCGGTCACGTACAGCACGGTCGACTTCGGCGGCAGCATCTCCGACGGCGCCACCTACACCATGACCAACGCGAACAGCGCCCTGAACCTCACCATCGCCGGCGGCTCCACCACCAACGGCACCACCGCCACCCAGCAGGACCCCACCACCTCCACCAACCAGCAGTGGCGCTTCGAGCAGCAGTCCTCGGGCTACTTCAAGATCTTCAACGTCGCCGGCGGCAAGGTCCTCGGCGTCCAGAACCAGTCCACCGCCGACGGCGCAACCGTCCTGCAGTGGGATGACAACGGCACCCCCGACCACGAGTGGGCCATCGCACCCCACCCGGCCGGCGGGTACAGCATCACCAACCGCATCAGCGGCAAGCTCCTCGAAATCCCCAGCGCCTCCACCACCGTCGGCACCACCGCCGTGCAGTGGAGCGGCACCAGCTGCGGCTGCCAGCGCTGGAACCTCACCCAGACCGCCCTGCCGCCCCTGGGTACCGGCCAGTACGTCCTGGTGAACAAGAACAGCGGCAAGTACCTCGACATCCCGGCCGGTTCCACCACCGCGGGCATCGCCGTTGGCCAGTGGCAGAACACGGCCTGCGCGTGCCAGCTCTTCACCTTCCAGTCGGCGGGCAGCGGCGCCTGGACCATCAAGAACGCCAAGAGCAACCTCAACCTGGACATCCAAGGCTCCTCCAGCACCGCGGGCGCTGCCATCGTCCAGAGCACCGCCTCCAGCGCCGACTCCCAGAAGTGGACCCTCACCGACGCGGGCGGCGGCTACTTCAAACTCCGGAACGTGAACAGCACCCTCGTCGCCGGCGTCGCCCAGTCCTCCACCGCCAACGGGGCAGCCGTCGTCCAGTGGGGCAGCGCCAACCTCGACGACCAGCTCTGGAAGATCGTCCGCGTCAACTGACAGCTCCCACCGTGCCATGACCAGGCGCGGGAACCGCCGGCGAAGCGGTTCCCGCGCCTGACGTCCGTGCCGGCCGACCGGCCGCGCCGCAGCCGGCCGCTCCTCTCTACAGTGACCGATGTGAACCTCCTGCCCGCGACGGACGACATCCCCATGACGCGGCCCCGTCGGCAGGGCTATCTGCGTGCGATGGGTGTCACCACGCTGGTCCTGCTGGCCGCCGCGGACGTGCTCATCGCCGCCTCCAACGGCAAGACCCTCTGGCCGGTGCTCCTGCTCCTGTCGCTCGGCCTCGCGGCCGTCCTCTGGCCCTCCTGGCCCTCCGCCCGGCGGCCCGCGTGGCTCACCCCCCAGCTGCGGGCCGCCGTACCAGCAGGCGCTTCCCTGGCCTTGACCGCCGTGGCCGCGACGACCGAGCGCGTGCGGACACTCGGACCCGGTGAAGTGGCGGTGCTGCTCTGCCTGTTGCTGATCGCCGTCCGTACCTGCTCACCACGGTGGGCGTTGCTGTGCGCCGTCCTCACAGGCGGGGCGACCGTCGTGATGCCGCTGCGCTTCTACGACATCATCGCCAGGGAAGACGCGCTGCTGTTCACGCTGCCGCTGGCGCTGCTGACCGGCGTTTTCGCCGGCCTCGGCGGCTACCTGCGCTCTCTGGACCGCAGACGCGGCGTCGCGGTCGCCGAGACCCGCCGCTCCGAACGCCTCGCCATGGCGGCCGACCTGCACGACTTCGTCGCGCACCATGTCACCGGCATCCTGGTCCAGACGCAGATGGCCCGCATGATGGTCAGCGGCGAACGCGACCGCCTGGACCCGGTCCTGGCGGGCATCGAGCACGCCGCGACCCAGGCGCTCGACTCCATGCGCGTGACCGTCGGTATCCTGCGCGGTGGCCCACAGGAGACCGCCCGCGTCGAGCCGGGCGAGAACCGCCCGGTGGGCGACCTGACAGCCCTTGCGGACCTGGTCGACGGGTTCGGCGGTCCGACCGGCTTGAAGGCCGAACTGCACTGCGACGCCTCGGTGCCCCGGAACCTGCCCCACGAAGTGCAGGCTGCCGCCTACCGCGTCGTCCAGGAAGCCCTCACGAACGTACGCCGCCACGCCGCCGACGCCACCGAAGTCACCGTCGCCCTCGCCCACGCCGACGACACCCTGCGCGTGACGGTACGCGACAACGGCCGCGGAGGCGCCCCGCTGCCGTACGCCGCCCGGGGCGGAGGCTTCGGCATCGTCGGCCTCACCGAACGCGTCACCGCTCTGGGCGGCACCCTGCACACCGGCCCGCGCGGGGACCACGGCTGGGAGGTCGTGGCCCTCCTCCCTGCCGTGAGCCGGGCGGACTGACCCACGGGCGGTCGTTCGATCCCTCCGTGCGTCGACCGGGGTCGCGCACCGATCCAGTTCCTCGGAGCCGGCGTAGGTGCGCACACCGGGAGCGTCCCCCGCTCCGCACAGCCGTGGCGGTACGACACCGTGCGCGGCCCGCTCCACCTACTCGGTCTTGATGGCGGTGAGCATGTTCAGCCGGGCCGCGCTGCGGGCGGGCCACATGGCGGCGAGCAGGCCGACCAGTGCCGCCAGCAGCAGGAAGAGCCCGAACCGATCCCACGGCAGCACAAACGCGTATCCCGGGATCTCCCCCTTCATGACCTCGCAGACCGCCCAGCCCAGGAAGGCTCCTACCGCGATGCCGATCGCCGCGCCGAAGACGGAGATGACCACGGCCTCCAGTTGGATCATCCGCGTCACGCCCCGCCGGTCGAGCCCGACGGCCCTCAGCATGCCGACCTCCCGCTGCCGTTCGAAGACCGACATCGCGAGGGTGTTCACCACCCCCAGCACCGCGATGACCAGGGAGATCGCCAGCAGCGCGTACAGAACGTTCAGCACGGTGTCGAAGGATCCGCTGAACTCGTCGCGGATGCCCTGCCGGTCATCGATCTTGATCCCCGGGCGCCCGGCGAGTGCGTCGGCGAGTGCCTTCTCGCTCGTGCTGCCATCCGTCTTGAGGTAGGACTTCGAGAAAGTCGTGGAGGTGGCGTTCGGATCGATCACGTCCGCGGAGACGACGACCGGCAGGACGACTTCGTTGGACTCGAAGACGGCCCCGACGGTCAGCTTGCGGCTCTTGTCGGAGTCCCCGTACACCGCCGGCAGGGTGTCCCCCACTTTCCAGCCGTGGGCCCGCGCCTCGTCGTCGGCGACGGCGACCTGCCCCTTCGCGAGCGTGCCCTGCGAGCCTGAGACGACCGGGAGGCGGATGGCCTCGTCGAAGTCCGCCGGGGTGACGGCGGAAACATCCTCCTGGATGCCGTCGAGTTGCATCCAGGACTGCTGTTCCTGCGACACCGTCGTGACGCCGGGGACCTTGCGCAGTGCGGCGGCCGCCGAGGTGTCGAGGCTTACACCACTGGCTGTGGCCATGTAGTCGGCCTTGACGATGTCCGTGGTCATCCTGTCCGTGGACTGGCCGAGGGTGGTGGCGAGCACGGTCATGGCGCTGACCACGGTGAGGCCGATGGCCAACGCGGAGGCGGTGGCGCCGGTACGGCGCGGGCTGCGCACGGCGTTCTGCCCGGCGAGCTTGCCGGAGACCCCGAAGCCGGCCCGCAGCAGCGGCTGTACGACCGCGATCACGGGCCGGGAGAGCAACGGGATCAGCACGAGTACACCGGTCACCGCCAGGATGGCCCCGAGCCCGACGAGCCCTTTGCCGGTGGAGCCGCCGGCCCCGGCGCCCGCGACGACGACGGCCGCGCCGAGCAGCGTGATGAAGCCGCCGAACAGGTTCCGTATCAGCAGGGACCTGGTGGTGGCGGGCAGGTGTGCGCTGCCGATCGCCGCGACGGGCGGGATCTTCGCGGCGCGGTGGGCCGGCAGCCAGGCGGCCAGCATGGTGACCAGGACCCCGACGACGGCCGCGACCAGGACGGTCGTCGACGTGACGACGAGCGGCCCGTCCGGGTTCTTCGCGCCGAAGACACCGACCGTGGAACGCACCACGGCGGCCATGGCGGCGCCGAGTCCGAGCCCGGCGGCCGAGGCGACCGAGCCGACAGCCATCGCCTCGATCAGTACGGACCGGGTGACCTGCCTGCGGGAGGCGCCGACCGCCCGCAGCAGAGCGAGTTCGCGGGTGCGCTGGGCGGCGAGCATGGTGAAGGTGTTGGCGATCAGGAAGACGCTGACGAAGAGCGCGACGGCGGCGAAGGCGAGCAGGATCGTACTGAGCGTCGACGCGTCATTCGCGCCTCCCTTGGCCCTCTCGTCGGCGAGTTGCTGACCCGTCTTGACGTCCGTGTCGTCCGGAAGCAGCTTCCTCAGGGAGGCGGCAAGTTCGGTGTTCGACGTGCCCGAGCCGGCAGTGACGGTGACGTACTCATAGAAACCCGGCTGGAGGAAGAGCCGCTGAGCGACCGGCGTGTCGAACAGCACCAGGCTGTCGCCCAGGGCCACCGAGGTGTCGTCGGTGGTGAAGATGCCGGAGAGCTCGTACGTCTTCGCCGGACCCCTGAAGGCGACGCGCACGGTGTCGCCGACGTGGTGGCCGCCCTTCTCGGCGGTGTCCTTGTCGAGCGCGACCTGGCCGGGTTCGGTGGGCCCGCTGCCGTCGGTGAACACGTAGAGCGGGTCCTTGCCGTCCTTCCCGGGCGCGAAGTTGGCGCCCATACCGGACGAGCCACCGCCGATGAGCCCGCCGTCCTTGTCTGCGACGTCGGCGCCCCCGTCGACCCGCCCGGCGGCTCCGGCGACCCCGTCGAGCCGGGCGATCTCGTCCAGCGCCTTCGCGCTGAGGCCGGGGACCTTGTCGGAGGGGTCGTAGGACGTGGCCTCGACATCCACGTGGGCGTAGCTCTTGGCCGTCTGGTCGCGGTAGCCGTCGCTGAGGGTGTCGTTGAAGATCAGGGTGCCGGAGACGAACGCGACGCCGAGCGTGACGGCGAGCACGGTCATCAGCAGTCTGGCCTTGTGCGCGAGGACATTGCGCAGGGCTGTGCGGAACATGGTGGTGTCTGTCCTGGTGGGGTGAGGGGAGGACGGGAGTCGATCAGTGGGTGCGTGTCGGTTCGTACGACTCGGTGCGGTCCAGCTCGGCTCAGCTCGTACGGAATCTGGGGGTGTCGAAGGACTTCATGAGTTCGAGGACCCCGTCCGCGGTGGGCTCGTACATCTCGTCGACGATCCGCCCGTCGGCGAGGAAGACGACCCGGTCCGCGTAGGAGGCGGCGACCGGATCATGGGTGACCATGACGACGGTCTGGCCCAACTCCCGTACGGAGTCACGCAGGAACCCGAGGACCTCGGCACCCGCACGCGAGTCCAGGTTCCCGGTCGGCTCGTCGCCGAAGACGATGTCCGGCTTGGACGCGAGCGCCCGGGCCACGGCGACACGCTGCTGCTGGCCTCCGGAGAGCTGGGCGGGACGGTGGCTGAGCCGGCCCGACAGGCCGACCATCTGGATGACGGTCTCCAGCCACTCCTTGTCCGGCGCCCGGCCCGCGATGTCCATCGGGAGCGTGATGTTCTCCAGCGCGGTGAGGGTCGGCAGCAGATTGAACGCCTGGAAGATGAAGCCGACCTTGTCCCGGCGGAGTCTGGTGAGCTGTCTGTCCGTCAGGGACCCCAGCTCGACGTCACCGACACGGACCGAGCCGGAGGAGAAACTGTCCAGCCCGGCCACACAGTGCATCAACGTGGACTTGCCGGACCCGGAGGGCCCCATGATCGCCGTGAACTGGGACTGCCCGAAGCCGACACTGACCCGGTCGAGGGCGACCACCTGGGTATCGCCTTCCCCGTAGACCTTGGACAGCTCGGTGGCGCGGGCGGCCACGACGGGGATGGCGGCGCGGGGGCCGGTGGACGAGGCGGTGGTCACGGGGACTACTCCGATCGAGGACAGAGGCAGCACGGGGCGCGCAGCGGGCCCCACAGACGGCCCACCGCTGGCCACGGAAAGTCACAGACAGCGACAGACGGCCACAGGGACGTGGGAGTCCAGCCCGCACCCCGCAGGGAACTTCTCCATCGTCCGGTTCGAACGGATCCCGCGTATCGGCCAAAGAGTTGACCACCTGAGGCTGACCCGAGCGGCCGTTTCGTCAGCCTGAGGTATGCCGTCGCGTGAGCTCCGAGGATGACGCCCGGTGGAAACCGCCCGGGAAACGGGTCTGCCGTGGAGACCACCATCCCCCACCGGCAAAAGGTGCCTCCTGGAGACAGCCACCTCACCCCGTCACCGACTCGGCCATTCGGCCGATGCACCGCCGATCCGAGCGATGCGACGCTCATCCACATGGCGGGCGAAGCGTGACGCGCACCGGCCGGCCTTCAGCGGAAAGCCCTCCCCCGGCAGATCTCCCCTTCTCCATCTCCCTACTCGGCCCCCAACGCGTGATCACCTTTGCTCCCGCAGGCGTCCTCCTCCTGGTGTTCGCCTTCAGCTTCCTTCCCGCACCACCCAGGAGAACCTGCGGTTAAGCAAGACGCTGATGCAGGACCGCAAAAGGGACTACCGGGCCCTGGTGGTGACAACAACTTCCACGTCATGCGCGCCGCGCAGATCGCGCGCAAGAAGAAGGCCGAGGCGCAGATCATCGGCACGCCGACGGCCCGCTGCTTCTGGCCGCGCGCGACGATCCGCGAATTCGTGGCCGTCTCCCTGTCGCACCGGGTGCTGAATCTCGGCATCTGCGCGCTGTTGGCCGTCATCGGCCTGCTGCGCCTGTACTGATCCCATTTTTCGTGTGCCGACGCCGACCAAGGCGGCGGCACTGAGAGGAATCCGCTCGTGAGTACGAGAGTGGAGCCGGCCATCTGGGCCGCCCTGCTGATGTCCGTGGCCGCGTTCGTGTTGTTCGTGCCGTATATCGCCGTACGGTACCGGCGACGCGGCGAACTGGGCCTGGGCAACTTGGCATTGGCGTTCGCCGGTCCTCTCTATGGCCTGGCGCTGTTCTTCTACGTGTTCGCCCCGTTCCCACCCGTGCGGTCCGATTTCTGTGCCGTCATCGGTGTGCGACGACCGCAGCCGATCCCCTTTCATTTCCTGCACGACATGGGGAAGTCCGCCACCGGCAGCGGCCCTATGGCGATGCTGCACAATCCGGCCCTGACACAAGTGCTGCTGAACGTAGCGCTCTTCATACCCTTGGGCATGTTCGTCCGGTACATGCTCGGGCGCAGTGTGCCCGTCACCGCGGCCATCGGCCTGGGTGTGTCACTTCTGATCGAGACGACACAACTGACCGGAGACTGGTTCATCTACCCGTGCCCGTACCGGCTGTTCGACGTCGACGACCTGATCGCGAACGGCCTGGGAGGTCTGATCGGCGCGCTGGCCGCCCCGCTGCTCAGTGCCGTGCCCGGTCAGCGGGTCCACGCCGAACCGGGAGAGCCGCGCCCGATCACGTGGCGCAGACGGCTGCTGGCGTCCGTATGCGACCTGATGAGCTTCGGGTTCCTCTATGTGCCGACGGTCGCCGCCTGCGCGGCGCTGATGTGGGTGTGGCAGGGGGGTTTGTCCACCGATGATGCCCTTCCGTACTCGCATTTCCTCTTGAACTCGACCGTTGAGCGTGTCGGGTTCTGGGTGCCGTGGCTGGTGCTCGCGGTCGGTTTTCCCCTGGCAGGCAGCGGAGCGAGCCTCGGGCAGCGCATCGTCAGGTTGCAGGCAGCCACCGCTGACGGCCGTCGACCGAACGCAAAGGCGCGACTCGTACGCGGCCTGACGGGTGTCGGAGGCTTCCTGTTCCTCAACCACTTCGAGTCGCTGACCGGCCCTGCCATCGTCCTGGCCATGGTCTCGCTCATCGCCCTGTTCAAGACATCGCAGCACCGCGGCTTCTCCCACGTCTGCGCGAGACTGACGATGACGGACTCCCGCATCCCGAGCGGACTCGCGGCATCAACCGCCCTCGTGCGGTGAGCCCACGCTCAGGCACTCTTCCGGTACCTCTGCCCCCAAGCCAACGGCTCCACGCTCAGCGCCGCCAGCCCCCGGCGCCCGTAACGCCCCCACCATACATAACGCGCACGCACAAAACCGCAGGTCAGGAGCCCTTAGCCACCGGCTCAAGAATGGCGACGCACTCCACATGATGCGTCATCGGGAACGTATGCAGTTCGACCCCCTCTAGGAAACATGCAGGTCAGAGGCGGTTTCGAGGCCGATTTCGGGCCCCACGGAAGGCTTCGTGCGTCATACGTGCGTCATCGCCACAGCCATGCGTCAGAGCCCCCTGGGCCGCCACCACGGACCTTGACCACAGCGTACGCGGTAGCAGCGCGAGTCGCCGAGGTCACGCGAATAGCGCCCCCCCGTCTCAAAGCAATGAGGAATCGAAGGTCCAACGCCAGAAACCCCCTGACCGGCAGGCGCCAGTTCAGGGGGCGTGGAGGGGGGTAACCAGGGTTTGCGAGCACAGAGAGAAGCAGGCGGCCAGGCCGCCATACGGGAGGATCCACCACCACTCAGCCTCGCTCGAATGCGCCCTGGCCATCCCCTGACCGAGCAGCGTCACGACCGCTCCAACAGAGAATCCTTGGCGATCACTTCACTATCGCAACGGTGGGCGTTGGTCTCCCGGCAACTCCCTCAGGCTTCGGCACGATCAACTGGGAATCCAGTCGCGTCCATGCACTCAAGACGGCCTGGTGAGAGTCGGGAGCCAGATGGGCATACCGCTGAGTCGTGTGGTGGCTCTCGTGGCCGAGGAGGTGCTGTACCTCGTACAGGGAGACGCCCTGCTGCACCAGCCATGACGCGCACGTATGCCGCATCGTGTGGGGCGGGTAGTGTGGGACCGGCCGCAATTTCCCGTCCTGGTCAGCGAACTTCGCCCCATCAACGGCCGGCCACCACGTCTGCCGCCGCCAGTTTCCGTCGATAAGCAGCCTTCCGGCACGCCCCTTCGTAACCGTGGTAAAGACAACTCCGTCAGGGTCACGTCCGTGCATATGCCTGGACATCGCTTCAAGTACGTGGGCTGGAATTGGCACCTCGCGTCGGCTCTTGGAGCTCTTCGGGTATTCCTTTATCCCCGATGCCGTGTTGACCTCGACAACAAAAAGACGCGAACGAAGCCAGTCAATCCGGTGCCCATGCAAGCCCGAGAGCTCACCCCATCGCAGACCCGTATAGAACCCCAACAGGGCCAGGGTCTGCCAGGGCTGCGACAACCTATCGAGGACCGCCTGCGCCTGGGGCTGCGTGAACCACTGAGGAGGCTTGACGGCCTCCGGGGGAAGTTCGATCCGCCGACACGGCGTGAGCGCGATCAGATCCTCGTCGACCGCATCGCGCATCATCGTGGACAGCAAATTGTAAGCGCGCCGGATCGCTGAAGCGCCCTTGCCGTCAACAACCAACTTGCGGACCCAAGCCTGCACATCCATGCGCGCTATCTCACGCAACTCCCAGTCGGCCCAGTGAGGCATGACGTGCGTACGGATCGTGGATGCGTCCCCGGTCAAGGTCTGCGGCTCGACTACACGCGCCTCCCACCACCGGTCGTGCCACTCGTGGAATTTAGTCCTCCCGGCGCGTGGATCGCGAACCGCGCTGCGAGCAAGCTGCTCTTCGAGTTTCTGTCCCCACGCACGTGCCTGCGTCTTCAGGGGAAAAGTTTCCGTGATTCGCTCACCGGCCCGATTCCGGACCGTGGCCTGCCAATTACCGGATGGCAGCTTACGCAGGTAGGGCATTGCACCTTTCCATTGATTGCACGAGCTGTAGAGCACGCCCGGAGTGCGGGCTTACAAGGCGGACCGAGCAGCCTTCGATACGACCATACGCCGCTTGATCAGGGCATCTACATCGCGCCCGAGAACCCGGACACGAGACCTTTCGACGCCAGTGCGCATATCGACAACAGCCAGCTCACCGGCCTCGATATATCGGTAAACGGATCGTCGGCTGACATCTAGGATTTCAGCAACGGCCGGAACTGAATAAAGCTTGTCGCACATACGTGACGACCTCCGGACTATCGCCGCCAGCATGGCGGGTATGGGCAGGACCGCGTCCCCACCGAATCCACCGCCAAGCAGTCGGTGAGGACGCGATCAACTCTCCGGAGAAATCCCGGTTTCGGTAACCGGGGATCGTGGTCTATATTGCGCCCGCTCCAAGGCCCCAGAGGGCCAACCGATAGACCCGAGGGGGGAGTAGCACCGTCTGTGACAAGTGCCGCGAGGCCGTCGTCAGCGAATCGGCTGAGCCTGGGGGCTACTACTTGCTCGGGTGCGCCGACCGCTCGGGCAGCACTGCGAGCCGCGGCGCCAGGGTGAACGGCAACGCAAGAGCCACGCGACCACGGCAGTAGCCGCCTTGAGGGGCCCTCGCCGACAGACCGGCAGCGCAGGCGCAGAGACACAGGGCGGCCATGGACAGGGAGTCGTACTCGCCAGCCTCCTGGACGGTCCAGGCGTTGATCGCGCCAAGCGCAAAGAGGATCGGGGCATTGAGGCGGGTGGATCGAAGGGTGGCCATCGGCAGGGCGAGACTCCAGGGTGGTGATGGGGACAGAGGTGGCCAAGAAAGTAGTCCGGAACGGCCGGAGATCCGGTCGCCCAGAGCACGCCTCGCCTCTCTGACCTGGTTTTTTGGGGATGTTGTACGTTGACATGGACTTGGAGGAGGGTTCCAGTCCTTTGGGGCTCTTTCTCGTCTGCCGTGAGCTGAAG
>JABFVM010000103.1 GCA_013362785.1 Streptomyces sp. | reverse complement strand
GACGGACAGAGGGACAGACGGACAGACGGACAGAGGGACAGACGGACAGACCCTAGGACGCCAGTGAGATCAGCCGGGTGACCAGGTCGTTGAACGGACCGTCGGCCGGCTCGTCCTTCAGCATGTGGCGCAGCAGTGCGCCCATCTCCTCGTCGTAGGCGGCGCTGACGGCGGCCAGCGCGGCGAAGTCGTGCACCAGCTGGACCTCCAGCTCGGCGCGCGGGATGCGCCGGCCGTCCAGCCAGATCAGCGCCGTCGACTCGGCGAGCGAGATCCAGGAGCGGACGACCAGTTCCAGACGCGCGGGCGGGTTCTGCACCCGCAGATGCGAAAGGATCTGGACGTACGCGGCCTGCCGCACGGAGTCGATGAGCGCGTTCGTCGCCGTCGAGCCGACGGCCGGGCCGCCCCGCATCAGCGCCGAGAAACCGGGGCCGTGCTCCTCGACGAAGTCGAAGAACCGGCGCATCACCCGCAACAGCCGCGCCCCCAGCGGCCCTTCCTGCGGCTCGACGAACCGGCCCGCCAGTTCCTCCGAGGCACGCTTCAACGCGGCCTCGTACAGGCTGAGTTTGCCGGGGAAGTAGTGGTAGACCAGGGGGCGCGAGATGCCGGCGGCCGACGCTATCTCGTCGATGGAGACATCGTCGGGCGAGCGCCGGCTGAACAGGTCGAGGGCGACACCGATCAGCTGCTGCCGCCGCTCATCGACTCCCATTCTGCGCCGTACCCCGGTAGTCATGCGAACACCTTACCGATCGATTCCAGCCCCGAACGGACCGGACCGACCACAGGCGTTCACATATCGAGCACGAGCCGCTCACTTCTGGCCCGTGACACACAGATCAGCATGGAGTCGGCCCGCTCCGCGTCGGTCAGCAGCTCGTCCCGGTGGTCCACCTCGCCCTCCAGCACCCGCTGTTGGCAGGTCCCGCAGAAGCCCTGCTCGCAGGAGTACACGGTGTCCGGCAGCTCGGCGCGCACGGCAGCCAGCACGGTCGAGTCGGCGGGGACGCTCAACGTCCGCCCGCTGCGCCGGAGTTCGACCTCGAAGGCATCGCCGCCCGAGGCGCGGGGCGTGAACCGCTCCAGGTGAACCTTCGGGAACCTTTCCTCCACCGCGGCCATCAGCCCCTGAGGCCCACAGCAGTAGACGGCGGCGTCGTCGGGCACCTCCGCCAGCGCCGCGTCGAGATCCGGCACCCCCGTCACAACGGTCACCCGGTCCCCGCCGAGCCTCTCGACCTCCGCCACGAACGGCATCGAGGCACGGTCGCGTCCGCAGTACAGCAACCGCCACTCGGCGCCGTCCGGCAGCGCCCGCAGCATCGGCAGCACCGGGGTGATCCCGATGCCTCCGGCGACGAAGACGTACGACGGCGCCTCGACCAGCGCGAACCGATTGCGCGGCCCCCGCACCTCCAGTTCCATGCCCTCCCGCACCTGCTCGTGCATCTCGCGCGAGCCGCCGCGCCCGTCCGGGACCAGCCGGGCCGCCACGGTGTACGCCGAGCCGTCCGCCGGGTCGCCGCACAGCGAGTACTGGCGCACCAGCCCCGACGGCAGCACCAGGTCGAGATGCGCGCCGGGCTCCCAGCCCGGCAGGTCGCGCCCCTCCAGCCGTAGTCGGACGACCCCCTCGGCGACCTCCTCGCGCGCGGCCACCAGCAGACGCAGCGCCCGCGACCTCGGCCGCCCGGAGACCGGGTCCTCCAGGGCGGGCATCGGCCACAGCGGCGAGGCCTGGATACGGCGCCGCATCGCCCGCCGGGCGAGCAGGGCGGCACCGGCGACCACGGCGACGGTCCGGAGCTTCGGCATCAGGCGGCACCCTTCGCGGACTTCTCGGCTGTCTCGGCGGCCAGCGCGGCGGGGGAGGAGGCGAGATAGGCGACGGCCTGCTCGGTGCAGCCCTCCTGGGAGGGGTGGTACGCACGGCTCAGATAGCGGGGTATGGACCTGAGCATGTCCCCGGTCGCCGGGAGCGTGCCGCGCCTGCCCCGGACGTAGAAGTCCTTGAAGCTCGCCCTGCCGTCGACGAGTGTCGGGTCGTTCTCCATGAAGAACCGCGCCCCGCGCTGCCAGAGGAACACCAGGGCCGTGAAGGCGGTCGCCCAGGTCCGCACCCGCCGCCGGTAACCCCCGTCGACATGCATGAACAGCTCGAAGGCGACCGACCGGTGCTCGACCTCCTCGGCACCGTGCCAGCGCAGCAGGTCCAGCATGGTCGGATCGGCGCCGCGCCGGTCCAGCTCCTCGGCGTTGAGCACCCAGTCGCCGAGGAAGGCGGTGTAGTGCTCGATGGCCGCGATGATCGCCACCCGCTCCATCAGCCACCAGTGGCGCGCCCGGCCCGGCGGCAGCGTGCGGTCGCCCAGCAGCTTCTCGAAGAGCCAGTCCACCTGTGCGGTGTACGGCGTCGGATCGAGCCCCTGCTCCCGCAGATGGGGCAGCACCTCGTCATGGGCCTGCGAGTGCATCGCCTCCTGGCCGATGAACCCGATGACGTCCTCGCGCAGCCGCTCGTCCCGGATGAACGGCAGCACCTGCTTGTAGACATGCACGAACCACCGCTCGCCCGCCGGCAGGAGCAGATGCAGCACATTGATGGTGTGCGTGGTGAACGGATCCCCGGGCACCCAGTGCA
>JABFVM010000261.1 GCA_013362785.1 Streptomyces sp. | reverse complement strand
ACGGCGGCTGGTCGGGATCGCCTTGAACTGCACCGCGTCCCGGTCACCGAGGATGTCCTCGGCGATCCGGTGCACCAGGTCGATGTCGAACCCCTCCAGCTCACCGGCGGGGTTGTTCGGGTCGAGGTAGCCCCAGCGGTAGCTGTTGGTGTCGACGCCCACGATCAGACGCCGGTCCTTGCGGCCCTTGATGGCGTCGACGGTCGGGGTGCCGCCGCTGCCGCCGGACGGCGACAGGCTCTGGTTCTGCGGGTCCTCGCAGTCCTCGGCCCGCACCTGGCTGCCGTGGGCGACGCCCTGGCCCCCGGTGGCCGCATCCCCGAGTCCGCCCTGCTGCTGGGACAGTGGCAGCAGCAGCGCGAACGCCAGCGCCATCGCGCAGACGACGGCCATCGCGCCGACACCGCCCCAGCCGCGCAGCCCGGCCCGCAGACGCCGCCACGGGCCGCTCGTGCCCCGGAGGCGAACCGAGTGGGCGCCTGCGTTCGCCGTCGTGCCGCGTGCGTTCATCGTCGTGCCCCCTCTCACCGGTATTCCGACAGCCTGCGGCCGATGCCGAGGACCGCGCCGGTCGCGCCCAGCACCGCGAGGACCGCGGCGCCGGTCGGCAGGCCGGTCAGCGAGTCACGGCCGCCGCTCGCGGCCTGCTTGAACTCGTCCTGCTCGTGGTCGAGCGCGGCCGCGAGCGCCTTGTCGACATTGTCGAAGCACACGCTGGTCGGCTCCTTCGCGGCGCCGATGACGCGGTCGCGGGCGGCCTGGTAGTTGCCCGAGTTGTTGTCGTCGCGGGCCAGGTTGTGGCGGTCCTTCCAGACCTTCATGAAGCCGTTCGCGTCCTGGACGGGCTTCTTCCCCGACGTGTCGTCGGCGAGGTCCGCGGCCCGGACGAGCGCCTTGCCGAGCTGGTCGATCTGCTGGTCGTATCCCAACTCGTAGGCGTCCACGACCCTGCCGTCGCCGAGCGTCTTGGAGTCCGCGCCCCGGCGGACCAGGGTGAGGTTCTCGTCGCTGCGGGCCGTCAGGGAGGCGATGCGGGCCTCGTGCAGCACGTCCAGGGAGCGGACGCCGTGGTCGTAGGAGTCGTTCAGGCCCGCGCGCGCGACGGTGTGGCTCACGGCGAGCCAGAGCAGGACGACCGTGGCGGTGGCCGTGGCGGTGACCAGGCCGTGGTTGAGGACCCTGTTGGTGCGCTGGTAGTTGCGGCGCTGGGCCCAGGCGAGGGCGGCCAGGGCGAGGACGCCGAGGCCGGCTGCGGCCCAGGGGAACGACTTGGCGTCCGCGTAGTCGGCGCGCAGGCGCTGGTTCTCCGTCTGGTACAGCTTCTCGGCGGCCGGCAGCATCCGCTGCTGCATCATCTCGTTCGCTGCGCGCAGGTAGGCGCCGCCCACGGGGTAGCCCTGGCGGTTGTTGGCCCGTGCCGTCTCCACCAGGCCCTTGTACTCCGGCAGCAGTCTGCTGAGGTCGGCGATGGTGTCGGCCGAGGCGGAGCCCGGTTCGGAGTTGGCGGCCGCCTTGACGAGTTTCGCGGCCGCCGTGCCGATGTCCTTCTCGTAGCCCTCGCGCATGGCGGGCTTCTCCTGCAGACCGGCGAGATAGCCGCTGGCCGCGGCGGTGTTGGCGTCGGCGAGGGAGCGGTAGATGTCGGCCGCGTCGGAGCTGAGGGGCTGGCTGCGGTTGAGGACGTCGTCGGCCGCGGCTGCCCGGTCGGTCATCTGCCAGGCCGCGATGGCACCGAACGCGACGACGAGAAGGGCGATGAGGGCGCCGATGATCCGCAGACGGCCGGGTTCCGTGGTGGCGGCCGCGCGGAGCTGGTCGAAGCCCTCGGCGAAGGCGGTGCGGCGGGGCTGGGGTCCGGCCGGGGGCGCCGGCGGTGGTGGTGGCGCGTGGCCCGTCGGCGTCTGTGTCACTGCTGACCTCCCCCGTGGTCATCCTTCGCCGCAAGTATCGCTGCCGGCACTGACATCCGCACCGGCCTTCACTGGATCTTGATCGGATCGCAGCGCGGACCCTGAGCCTCCGGCACCCCGAAACACACCCCGCACGTCCCCCTGCCCATGAATACGCCGGGGGAATCGGTTCGGTTCCATGTTCGGGGGCCGGGAGTGCGATGCGCGCCCAAGGGGGCTCACGCGATCCCGGCCCGGCCGGCGTCCGCGGTCGTGACCTACGGCTCGAAGTGCTGCCGGAGACGTGTGTGGGCCTGCGCCGGCGCACCCGCCGCGTCCAGGCCCAGCAGCGCCGCACCGAGCACCGGACTCGCCGTGACCACGCTCGGTACGGCTTTGGGGGCGCGGGAGGTGAGGCGGTCGCGGATGCCGTCGATCAGCTGGGGGTGGCGTGCCGCCAGAACGCCGCCGCCCAGCAGGACGGGTGTCTCCTCCTCCAGCAGGTCCAGGCGGGTCAGGGCGATGGCCGACATGGTCACCACCTCGTCGGCGAGGCGGTCCACGATGCTCCGGGCGACGGCGTCACCGGCCGCCGCCGTGGCGAACAGGACCGGGGTCAGTTCATGGCGCCGGGTCTCCTCCACCGACCCCAGGTGCAGTGCCTCGATCAGGGCGTACATGGTGGGCAGCCCGAAGTGGGCGGGGAGGGCGTCGGCCAGGGACGTGGCGGCGCCGCGGCCGTCCTCCGCGCGAGCCGCGAACCACAGCGCCTCCTCCGCCAGACCCCAGCCCCCGCCCCAGTCCCCGGAGATACGCCCCAGCGCGGGGAAGCGGGCCGTACGGCCGTCGGGGCGCATGCCCACACAGTTGATGCCGGCACCGCAGACGACGGCCACACCGCGGGGTTCCGTGACGCCCGCGCGGAGGATCGCGAAGGTGTCGTTGCGCACCTCGACGGCCGAGCCCCACGCGCGCGTGTGCAGCGCGGCCGCCAGGGTCTCCTCCTCGACGGGGAGGTCGGCGTTGGCCAGGCACGCCGACACGTGGTCGGCGGCGGTCACACCGGCCGAGGCGAACGCCTGCCGCACCGCCTGGGCCAGGGTGTCCATCGCCCGTTCCACGCCCACCGCCGGTGGCCGGAACCCCCCGGCGCGGGCCGTGGCGAGGACGGCTCCGTCGGCCGCCACCACCGCCACGTCGGTCTTGCTGTTGCCCGCGTCGATGGCGAGGACACGTGCGGTCATGCCCACGCGAGGTGCTCCCGGTTGTGTGCGATCAGTTCGTCGGTGAGTCGTTCCGCGTACTCGTACTGGCCGATGAGGGGATGGGAGAGCAGCGCTTTGAACACCCGGTCCCGGCCGCCGTGCACAGCCGCTTCGAGGGCCAGGTCCTCGTACGCCGTCACCTGGGCCATCAGGCCCGCGTACAGGGAGTTCGGGGCGGAGATGGGGAGGGGGCGGGCACCGGTCTGGTCCACGGTTGCCTGTACCTCGATCACCGCGTCGTCGGGCAGGAACGGGAGGGTGCCCTTGTTGTGGGTGTTCACCACCTGGTGGGGGCTGCCCGCTCCGTTCAGCAGCGCCGCCGCCAGGTCCACCGCCGCCTCCGAGTAGTACGCGCCGCCTCGCTTGGAGAGCAGTTCCGGCTTCTCGGACAGGTCCGGGTCGGCGTACAGGGCGAGCAACCTTCTTTCCATTTCCGCCACTTCCGCGGCCCGCGACTGTTTGGTTCGCAGCTCGCGGACCACCTCGTCGTGTGCGTAGTAGTAACGGAGGTAGTACGACGGGACCACGGCCAGTCGGTCCAGGAGGGGGCGGGGGAGACGCAGGTCCGCGGCGATGGTGTCGCCGTGGTCGGTCAGGAGTTTCGGCAGGACGTTCTCGCCGTCGGGTCCGCCCAGACGTACCCCGGTCTCCCAGGTGAGGTGGTTGAGGCCCACGTGGTCGAGGTGCACGTCGGCGGGGGTCACGCCGAGCAGGGCCGCGAACTTGCGCTGGAACCCGATCGCCACATTGCACAGGCCGACCGCCCTGTGGCCCTCCTGGAGCAGCGCGCGGGTCACGATGCCGACCGGGTTGGTGAAGTCGATGATCCAGGCGGTGGGGTTGGTGCGGCGGACCCGGTCCGCGATGTCGAGAACGACCGGGACCGTGCGCAGGGCCTTCGCCAGGCCGCCCGCACCTGTTGTCTCCTGGCCCACGCAGCCGCATTCCAGGGGCCAGGTCTCGTCCTGCTCGCGGGCCGCCTGACCGCCCACCCGGAGCTGGAGGAGAACCGCGTCGGCGCCGTCCACCGCCGCGTCCAGGTCCGTTGTGGTGGTGATGGTGCCCGGGTGGCCCTGCCGGGCGAAGATACGGCGGGCCAGGGCGCCGATCAGTTCCAGGCGGTCCGTCGCCGGGTCCATCAGGACCAGTTCCGTCATGGGCAGGGTGTCCCGGAGGCGGGCGAAGCCGTCGATGAGTTCGGGGGTGTAGGTCGAGCCTCCGCCGACCACGGTGAGTTTCATATACGGGTCAACCCTTTACTCCGGTTAGCGTGACGCCCTCTACGAACGCCTTCTGGGCGAAGAAGAACACGACGATCACGGGGGCCATGACCAGTACGGTCGCGGCCATGGTCAGATTCCAGTCGGTGTGGTGCATGCCCTTGAACGACTCCAGGCCGTAGGACAGGGTCCATGCGCCCGCGTTTTCGGAGGCGTAGATCTGCGGCCCGAAGTAGTCGTTCCAGGCGTAGAAGAACTGGAAGAGGGCCACTGCCGCGATTCCGGGGCGTGCCATCGGCAGGACGACCTTCAGCAGGGTCCGGACGTCTCCGCAGCCGTCCACCCTGGCCGCGTCCAGGTATTCGTTCGGGATCGTCATCAGGAACTGGCGCAGCAGGAAGATGGAGAACGCGTCCCCGAACGCCATCGGAATGATCAGGGGCCACAGGGTCCCCGAGAGGTCCAGCTGCTTCGCCCAGAACAGGTACATCGGAATGACGACCACCTGGGGCGGCAGCATCATCATCGAGATGACCAGCATCATCGCCAGGTTGCGGCCGCGGAAGCGGAACTTGGCGAGCGCGTAGGCCACGGGGATCGACGAGACCACCGTGAGGACGGTGCCGAGGACCGCGTAGATGAGAGTGTTCCGCCACCACGTCAGAAAGCCCGGTGTGTCGAAGACCCTCGCGTAGTTGCCCCATTCCCAGGTGTCGGGGATCAGATCCCGGCTCAGTGCCTGGCTGTCGCTCATCAGCGAGGTCAGCAGCACGAACACGAAGGGAAGCGTGAAGAACAGCGCCGCCGCCACACCCAGGGAATGCACCGCTATCCAGTGCAGGACCGCCTTTCGGCGGGCCGTGCGTTCGGCGGGGGATGCGGAGGCCGGCAACTCGACCGGCTTTTGGAGTACTTGGGTCATCACTCACCTGCCTGGATGAGACCGCCGCGGCGCCGCATCAGGAACGCGGTGAACACCATGGAGAGGGCGAAGAGGACCAGCGCCACCACACAGGCCGAGCCGTAGTCGAAGCGCTGGAATCCGAGGTTGTAGACGAGCTGGGGGAGCGTCCAGGTCGAGTTCTCCGGATAGCCCGGCTCGAACGCGGTGCCGGCGCCCTGGATGACGCCCGAGGCCACCTTTCCGGCGATCAGCGGTTGGGCGTAGTACTGCATGGTCTGGATGACGCCGGTGACGACCGCGAACATCACGATCGGCGAGATGTTCGGCAGGGTGACATAGCGGAACCGCTGCCAGGGCGAGGCTCCGTCCAGTTCGGCAGCCTCGTACTGCTCCTTGGGGACGTCGAGCAGCGCGGCCATGAAGATGACCATCAGGTCGCCGACGCCCCACAGGGCGAGCAGGGTGAGGGCCGGCTTGGACCAGGAGGGGTCGTTGAACCAGGCCGGCGCGGGAATTCCGATGCCTTCCAGAAGGGAATTGACCGGTCCCGTACCGGGGTTGAGGAGGAACGCGAACGCCATGGTCGCCGCGACGGGCGGGGCCAGATACGGCAGGTAGAACAGGGTCCGGAAGACCCCTGTACCTGTTTTGATCTTGGTGATCAGCATGCCGATCCCGAGTCCGAACAGGACTCGCAGGGTGACCATCACCAGGACCAGCCACAGGGTGTTGCGCAGCGCCGGCCAGAAGTAGGGGTAGTCCTGGAAGACGTACGTCCAGTTCTTCGCCCCGCTGAAGGTCGGCGGCCGGAACCCGTCGTAGTGCATGAACGAGAAGTAGACCGTCGAGATCAGCGGGTAGGCGAAGAAGAGCGAGAATCCGATGAGCCACGGCGACAGGAAGGCGGCGGTCTTCAGCGCCGCCCTCCGTCGCTTGGCGCGCAGTGTGTAGGTGGTCACGATTACTTGGCCTGCGCGATGTCCGTGTCGATCTGCTCGGCCGTCTTCTTCAGGCCGGCCTTGAGGTCGGAGACCTTGCCGCTTTCGTAGTCGTATCCGAACTTCTCGATCGTGACGAGGTACACGCCGCCGTTCACGGATGCCGGGGAGGTCTGCGAGTCCGGGTTGGCGGCGATGTCCAGGAACGTCTTGAAGCGCGGGTCGTACTTCAGCTTCGGCGACTTCAGAGCCGCGAGGGTGGAGGGCACGTTGTGGATGGCGTTGGAGAAGCCGACCACGGCGTCCGTGTCGGTGGTCATGTACTTCACCAGTTCCCAGGCCGCGTTCTGCTTCTTGCTGGTGGCGGGAATGCCGGCGATCGTGCCGGTGATGAAGCCCTTGCCGTACTGGTCGGCCTGGTCGTCCGGGACGGGCAGCGGGGCCACCCCGATCTCGAAGTCCGGCTTGGCCTCCAGGGCCATTCCGAGCCGCCATTCACCGTCCAGCTGCATGGCCACCTGACCGGTGTGGAAGGGGTGCTTGGGTCCCCATTCGTCGCCCAGTCCCGAGCGGTACTTCTCCAGCTTCCGGTATCCGCCGAGTTCGTCGACGAGCTTCTTCTGGAAGGTGAAACCGGCCGCGAAGGCGGGGTCCTCGGCGACCGTCGACTTGCCGTCGGAGCCGAAGTACTTGGGTGACCACTGGGCGAAGAGATGCTCGGTCGTCGACTCCCAGCCGTGGTAGTTCGGCATGAATCCGAGCTGCTTGTACGAGTCGCCCTGGGTGATCGTCAGTTTCTTGGCGTCCGCCTCGAATTCGGACCAGGTCTTCGGCGGGTCGGCGATACCCGCCTTCTTGAACGCCGTCTTGTTGTAGTAGAGGCCGTAGGCGTCACCGAGCAGCGGGACCGCGCAGCGGTTGCCCTCGTACTGGGTGTACTCGTTCATCGCCTTCGGGAACGTCTTCTCCGGGTCGATCCCCGCCTTCTCGAAGAACGGATTGAGGTCGATCAGGGCCCCGGAGGAACAGAACCTGCCGACGTTGTTCGTGGTGAACGAGGAGATCACGTCGGGTGCCTTCTCGCCACCCGCGCGCAGGGCCTGGTTGATCTTGTCGTCGGTCATGTTGCCGACGACGTTGACGTGAATGTTGGGGTGCGCCTTCTCGAATCCGGCGACCAGGTCCTTGACCGCCGCCACCTCGCCGGGCGCGCTCCAGGCGTGCCAGAAGTTGAGGGTCGTCTCCGCGGAGGCGTCGTCGGTGGCGCCCGCGTCGGACTGGCCGGTGCAGGCCGTGGCGAGGAGGGCGAGGGAGGCGGAGGCGGCGAGTGCGGTGGCCGCCTTGCGGGACACCGAGGGTATGACTTTCCAGGACTTTCCGGGCATGGCGAGGTCTCCCAAGGGCGGGACGGGGCGGGTGAAGGAAGGCGGGGGGTGGGCTGAGGGGGTGAGGCGGGGGCGGGGCGTCAGCGTGAGGTGTCGAAGACCTCGTCGCGGGTGGTCGCGAGCGCGCTCTCCAACGCGCCCCGCAGCACGGGATGTTCACGGACGTCACCGACGACGAGCCGGGGCCGGGATGCGGCCAGTTCCTCCAGCTCGTCCTGGACGAGGGTCCGCAGCACCTCGCCTCCCGCGGTGAGGGAGGCGCCGCTGAGGACGACCAGCTCGGGATCGAGGACGGAGACCAGGGAGGCGAGACCGGTGGCCAGCCGGGTCGCGTAGGTCGACAGCAGGAGCCGGTTCAGCACCGTGTCCTCGGCCGCGGCCCGCTCGACGAGAGCGGCGGCGGTCTCGGCGTACGACCCCGACGGGATGTTCGTCATGCCGATCTCGCGCGCGAGCCGGGGGACGGCCTGCGAACCGGCCAGCTCCTGGTAGCCGCCACTGTTGGCTTTGGTCACCTGACGGACCAGGGGTACGCCCGGAACCGGTAGGAAACCCACCTCGCCCGCACCGCCGGTCCAGCCGCGGTGCAGGCGCCCGCCGAGGACCAGAGCGGCACCGAGGCCGCCCTCGTTCCACAGCAGTACGAAGTCCTCGTGGCCGCGGGCCGCGCCGAGCCGCTGCTCGGCCACCGCCGCGAGGTTGACGTCGTTCTCGTACTCGACCGGCATCGGCAGGGCCGCCGCGAGCTCGTCGAGCAGTGCGGGGGTGTGCCAGCCGGGCAGATGGGAGGCGTAGCGCAGCCGGCCCGTGTTGGGGTCGAAGGCGCCCGGGGTGCCGATGACGAGCCGGTGGACGTCGTCGCGGGCGAGGCCCGCCGCCTTCACCGCGCCGTCGAGGGCGTCGGTGACCTGCCGGACCACGGGGTGGGCGGGGCGTCTGCCGGGGGTGAGCAGTTCGTACGACCCGACCGTGCGGCCCGTGATGTCGGCGACGGCGGCGAGGATGCGTTCGGGGGTGACATCGAGCCCCGCGGCGTACGCGGCGGTCGGATTGACCTCGTACAGCTGGGCGTTGGGTCCGGGGCGGCCCTCCGTGGTGCCGGTCGCCAGGACGAGACCGGCGGCTTCCAGGCGGGCCAGCAGCTGGGACGCGGTCGGCTTGGACAGGCCGGTGAGCTTGCCGATCCGCGTGCGGGACAGCGGGCCGTGCTCCAGGAGGAGGTCGAGGGCGGCACGGTCGTTCATGGCGCGCAGGACGCGTGGGGTGCCCGGCGTACCGGCGGTTCCTGCCATGGGATCGACACCTGCCTCTCGGCTGACCAGCTTCTCAGCGATCTACGACGGAAGTCCATCCAGGATCACTGTTAGGAAAGTTTCCTATCGAGTTGTCCAGGAAGGTAGACCCGATAGGAAGGTGACGTCAAGAGAGGTCTATACCAGGTGGCCCAGTCGTTACCCGGTGATGCTGTGCTGCGGTGTGCGCTCGCGCCGGGGGAGCAGGAGTGGGGTCGCCAGCATCAGGGCACCGGCCAGGCCGATGGCGATGCGCGGGCCGGTCAGTGCCGCCAGCAGACCCCACAGGGCCGTCATGGCCGCGATCGTCGTCCTGCCCGTGATCTGCCATGCCGACAGGGTGCGGGTGACCCGGTCCGGCGGGGTCCGGTCGAGGCGGGTGGTGGCGAGCACCGGGTTGAAGACGGCCGCGCTGGTGATCAGGCCGAACTCGACGGCCATGACGAGGACGAGTCCGGACGCGCCCGGGCCGACGAACGCCAGGCCGATCGACCAGCAGGCGCGCAGGGTCCCGGCGATGCGCAGGACCCGGTGCCGGCCGTAACGCGCCACCAGGCGTGGTGAGAGACGTGAGCCGAGCAGGCCGCCGAGGCAGGGCACGGCAAAGGCGAGGCCGTACTGCCAGGGAGTGAAGCCGAGTTGGCCCAGCATGAGGACGGCGAGCAGCGGGGCCGGCGCCATGATCAGGGCGTTGACCAGGATCGTGTTGAGGAACAGCGGGCGCAGGGTGGGGTGGGTGAGGATGTGCCGCCAGCCTGCGACGAGGTCGGCGGCGAGCAGTGTGGGCGGCGTCGCGCGCGGGCTTGACGGGGCGTCAGGGCGGGACTGGTGGCTTTCTTTACTGCTCCGCAGCCCCTGTTCGCCACACTGTTGCCTTTCCTTACCGCCCCGCCGCCCGTCCTCGCCGCTCTGTTGCCCTTCCTTACTGCCCTGGCGTCCGCCCTCCCCGCCGATCGCCCGGATCCCCAGCGCCGACAGCAGATAGCTGACCGCGTCCGCCAGTACCGTCGTCATGGGGCCGAAGACGCCGATCGCCACGCCGCCGAGCGGTGGTCCGAGTGCGGTGGCGGTCCACATGGTGGCCTCGAAGCGGCCGTTCGCCACCAGCAGGTTCTCCGGTGGCACGAGGGACTTCAGATACGCCCCGCTCGCCGCCGTGAACGTGATGTCCGCCGCGGCGACCACCACCGACACCACCAGCAACTGGCCGAGACCCAGCCCGCCCAGCGCGAACGCGGCGGGAATGCTCAGCAGGGCCGTGCACCGGAGCAGGTCCGCCGCGACCATCACCGGCCGCTTCCGACGCACCTCCACCCACGCCCCGAGCGGCACCGCCACCACCGCCCCCACCGCGAGCCCCGAGGCCGCGAGCAGCGCCACCTCGGTCGCCCCGGCGTGCAGCACGAGCACCGCGATCAGCGGCAGCGCGTCGAAGGCCAGCCGCGTCCCGAACGTACTGACCGTGTACGCCGCCCACAGCCACCCGAACCCTCGCCCCAACGACCGTTCGCCCACCATGCTCCGCCCCGTCCCCAACCTCACGTTGACCGGAGCCATCCAAACGACAGGCGATTCCTCAGATCAAACAACCAACGGGCGTCCACGGACACAACCAGGAGTTGTACGCCTACGATGCCGCCGTGGACCTCGACACCGTGCGTACTTTCGTCGCCGTGGCGGACGCGGGCCGGTTTCAGGACGCCGCCGCGACCCTGTCGATCACCCAGCAGGCCGTCTCCAAGCGCATCGCCGCGCTGGAGAAGCGCCTCGGGGTCCGGCTGTTCACCCGTGCCGCCCGCGGGGCCCGGCTCACCATCGACGGGCAGGCGTTCCTGCCACACGCGCGTGCCCTGCTTCAGGCCGAGGAACGCGCCGTGTCCTCCGTGCGCCCCGGCCGCCGTGCCCTGCGCGTCGACGTGATCGGCCGGCGGCTCGCCCCGGCGGTCCTGCTGCGCGGCTTCCATCGCACCCACCCCGACACCGAGCTCGATGTCGTCACCCTCTTCGACGCCGACGCGGCCGTCGCGGCCCTGCGCGCGGGCACGATCGACGCGTCCTTCCGCGCCGTGACCGTGCCCGGGCGGCAGTTGCCCGAGGCCATCGAGGCGGTCCGTGTGTACGACGAGCCGGTGCAGTTGCTGACCGGGCCGAGGCACGCGTTCGCCGGCGCCCGCTCGGTGACGCCCGATCGGCTCGCCGGGCACCGGATCTGGATGCCCGGCATCGTCGAGGGCACCGAATGGGCCGCCTACTACGACGCGCTGGCCGCCGAGTTCGGGCTCGCGATCGAGGCGACCGGCCCCGACTTCGGCACCGAGCCGCTCGTCGACACGATCGCCGACTCCGCCGTACTGGCGACCTTCGTGGGCGCGGACACCCGCCTGGTCTGGCCCGCCGACCAGGACCTGCGCCGCATCCCGCTGCGCGACCCGGCCCCGGTCTACCCGCACTCCCTGCTCTGGCGCGCCGACAACCCGCACCCCACCCTCACGGCCCTCCGCACCCACCTC
>JABFVM010000159.1 GCA_013362785.1 Streptomyces sp. | reverse complement strand
CAGACGATCTCGTAGCCCGCGAGGTCCGGTTCCGTGCCCCTCGTCCACACCAGGCGGGTGGAGTTGGTGAGGTCGGTGGTGATGATCCTGGCGCCGGTCGGGGTGCCGGGGGCCTGGGCCAGGGTCCACAGCGTGGCAGCGTTCACCCGGGCCACCCTCGCCGTGAAGTCGAAGTCGCAGAACTCCGGCAGATCGCCGTACTGCTTGCCGTTCTCGTCGACCCGTACGTCCTGGTGCTGGTGGGCGAAGTCCTCGGCGGGCTCGGTGAAGCGGGCGGCCGGATAGCCGCGTTCGAGGAAGGGGATGTGGTCGCCGCCCCGGCGATAGCGGTCCCGGCGGTAGATCACGCGGACGCGCATCCCGGTCGCGTCGTTGTCGGCCACGTCCCTGACGAATCGCGCCAGTTGACGGGTCGCCGAGTCGTTCTCGCCGCCCACCGAGCGGCGTATCGCGGCCTGTTCGGGGGTCTCGGACGACGGGACCCCCTCGGCGAACAGCCGGATCGTGTACGGGTCACGGGTGCCGTCGTCCGCCGTCGAGCTGCCGACTATGTCGTTCGTGAACATGCCCTGCACATCCGCGCCCGCCGCCTTCAACTGCTGTGCCAGATACGCCGACCCGTACAGCCCCTGCTCCTCCCCCGCCACCGCCGCGAACACGATCGTCGACGCCGGACGGCGTTTCGCCAGCACCCGCGCCAGTTCCAGTACGACGGCCACGCCGGACGCGTCGTCGTCCGCGCCCGGCGCGTCCGAGGTGGCGTCCATGACGTCGGTGACGCGGGAGTCGTAGTGGCCGGAGACGACGTGGACGCGATCCGGTGTCACCGAGCCGCGCAGGGTCGCGATCACGTTCGTGATGCGGGTCGCGGTGGGGATGCGCGGGGCCGGTTCCTGGACGTACGACTGGAGCTCGACCGTCATCCGGCCGCCGGAGTCCGCCGCGTACGACCTCAGTTCCGCCGCCAGCCAGTCGCGGGCCGCGCCGATGCCGCGCGCCGGGTCGTCCTGGACGGAGAGGGTGTGGCGGGTACCGAAGGAGACCAGTTTGCGGGTCGTCGCCTCGATGCGGTCCGGGTCGATCTCGCGGAGGAGGGCGCGGAGTTCGCGGGTGGGGCGCTGAGCCGTCACCGGCGAATGGCCGGCCGCCTCGGCCGTACCCGTCGTCGTCATCACCGTCGCGGTGGCCGCCGTAGCCGTCAGGAGTGTTCTTCTGGTGGGGCTGGGGCGCATGGGTCCTCCCGGTGCTGCCGATACCGGCCGACCCCCGTCATGGTTGTGTACATGGCAACCGACGGCAAGGGCGCCTCAGCGGCACAGCCGCACCCCCACCGGCGTCCCGCACGGCAGATGCCCCCGCGTGCGGATCGCCTGTCTGCTGCTCTCCTCGTCCAGGTAGGCCAGGAACCCGGCCGTGAGGGAGTCGTCGGACGGCGTGCCGTAGGTGTAGGCGTACTCGATGTCGCGGTACGGGTAGGCGCTGTCACCGCGTTCGATCTCGTTCACGTCGGCCCGGTCGCCGTCGAGCGGGACCGTCGTCACGCCCTTGTGCCCGGCGGCGACGGTCAGTTCGCTGTAGCCGATGGCACCGGGCTGGTCGGCGATGCGGTCCAGGACGTCGGAGGTGCCGGCGAGTTCGCAGCGCGTGACGGTGGTGAGCGGGCCTTGCGGAGGCCTGCAGTCCAGTGACGTGCTCTGCGCCTTCTCCCATCCCCTCAGCACCCGGTCCTGGAACACCTGCCGGGTCCCCGAGCTGTCGCTGCGGCTGACCAGCACGATGGGCAGGGCGGCCGTCTTCTTGTCGGCCCCCGGCAGCACCTCGCCCCACCGCTTGTACCGCCCCTTGTAGATCTCCCGCACCTGCCGCACGGACAGCCCGGCCCGGCCCAGGTCGATCCCGTCGTTGGCGACGAGCGTGAAGACCGACAGCGCGACCTTCTTCCCCTCCAGACCGAGGCGCTCCCCCAGAGGACCGTCGGAGAACGCGACGACCGACTCCTCCCTCGACTTCGCCAGTTCGGCGACCCCGGCCTCGCTGCCGCGCGCCTCGACATGGATCTCGGCACCGGCGCACTTGCCCTCGTACTGCTTCGCCAGGGTCGAGATCACCGGCTCGAAGGCGGTCGAGCCGATCACCGTCAACCCGCCCTGCTCGCACTCGATCGGGTTGCCGTCACGGAAGACGACGATGCCCGCGAGCCCCAGCACGGAAAGGGTGAGCAGGGCGGTGAAGATCCTGGCCGGCAGGCTGAACACCGGTGCCTTGTCGTCCGGCGTGGCACTGCGGTTGGGGTGCACCTCGCCGTCCCGGATACCGCCGCGCAGCCGGATCTCGGCGCCGACGTCGCCGCCGGAGAGCAGTACCAGCAGCTTGTAGTGGTCGCCGGGGTTGAGCGGGACGCGCGGGATGCGCAGCCGGTTGCCCTCGTAGCCGAAGCCGCGTTGCGCGGTGAAGTGGTCCATGAGGTGGTCGATGTCGGTCGGCTGGGTTACCGAGACGCCTCGGATGGTGCGGTCGGTGAACACCGCGGTCAGGCCATGGGGTTCGGGGCCTGTGTAGTCGTCACGGTCGATGCTCTGCGAGCCGTCGTTCTCGACACGCAGCAGCACGAGGGTCGCGTCGTCCATGTCCGCGTCGAACAGCCCGAGCCGGACGTTGGCCCGGCCCGACCTCACGTCGTCGCCTATCGGGTTGTCCATCTGGACGCGGTACCCGATCCTCTTCCTTCGCGGCACGCGCCGCTCGTACCAGACCATGACGCCCGACGCGACGACACCGAGCACCGCCGTCCCGACGGCCACGACGTTCTCTGCGCTCAGCCACTCCACCGGGGTCACCGTAGGCCCGTCCGACCTCAACGTCCTTACGTGTGCGGGTACTTGGGGTTACTGCCTGGTGTACGTCAGCTTCTCCCCGCTGCCCGTGGTCACGCGCTGCAGCCCGCCGGACGGCAGCAGGGTGATCTCGGTGGCCTCGCCCGGCGAACAGGTCGTCGGTTCGCCGGCCGTCACGGTCGACGGGCCGATCCGCAACGGGCCGTCGCCGCCCGGCTCCTCGGTCAGCTCCGCCTCGAACTCGCAGTGATACCTGCCGGTGCCGGAGGGCCCCTCGGCTACGAGCGACAGGACCGTGTCGCCCACCTCGCCCTGCCGGATGGTCAGCCGACGGGTGTTCACACCGGCGCCGCCGTCGATCGAGGCCCCCCAGGTGCCCAGGTAGGCGGTGGGGATCGCGCCGTCCGACGGTGCCGAGGCGCTCGCGGACGGGGTGGGTGTGGGGGCGGAGGCGGTCGGGTCGGTGGGGCCCGAGCCCGTGGGGCCGGTACTGACGGTCGGGGAGGAGGTCGGATCGCCCCCGCTCTGCTCGCCACCGCCGCCGTTCATGAGGCCGTACACCGAACCACCCGCCCCGAGCGCGACGACCAGCGCGACGAGAACGAGCGCCACCGTGGAACGACCACTGCGGCGGGGCCCTTCGGGCGGGGTGGTGGGGAGGTAAGGGAGAGGTGGGTCGTAGGGCGGGGTGGGGCCGTACGACGGTGGAGGCGGGCTGTACGCCGGGGTCTGGTCGTAGGGCGGGTTCTGGCCGTAGGGCTGGGGTGGGCCGAACGAGGGACTCGCACCGAACGACGGACTCGCGCCGTACGGCGAGGGCGGACCGCTCGGCGGCGTCGAGCCGCCCGGCGTGTTCGGACCCCCGGTCGGGGTCGGACCCCCCGGCGGGAAGCCGTACGCCGGTTGCTGCGGATGCTGTTGCGGAGCCACCTCGCCGTTCTGTGTGGCGGCCATGGTGGGGACTTGGTCCGGGGGCGTCACCCCGGCAGCCGGGGCATGCTCAGGGGACGCCGCAGGAGTCGGCTCCACCGAACGACCCTCCCCTCGCCCCACCGGATCCTCCGCGTCCAGCAGCCGCACCGCATGCCGTCCCAGCTGTGCCACCAGCGCACTCGGCAGCCAGGGGTCCCGGGACCGCCCGCCGGAGACGGTGTCCTCGGCCCCCGTACGCTCCAGGATCCGGGCCAGTGTCGGACGGGTGCCCGGGGTCTTCCGCAGACAGTCGTGGACCAGTTCGGCGATGCCCTCGGGCATTCCCTCCAGGTCGGGTTCCTCCTGGGCGATCCGGAACATCACGGCGTGCGCGCCGCTGTCGACGGAGCCGAAGGGGAGCCGGCCGGTCGCGGCGTACGCGAGCACCGAGCCCAGGCAGAACACGTCGCAGGCGGGCGTGATCCGGTCGCCGCGCACCTGCTCGGGCGCCATGAACCCCGGCGATCCGACGAGAGCTCCGGTGCGCGTGAGCCCGCTCTCGTCCAGCGTCTCCAGCGCACGGGCGATCCCGAAGTCGATGACGCGGGGCCCGTCGATGGTGACGAGGACGTTCGACGGCTTCAGATCCCGGTGCACGATCCCCGCGGCGTGGATGTCCATGAGCGCGTGCGCCAGCCCCGCCGCCAGGATCCGTACCGAACGCTCGGGCAGCGCCCCGTGGTCGTGCCCGACGACCTGCTGGAGGCTGGGCCCGGCGACATACCCGGTGGCCACCCAGGGCACCTCGGCCTCGGTGTCCGCGTCGAGCACCGGCGCGGTCCAGAACCCGCCGACCTGCCGCGCGGCCCGCACCTCCTGCCGGAACCGGGCCCGGAACTCCTCCTGCGCGGCCAGCTCCCGCCGCACGAGTTTGACGGCGACGGTACGGCCGCGGTCCGAGCGGGCGAGATAGACGTCCCCCATGCCGCCGGCCCCCAGCCGCCCCAGCAGCCGATACGCACCGATCCGTTGCGGATCCCCGGCCCCCAGCTTCTCCATCGCACGCCCCCAGCCAGCCCCCGCCTACGTGTCGGCCCCACGATAGTGCGGCATATGGGGAGGTGAGCGGGGCCGCCTCTACGGTTCCGTAACAGGAACGGCGAGGTCGTCGAGGACCTTCGACAACCGTTCCAGAACCCGTACGGCATCGGCGAGTTCCGTCTCCCCGAAGGCCTCCGCCAGCCGGTCCGCGAAGGCGGCATGACCGGGGTCGATACGGGAGACCGCGGCCCGCCCCTCCTCGGTCGGCGCGAGAAGCTTGGCCCGTCGGTGGGCCGGGTTGGGCCGGTACTCGGCGAGGCCCTTCTCCACCAGGAGATCGGCGATGCGCTGCACGCTCTGCCGGGTGATACCCATGGCCCGGGCGATGCCGGACACGGGGAGGGGCTCGCCGAGCACCGCGCCCAGCACCTGCCACCAGGCCGCCGTCAGCCCGGCCGGCCCGGCCAGTTCCTCGGCGACCGCGAGGAACTGGCCGTTGAGCCGGAAGACCCCGAGCGCGCTGCGGCTGAGCAGGTCCTGTCGTTCGCGACTCACAGGACTCCGGCCTTTTCGAGTACGGCGTACGCCTCGGCGTCGGAGTCGTGGAACAGGCGGTACCAGGCGTCGACGGCCTCGTCGTCGTACACCTTCAGCAGCCGCAGGATCTCCCGGGCGAAGGCGACGGGTTCGGTGGGACCGGCCGTGACGAGCCCTCCGTCGGTGACGGCGTCGGCCTCGACGTACCGCTCGCCGCCGCCGTACCCGGTCGCGGCCAGGTAGAAGGAGACCGCGCTGGTGTGGTTCCGGGAGTCGAGCAGACCCTCGCGCGCCAACCCGGCCGTCGCCCCGCAGATCGCGGCCACCGGCACTCCGGCGTCCAGGAAGGCCCGGGCCGTGCGGGCGAAGGGGGCGAGGTCGTCGCCTGCGTCCCAGAGGTCGGCGCCGGGAAGGACCAGCAGGGCCGCGTCGGACGGCCGTACGTCGGCCAGGGCCAGGTCGGGCTGGATGCGCAGGCCGCCGACGGTGGTGACGGGTTCACGGGTCGGGCCGACGGTACGGATCCGGTACCCGGCGCGGGCCAGCTGCGCGGTGGCGTGGCCGGGCTCCCAGTCGGCGAGGGTGTCGTAGACGGCGAGGTAGACGGGCTTGTGGGTGGTGCCGGTGCTGCTGCTCATGGCTCCTCCTGGAGACCTCGAAGGCAACTTCGAAGATGACAACATGCTGTCACTTCGACAGCTTGCTGTCAATCGTTGAGCCGTCCGCCTTGCCACACGCCCTCAAAGGCGCATATCAGGGCATCCTGGCGCCGGCGTCGTGTTTGATCCGGGTATGAAGATCATCACTGCCGCCGCCCTCTCCGCCGCCCTCGCCGGCGCCGCCCTCCTCGCCGCCGCACTGCCCGCCGCCGCCGACGAAGGCCCACTCGACTTCGGCATCTTCCAGGGGGTCAACGAGTCCAAGGGCACGAACTCCATGGACCCGAACCCGGCCTGGGGACAGACGGACGGCGGTGCGAACGACGCCGTGCCGAAGTCGCCGCTGACCGTGCTGGTGAACGAGCTGACATCGCCAGGGGGGCACGACAGACCTTGACCCCTGTCGACAACCTGTCGCGGAAACCCCCCGACCGCAGACAGGACGCCGATACCGCTCCCACGGCACCGGCTCCTACGCTCGCCCGCATGACCCCTCAGCCAGATCCCGAGGCCGGCGCCGCCGTGAAGGCCGCGGACCGTGCGCATGTGTTCCACTCCTGGTCCGCGCAGGAGCTCATCGACCCGCTCGCCGTCGCCGGCGCGGAGGGGTCGTACTTCTGGGACTACGACGGCAACCGCTACCTCGACCTCACCAGCGGGCTCGTCTTCACGAACGTCGGTTATCAGCACCCGAAGGTCGTCACCGCGATACAGGAGCAGGCCGCACGCCTGACCACCTTCGCGCCCGCCTTCGCCGTCGAGGCGCGGTCGGAGGCGGCGCGGCTGATCGCCGAGCGGACGCCGGGCGACCTGGACAAGATCTTCTTCACCAACGGCGGCGCGGACGCCGTGGAGCACGCGATACGGATGGCCCGGCTGCACACGGGCCGTCCGAAGGTGCTCTCGGCGTACCGCTCGTACCACGGCGGCACCCAGCAGGCCGTGAACATCACCGGCGACCCGCGCCGCTGGGCCTCCGACTCGGCCGCGGCCGGTGTCGTGCACTTCTGGGCGCCCTTCCTCTACCGCTCCCGTTTCTACGCGGAGACCGAGGAGCAGGAGTGCGCCCGGGCGCTGGAGCACCTGGAGACGACGATCGCCTTCGAGGGGCCGTCGACGATCGCCGCGATCATCCTGGAGACGGTCCCGGGAACAGCCGGCATCATGCTGCCCCCGCCCGGTTACCTCGCCGGGGTCCGCGAGCTCTGCGACAAGTACGGCATCGTCTTCGTCCTGGACGAGGTCATGGCGGGGTTCGGCCGGACCGGCGAGTGGTTCGCGGCGGACCTCTTCGACGTGGTGCCCGACCTGATGACCTTCGCGAAGGGCGTGAACTCCGGATATGTGCCGCTGGGCGGTGTGGCCATCTCGGGCGCCGTCGCGGAGACGTTCGCGAAGCGGCCGTACCCGGGCGGTCTGACCTACTCCGGCCACCCGCTGGCCTGCGCGGCCGCCGTCGCGACGATCAACGTCATGGCGGAGGAGGGCATCGTGGAGAACGCCGCCCGCCTGGGCGCCGAGGTCCTCGGACCGGCGCTGCGCGAGCTGGCCGAGCGCCACCCCAGCGTCGGCGAGGTACGCGGCACAGGCATGTTCTGGGCGCTCGAACTCGTCAGGAACCGGGAGACCCGCGAGCCCCTGGTCCCCTACAACGCCTCCGGCCCGGCGAACGCCCCCATGGCCGCCTTCACCTCCGCCGCGAAGTCGTCCGGCATCTGGCCCTTCGTGAACATGAACCGCACCCACGTCGTCCCGCCGTGCAACATCAGCGAGGCCGAACTGAAGGAGGGCCTGACGGCACTGGACACGGCACTGTCGGCGGCAGACGAACACACGGAGTAGACCTCCACCTCTGAACGCCGGTCCATGCCTCTCAGCCCGTCCGGCGTTTGAGGACGAGGCCCCTTCAGGGCCGAAGCGGGGGTCTGGGGGCGGCAGCCCCCAGGGATGGGACGGGTAGGGGCGGCGGGGGCGAGAAATCCGGCCGGGCACAGAAAGGTCGCCCCCCACCCGAACGCGTAAGGTGGCGTGCTCGTAGACATAGACGTGCACGCCACCGCATCGCGACGAACAGGAGACGCCCCGACCATGCCCGGCACCGGCGGCAACGGCTCCGTGACCCGGAGCACCCTGCGCCAGCAGCTCGCGGACGCTCTGCGGGACGAGGTCCTTGCCGGGCGCCTCCAGGCAGGCCGGGAATTCACCGTCAAGGAGATCGCCGAACAGTACGGCGTCTCCGCGACCCCCGTACGCGAGGCACTCGTCGACCTCTCCGCCCAGGGCCTCCTGGAGGCCGACCAGCACCGCGGCTTCCGGGTCCACGAGTACTCCGTCGCGGACTACCGCAGCATCATCGAGGCCCGCGGCCTGGTCACCGCCGGCATGTTCCAGGTCCTCGCCACCGACCCCGGCCGCCAACGCGACCCCGAGGACCCCCTCTTCCACGCCGCCGCCGTCGGGGTACGCCGCCGCGCCGAGGAGGCACAGCGCGCGGCCGCCGCGGGCGACCTCACCGTCCTGATCGGCTACGACCTCCGTTTCTGGCGCGAACTCGGCGCCCTCTTCGGCAACCCCTACCTCGCCGACTTCCTGCACAGGCTGCGCGTGCAGTCCTGGGTCTGCGCGGTCCAGCACCTGCGCCGCCTGGACGATCTGCGCGGCCGGCTGTGGGCCCGGCACACCGAGCTGGTCGACGCCCTGATGCGCCGCGACCTGCCCACGGCCCGTTCGATCATCGCCGCCCACGACGCGGACTCGCTCGCCCTGATCGAGCGGCTGGCGTCCGGATGAGCGATGAAGGCGGCCCGCACACGCATGAGGCGGGCCTGCCGGATCTCTCCGTAGTCATCCCCGCCTACAACGAGGAACACCGCCTCGCCCACACCCTCGACGCCATAGCCGACCATCTCGGCGCCAACGACTGGGAGATCGTCGTCGCCGACGACGGCTCCACCGACACCACCCGCGACCTCGTCACCGACCGCGACGACCCCCGTATCCGCCTGGTCACCTCCCCCCGAAACCACGGCAAGGGCCACGCCCTCCGCCTCGGCGTGGCCGCCTCCCGGGGCCGCCGCGTGCTCGTCACGGACGCCGACCTCGCAACGCCGATCGAGGAACTGGAACGCCTCGACAAGGCGCTCTCCGAGGGCAACTCGGCGGCGATCGGCTCCCGTTCGGTGCCCGGCGCCACCATCGGCGACCGCCAGCACCGGATACGCGAACTGCTGGGCCGCGCCGGGAACGTACTCATCCGCCATACGGTCGTCCCCGGCATCCGCGACACCCAGTGCGGCTTCAAGCTGTTCGACGGCGACCGCGCCCGCGAGGCCTACGCCGCCTCCCGCGTCAACGGCTGGGGCATAGACGTAGAGGTGTTACGCCATCTGCGGCGCACCGGCGTCCCCTTCGTCGAGGTCCCGGTCCGCTGGTCCCACCGGCCCGGTTCGAAGGTCGGCCCCCTCGACTACGTCCGCGTCCTGACGGAGATCACCGGCATAGCCGCTCGCGCCCTGCGGATCCCACGCCCCGCCGACCTCTACGCCGCGCTCCTCTTCCTCCTGATGTCGGTGGCCCTCTACTCCGGCCGCTTCTTCGACCCGGCCCACCGCTACCTCCCCGACTCCCTGCGCGACCAGAACCAGTGGGAGTGGTTCTTCGCGGTCACGGCCGACAACGTCGCCCACTTCCGCAACCCCCTCTTCACCGACCTCCAGGGCTTCCCCGACGGCGTCAACCTCATGGCCAACACGGTCATGCTGGGCATGTCCGTCCCGCTCACACCGCTCACCCTGCTGGCGGGCCCGGCGGTCACCCTCAGCCTGGTCATGACGCTGGGCCTCGCCGCCACGGCGGCCGCCTGGTACTGGCTGATCGTCAAGTACGTGGCACGCGGCCGGACCGCGGCCTTCCTGGGCGCCGCCCTGGCCGCCTTCGCCCCGCCGATGGTCAGCCACGCCCACGCGCACCCGAACTTCGTGGTCCTGTTCATGATCCCGCTGATCATCGACCGCGCCCTGCGCCTGTGCACGGGCACCCGGGTCGTCCGGGACGGCGTGGTGCTGGGCCTCATGGCGGCGTACCAGGTCTTCCTCGGCGAGGAGCCGTTGCTGCTGGCGGCGCTGGGCATGCTGCTCTTCGCCGCCGCGTACGCCGCGATACGCAGGGACACGGCTCGCGCCACGTGGCGCCCACTCCTACGAGGGCTGTTGATCGGCGCCTCGGTCTGCCTGCCCCTCATCGTCTACCCGCTGGTCTGGCAGTTCGCCGGCCCGCAGAGCTACACCGACATCGAGCACAACCCCCGTTCCTTCAACAGCCCCCTCGCCCTGCTCTCCTTCGCCGAGCGCTCCTGGCTAGCGGGCGACGCCGAGCGGGCGAACGCGCTGGCCTTCAACACCACCGAACAGAACGCCTTCTACGGCTGGCCGCTGGCCCTGCTCGCCTTCGCGATCCTGGTACGGCTGTGGAAGCGGGCCCTGGTCAAGGCGCTGGCGTTCACGGCGGTGGCGGCGGCCTTCCTGTCCCTTGGCCGGGAGTTCCGCGTCCCGCTCACCGGCATCACCCTCCCCGGCCCCTGGCAACTCCTCGCCGACAAGCCGCTGTTCGAGGCGGTCATCGAGAGCCGGGTCGCGATGATCTGCGCGCCCGCGCTGGGCATGCTGCTCGCGATCGCGGTAGAGCACCTGCTCACGCCCCGCCCTGGGACTAGCTCCCTGACCAGCGCTTATGCCGGCATCGGCCTGCTGGGCGTCGCCCTCGCGCTGCTCCCCCTCATCCCGGCCCCGCTCCGGGCGGTGGACCGCACCCCCGTCCCCGCCTTCATCGCGGACGGCACCTGGAAGTCGTACGTCCGCGAGGGCGAGTCACTGGTGCCGGTGCCGCTGCCCGACCCCGGCGACGCGGAGGCGCTGCACTGGCAGACCGAGGCCGGGCTCGGCTTCCGGCTGGCGGGCGGCTACTTCAACGGCCCCTACGGCGAGGAACGGACCGGTATCTACGGCGCCGAGCCCCGTTTCACCTCCAACCTGCTGCGTGATGTGCGCGACTCGGGCGACGTCCCGCCGGTCAATCGGTCCTGGCAGGAGCAGGCCCGGGTGGATCTGGCGTACTGGAGGGCGGGCGTCCTGGTGCTGGCCCCGCAGCCGAACGACGCTGCGTTGCGTGAGACCGTGGAGAAGCTGGTGGGGGCTCCGGGTAGGTGGGTCGACGGTGTGTGGGTATGGGACCTGCGCAAGGGGAGCTGATCCCGGGCCGCACCGATTACCCTTCCCTGACCGACGTGCTTCGTGCCGAGCGAGGAGCCCTCTTTTGGCCTGTGACCTGTGGCTGGTACCGCTTGTCGATGTGTTGTGCCACACCCCCGACAACCCGTTCGCCGAGGAACTCGCGCAATACAACAAGGTGCTCGCCGAGGCCGGGCTGCCACCGGTGCCGGTGTACCAGTACATGCCGGGC
>JABFVM010000451.1 GCA_013362785.1 Streptomyces sp. | reverse complement strand
GCCGTGACCGCGACGGGGCACGGCCGGCCTCGCCGCCGCGTTCTCTCAGGCCGGCCTCTCCGGAGCCGGTCCACTCGTGCCCCGAATCACGAGCTTCGGGTCGAGCACGGCCTCGCGCGGCTCCAGTTCCGGGTCCTCCAGCCGCTGCACGGCGAATCGCACCGCGCTCTCGGCCATCAGCACCGCGTCCTGACGGACCGTCGTCAGCCCGATCGGCATGAGGTGGGAGAGATGACTGTCGTCGTAGCCGACCACGGACAGGTCGCGCGGGACCTCTACGCCCGCCCGCGTCAGGGACATCAACAGGCCCATGGCGCAACGGTCGTTGCCCGCGAGAACCGCGGAGGGAAGGGGCAGTCCGCGGTCGCGCTCGGCGAGGAGAAGGAGACCCGTCTCGATGCCCGAGTCCTCGGTGTGCGCGCCCGGGATCACCCGCGCCTCGGATTCCAGACCGTGCCGACGCATCGCGGCCCGGTACGCCCGGCGCCGCTCGGCCGAGCCGGGTCCGCGCCCGCCGTCGATGTGCACGATCCGGCGGTGGCCGAGCTCCACGAGGTATTCCATGGCCTGCCGTACGCCCTTGCCCTCGGCGCTGTGCACGAAGTCCACGTGGGCGCCGGGGGCTCGGCGGCCGACCGAGACGGTCGCCGCCCGGTGCCCGAGTTCGTCGAGGTAGCCCGGGTCCGCGTCGGGGGCGAGCAGGATCAGTCCCTCGCAGCGGTGGCTGAGCAGCGCCTCGATCGCCTTGGCCTCGCCGCGGCCCGGGGTGGTCCCGGAGAGCAGGACGTCGTAGCCGAGCCGTTCGGCCTCCGGGTAGATGCCCTCGATCAGGTCCGTGTGAAAGATCTGGTGCACGATGAACATCACGCCGAGCGTGCGGCTGCGGCCCCGCGCGAGCAGTCGGGCCGCACTGTCGGGCCGGTAGCCGATCTCGTCGGCCACCCGCAGGACCCGCTCGCGGGTCTCCTGGCTCGCCCCGGGCTGGTTGCGAAAGACGATCGAGACGAGCGCCCGGGACACCCCCGCCTTCGCGGCGACGTCCGCCATCGTGGGCCGCTGCTTGGCCGCTCCGTCCACCTGTGCACCCGCCCTTCGACGCCGCTCACCCTAGCGGGGTCTCGAAATCTCCCGGCAACAAGCTATTGACATGACATTTGGACCAGGGTCATCGTACTCGACTAGAGCGCTCTAGTAGCGCGCGACAGTCTCATTCTCATTCCCATTCGTCCACTGACTTCCGTCCCCTCCCCGAAGGACTCGTCATGGCAACGGCGCCAACCCCGCTCCGCACCACCACGGGCAACCTCTGCCTCGGCTCGGCCCCCGACTCCTGGGGCGCATGGTTCCCCGAGGCCGACCAGCAGGTCCCGTACATCCGCTTCCTCGACGAGCTCGCCGCGGCGGGGGCCGACCGGCTCGGCAGGCTGCTCCTCGACGACTACGACGTACGCCTCGTGATCCATCCGCACGCCGACAGCCACATCCAGACCCAGCCGGAGATCGAGCGGCCGCTGAACGAGTCGGACTCCCGCTGCACGAACCTGTGTCTGGACACCGGGCATGTCACCTACGGCGGCGGCGACAACGTCGACCTGATCCGGCGGTTCGGCGAGCGCGTCGGCTATGTGCACATCAAGCAGATGAACCCGGAGATCCTCGCCCAGGTCGACGCGGAGGACCTGTCCTCCGGTGAGGCCGTCAGGCGCGGGGGGTGCGCGTCGCCGCCCGCGGGGGTGCCCGAGCCCGCCGATGTGATCGCCGAACTCGCCCGGCTGGACGCCGAGTTGTTCGTGATCGTGGAACAGGGCCTCTACCCCTGCGCCCCCGAGGTCCCGCTCCCCATCGCCGTACACACCAGCGAGCACCTGGCCGGCTGCGGGCTCACCGGCACCCGACGTCCTGTTCTCAAGACGCTCGACCGCCGGTGAGGAGACAGCCCATGGACGTCAGGGACGACAGGGTCGAGAACCCCGCTACCGTCGAGAACCCCGCCGCCGTCGCGGACGACACCCCTGTGGCGGTGTCCCGCAGGCTGCGTCTGATCACGGTCATCGCCACCTTCGGCGGACTGCTCTTCGGCTATGACACCGGCGTCATCAACGGCGCCCTGCCGTACATGACCGACGACCTCGGTCTGACCGCGGTCACCGAGGGCATGGTGACCAGTTCGCTGCTGCTGGGCGCGGCCCTCGGCGCCGTCGTCGGTGGGCGGTTGTCGGACACGCGCGGGCGGCGGCGTACGATCCTCGCGCTCGCGGTGCTGTTCTTCGTCGGTGCGCTCGGCTGCACGCTGGCGCCGACGACGGCGGTCATGGTCGTCGCCCGGTTCGTGCTCGGCCTCGCGGTCGGCGCCGCCTCGGTTACGGTGCCGGTCTACCTCGCGGAGGTCTCGCCCGCCGAGCGGCGCGGTGCGCTGGTCACCCGTAATGAACTCATGATCGTCAGCGGGCAGTTGCTGGCGTTCACGTCCAACGCGATCATCGCCCGGGTGGGCGGGGAGTCCGGCGGGGTGTGGCGCTGGATGCTGGTGATCGCCACGGTCCCGGCCGTGGTGCTGTGGTTCGGCATGCTGGTCATGCCGGAGAGCCCGCGCTGGCTCGCCTCCCACGCCCGCTTCACCGAGGCCCTGGACGTGCTGAAGCAGGTCAGGTCCCGGCAGCGGGCCGAGGCCGAGCTCGCCGAGGTGTCCGCGCTCGCCGTCAAGGAGGAGCGGGAGAAGCTCGGCGGCTGGCAGGACATGAAGGCCACACCGTGGATCCGCAAGCTGATGTTCGTGGGCTTCGGCATCGCGATCGTGCAGCAGATCACCGGCGTCAACACGATCATGTACTACGGCACCCAGATCCTCACCGACGCCGGTTTCGCCTCCGACAGCGCGCTGACCGCCAACATCGCCAACGGTGTGATCTCGGTGCTGGCCACCTTCGTCGGCATCTGGCTGCTCGGCCGGGTCAACCGCCGCCCGATGCTGATGGCCGGTCAGCTGGGCACCATCGTCGCGCTGTTGCTGATCGGCGTCTTCTCCCTGGTGCTGCCGTCCGGTGACGCCCGTGCCTACGCGGTGCTCGCCATGACCGTCACCTTCCTCGCCTTCCAGCAGGGTGCGATCTCGCCGGTGACGTGGCTGATGCTGTCGGAGATCTTCCCGATGCGGATGCGCGGCTTCGGCATGGGGGTGGCGGCCGTGGTGCTGTGGCTGACCAACTTCGTGATCGGCCTGGTCTTCCCGTCGCTGGTGTCCGGCATCGGCGTCTCCAACACCTTCTTCCTGTTCGTGGTGGCGGGCCTCTTCTCACTCACCTTCGTGAAGCTCTACGTCCCCGAGACGAAGGGCCGCTCGCTCGAAACCCTCGAAGCCGAACTCCGGGCGCGCTTCTCCTAGTTAGGACAGAGAACCATGACTGTACGTGTAGGCGTCATCGGCGCCGGCTGGATCGGCAAGGAACACATCCGGCGCCTCACCGAGACCGTCACGGGCGCCCGTGTCACGGCGGTGACCGACATCGACGCCGCCCGCGCCGAGGAGGCGGCGGCCCCGGCCGGTGCCCGGGTGCTGCCCGACGGCGCCGCGGTGATCGCGGCGGACGACGTCGACGCCGTCCTCGTGACGTCCTGGGGCCCGACCCATGCCGAGCATGTGCTGAACGCGATATCCGCCGGGAAGCCGGTGTTCTGCGAGAAGCCGCTGGCCACGACCGCCGAGGACTGCCTCAGGATCGTCGAGGCCGAGACGGCGCACGGCCGCCGGCTGGTCCAGGTCGGGTTCATGCGCCGCTACGACGCCGGGTACCGGCAGATGAAGCAGGTCATCGACTCCGGCCGGATCGGCGAGCCGCTGATCGTGCACTGCGCCCACCGCAACCCGACCGTCCCGGAGTCGTACACCTCCTCGATGGCCGCCCTGGACACGGCGGTGCACGAGGTGGACGTGCTGCGCTGGCTGCTGGACGACGAGATCGTCTCCACCCAGGTGGTCACCCCGCGCGCCACGAGCAGGCGGTTCGCGCACCTCAGGGACCCGCAGATCATGCTCTTCGAGACCGCGAAGGGCGTCCGTATCGATCTGGAGGTCTTCGTCAACTGCCAGTACGGCTACGACATCCAGTGCGAGGCGGTCGGCGAGGAGGGCCTGGTCCGACTGCCCGACCCGGCCGCGGTCGGGGTGCGCGTCGCCGCCCGGCACAGCACCGAGGTGCTCACCGACTGGGTGGGCCGTTTCCGGGACGCCTTCGACACCGAGTTCCGCGAGTGGATCGCGGGCATCGCCGCCGGCCACGAGCCCAGCGGGCCCTCGGCCTGGGACGGCTACGCCGCCACTGTCATCACCGCCGCGACCGTCGAGGCCCTGGAGTCGGGCCGCGTCGTCGCCACCGACCTCAAGCCCCGTCCCGCCTTCTACGGAGGTGCGGCGTGAAGATCGCCCTCGACCCGTACATGTTCCGCGCGCTGCCCATCGACGCGATGGTGCGCACGGTCGCCGAACTCGGCTACGAGTACATCGAGTTGTCGCCCCGCGACGACTTCATGCCGTTCTTCCTGCACCCGCGCGCCGACGACGAGCGGATCGGCGAGCTCAGGAACTCCCTGCGCACGCACGGCGTCCAGCTGTCCTCCGTGCTGCCGCTGTACAAGTGGTCCTCGCCGGACGAGACGGAGCGGCAGGCGGCCGTCCGCTACTGGAAGCGGATGATCGAGATCACCTCCGACCTCGGATGTCCGCTCATGAACAGCGAGTTCAACGGCCGTCCCGAGCGCGCCGCCGAGAGCGAGGCCGCGTTCTGGCGCTCGCTGGAGGAACTGCTCCCGGTGTTCGAGCGCGAAGGCATCGCCCTGAACCTGGAGGCACACCCGGACGACTTCTGCGAGGAGAACACCCCCGCCGTCGACCTGGTCCGTGCGATCAACAAGCCGTGGGTGAACTACCTCTACTGCGCCCCGCACTCCTTCCACCTGTCCGGCGCCTCGGAGGTGGGCGCCGACATCGCGGCGATGATGCGGTACGCCGGTGACAAGCTCCGGCATGTGCACATCGCCGACTCCTTCAACCACAAGGGTTCCTCCGGCCTGCGCTACATCCTCAACCCGCCCGGCACCCCTGCCCGGATCCACCAGCACCTGGACATCGGGCAGGGCGAGGTCGACTGGGACGCCTTCTTCGGCACGCTGCGCGAGCTGGACTTCGAGGGCGTGGCCACGGCCTGTGTCTTCGCCTGGGAGGAGCGGGCGAAGGAGTCCTCGGCGTTCATGCTGGACCGCATCCGCAAGGAGCTCACCGCGTAGGCGGTACGGAGGCCGGGTTCACCGGCGATTATGCGGACGGCGTTGGTCCGCCCTGCGCTGTGCCAGCCACAGGGCGACCTCCGCCGCGATCGGCTGCCCGGTCTCCAGCTCGACGAAGCCGAACTGGCCGCCCTGGTTGCACTCCAGGAACCACCAGATGCCGTCCTCGTCCTCGGCGAAGTCGAAGGCGGCGTACGCCAGTCCGGCGAGGGTGACGTACTCGTGCACCGACTTGCCGATGCGGTCGGGCACCGGCACCGGATCCCAGAAGTGCCCGGTGTCGCCGTAGCGGCCGTCGACCTGGCCGGGTTCGGCGGTCTTGCGCGCGGCGAACAGTCGGGTGCCGACGCAGGTCAGCCGGATGTCCGCCCGCTTGTGCACATACCGCTGGAGCAGCGCGGGCCCGGCCGCGACCGCCGAGAAGTCGGCGTCGGGGCCGATCAGGGTGGTGGGCAGGGCCAGCGCGGGGCCGTCGGGCGGCGGCCCCGAGGCGGACTTCACCACGACATCCCGGTACTCCTCGACGAACTCCCGGGCCAGCCGGGGTGCCGTGGTGAACACGGTCGGCGGTACGGCGAAGCCGCTGAGGTGGGCGACCCTCAACTGCCAGGGTTTCAGCCGGGCCTGGTCGGCGTTGCGCGGATGGTTCATCCACCGTGCGGCGGCGGAGTGGAGCATCCCGTACAGCGCCTGCCGGGTCTCGGCGGTCAGCCACGGTGAGGGGTCGGCGGCGTGCGCGGCCGGTTCGCCCGGCCTGCGCACCCACACCGAGCGCAGCCCGCCCATGCTGAGCACATGCCCGTTGACCGACAGATGGCCGTCGAAGTCGCCGTGCGCGTAGTCGGCGGACATCACGGCCTTGCCCGGCAGGTCGGCGGGGTCCAGCCGCAGCACGGGCGTCCCCGTCCCGTGCAGTGCGGCCACCACCATGTCGGCGGTCACGTCCTCCTCGGACGTGAGGATCAGAACGCTCATGCGCGGCCGGTCGTCAGTCGTCGAAGTGGGTCGCGGACCCGGCGGTGGACGTCGTGGTGCCGACGGCGAGCAGCAGGTCCGGGTCGCTGACGGCGGGGCGGCCGTTGGGCAGCACGTTCAGCTGGCGGGCCGGGTCGAAGTGATAGGGCGTCACCGCCTGAGAAATCCCTCGGGGAAACGCGTACTTGAGGGTGAACGGTTGCACTTTAAACCTCCGTGAGGCGTTGTTTGAATTACCTTCACTTACGCGTTCCTTGTGTAATGAATTCATCACTTTCCGCCACACCGGGGTGAACGTCGTCACATCCCTCACCTGGCGCACGGGTCCGTCACGCGACTCCTTGACGTTGAACCGTTTCATTGCTTCTCTCGAAGCACAGTTCTTCATGGGAGCGCTCCCAATCCCCCCACACGAAAGGGATCCCCGTGCAGACGACCCCCCACCCCAGACCCACCCTCTCCGCCCTCCTCACCACCGCACTCCTCGCCTGTCTGCTGTCGTTGTCCTGGGCGGGCGGCACTCCGGCACGGGCGGCGGCGGGCGACGGTTCGGTGTCCGACCCGAACATCGTCTACGTGGGCCGCTGGGACACGAGTTCGGGCACCGCCGCCGTACCCCACTGGTCCGGCGCGTATCTGCGGACGGCGTTCACCGGCACCACGGTGAAGGTCAGGGCCAGGGACGCGGTCAACTTCTATGTGAGCATCGACGGCGGACCCGATGTGTTCCACGCGGGCGTCCGCGGGACGGTGAACCTCACCCCGCAGCCCCTCTCCCCCGGCACCCACACCCTGCGGATCTCCTACCGCTCCGGCGACACCGTCTTCCAGGGCCTGGTCCTGGACTCCGGTGCGCGCACGGTCGCTCCGGCCGTGCCGTCGGGGCTGGTCGAGTTCGTCGGCGACTCCATCACCGCGGGCGCCCTCACCGACCGGCTGGCCCTCGACTCGTACGCCTGGAAGACCGGCGAGCAGCTGGGGATGCGGCACACCCGGATCGCCCGCGCCGGGTACTGCCTGGTCGCCCGGTCCGGGTGCACCGGCCTGAGCGGCCAGTACTTCCGGACCGGCAGCACCGGCGAGCAGAACTGGGACTTCTCCCGCTACCGGGCGAGCGCGGTCGTCATCAACCTCGGCACCAACGACATCGGCCACGGCGTGACCGGCGCCGCCTTCCAGGCCGCGTACACCAAGTTCCTGAGCGATGTGCGCGCCCGGCACCCCGAGGCACAACTCTTCGCCGTGCAGACGCTGAAGAAACGCTACGTCGCCGAGACCAGGGCCGCGGTGAACGCCCGCAACAGCGCCGGGGACGCCAAGGTGCACTACGTCGACACCACGGGCTGGCTCACCGACGGCACCGACTACGAGGACGGCAACGGCCATCCCAACGAGGCCGGCCACACCAAGTTCGCGGCCCGGCTGGCGCCTGTAGTAGCCGCCCAACTGGGCAGCGCCGCAGCTGTGTCGGCCAAGGCCGCAGCTCCCGGGCAGCCCGGCGACCCCAACATCAAGTTCGTCGGCCGCTGGGACACCCGCAGCTCCAGCACCCTCTACACCCCGTACTGGGCCGGCGCCTACTACCGGGTCGGCTTCACCGGCCGGACCGTCAAGCTCAAGCAGCGCGGCACCATCGACTTCTGGGCACGCATCGACAACGGGCCGGTGAAGTTCTACGACGACGTCAAGGGCACCGTGGATCTGACACCGACGGCGCTGGCCGCCGGGAACCACACCCTCCAGGTCAACTACCAGGTGGTCGCGGGCTCCTACCGCGGCGACGCCGTCTTCCAGGGGCTGGCCCTCGACAGCGGCGCGACCACCTTCGCGGCGCCGGCTCCGGCCAAGCTGATCGAGTTCGTCGGTGACTCCATCACCGTGGGCACCACGACCTCGCAGAACGCCCGTACCGCGTACGGCTGGCTGATCGGCGAGCGGCTCGGGGCCGAGCACACCCAGATCGCCCAGGGCGGCGCCTGTCTGGTCGCCACCGCCGACGGATGCGTGGGCCTGGTGCGGCAGTTCGCCCGGCTCAACCCCAACTCGTCCACGCCCGACTGGGACTTCTCCCGCTATCAGGCGGACGCCGTCGTCATCAACCTGGGCACCAACGACGTGGGCCACGGAGTCAGCACCCCGCAGTTCCAGTCGGCGTACTCCAGTCTGCTGCGCAAGGTGCGGGCCGCCTATCCCCGGGCCTGGATCTTCGCGCTGGAGACCTTCCGCGGCCGGTACGTCCCGCAGACCGAGGCGGCCGTCAGGGCCGCCGTCGACGGCGGTGACACCCGGCTCTCCTTCGTCGACACCACGGGCTGGCTGGGCTCCGGCGACCTGACGGACTCCGTCCACCCCAACGACCAGGGGCACCGCGTCATCGCCGACCGTCTGGCACCGGTCATCGCTGCGCGGATCGGCGGCTGACCCGGCCGGTCCTCCCCGCGAGGCGCCCGACCGCAGCTCGCGCAGCAACTGGGGGGCCGCGTCGGCCAGTTGGTCCACCTGGCTCTCGATCAGCCGGAGGCACTCGTCGAGCGAGCCGACGAGCGCCTCCGGGATCTCCAGCAGATAGCGGTATCCGTTGTTCTCCTCGTCCTCCGGAGCGTCGACGCCGATGTCCGCTTCGACGGAGAAGGACTCCGGCGACATGGCGACGGTCAGTCCGCAGTCCATGGCACGGCCGTCCCCGAGATCGATCGTCACCCCCAGGACCTGCATCCCCGGCAGCGCGCCGTACTTCGCGAACTCGCGCCAGGTGACGGCCGGTTGGTGTTCCAGGAACAGTTCGTACGCCATCTTCCTGAGCCGGCCCGCGGCACTCCACAGGGCGATGGGCAGGCGCTGGGCATCACGGTCGGCTGCGTCCACGCGCAGATCCTATGACCTGCCGTTCGCGGATTCGGCGGTCAGCGCAAGGCGCGCTTGTCCGCGTGCAGCGGGGCCGAGAGCCGAATGGTGATGAACTCGTTGTCGTCCGCCTTGCCCGGCGTACGGCCGGAGGAGAACGGGAAGTTGTTGTCGTTCAGGACCGCCAGCGTGCGGTCGTCGACGAGGTTGACGTCCTCGATCGTCTGGAACGGGAAGCGGAAGGTCTCCCCGAAGCCGCCGAGCCCCTTGGGGTTGGCGATGTCCAGCAGGTCGGCGACGAGGGTCTTGTCCATCAGCCCGTCGCCGTCGCGGTCCCGGGTGTCGGCCAGGTAGATCCGCTTGAACTTGGCGGTGTCGCCCTGTCCCCCGTCCCGCTCGATGACCAGGAACCGGTGCCGGTCGACGGCGATGGCGTCGCCGATGGCGTTCGAGGTCGACTCCAGGCGGTACGCGAAGCGCTTCCCGGTGTACCTGCCCTTGCACAGGTCGAACTCGCTGAACCGCAGATCGCCGGGGGTGTCGCCGGTCACGGTGCCTTCGAGGAGCGGGTAGAGGTGCCGGCCGTCCACGGAGCGGACCAGGCCCTCGAAGCCCTTGCTGCTCGCGATGTTCGGCTGGGCGCCGTTCAGGTAGGGGTTCTCCGGTGCCTTGACCCCGTCGAGCGCGATGGGTGCCTGAAGGAGGCGGCCCTGGGCGGAGAAGTGCAGCAGCCAGGGGCCGAACTCGTCGCCGATCCAGTACGTGCCGTCCGGCGTCCGCTGGATCGACTCGACGTCGAAGTCGGCGCCGGTGAGCACGCGGTCGGCCCGGGTGAGCGCGAAGGGCACATGCTGGTCGGGGTCGCTCAGGTTGAAGCCGCCGAGCACGGTGACCTTGCCGGTCCGGGTGTCGGGCTGGATGCGGTGGACGCGGAGCAGGAAGTCGGCGCTGTTGGCCTTGGTGCCGTAGCCGTTGTCCGACAGCACGTCGAAGGTGCCGTCGCGGCGGTTCACGACACCGCTGAAGCCCTGGACGGGCTGGTGGGCGAAGGGGGCCGCTATCCCGTTGAAGGGGCCGGCGCCGATGGCCGCGCCGGAGGGTTCGCTGTCCGGCACGAACGTCTCGGCCGGAAGTGCCGCGAAGCCGGTCAGTGTGGCGCGGCCGAAGTCCTGTCCGCCGAGGTCCTGTCCGCCGCGGTCGGCCATCGCGGGGGACGCGAGGGAGACGGTCAGCGCCGCGGCACTGACCATGATCGAGATTCTTCTCATGGCGCGCACAGTAAGAGCGGTGGGTGACCGGTGTGCCAACGAGGCGCGAACTCCTCAGGGCGTCGGCATGCCTCCGCCTTGGAGCCGTTCCAGGTCGGAGGGGCGGACCTGGATGACGAGGAGGGCGATCACCGCGGCGATCGCGGTGAAGATCGCGGCCATGATGAAGGCGGCGGAGACTCCGGCGGTGAGGATCTCGTCGGCGTACTGCGCGGGCAGTTGTCCGGTGCGTTCGAAGCGCAGCCGTTCCAGTGGGGTCGCCTGGGAGAGGAAGGCGGGGATCTGGTCGTCGGCCTCGTTGTTGCTGGCCGTTCCGAACACGGTGACCAGGATGGACAGCCCGAGGGACCCGCCCACCTGCTGGGTGGCGTTGAGGAGTCCGGAGGCGGCGCCCGTCTCATGGGTGGCCACGTTGGACAGCGCCATCAGGGTCAGGGACACGAACTCCATGCCCATGCCGAGGCTGAAGACCAGCATCGGGCCGAGGATGCTGCCCGCGTAGGTGGAGTCGATGTCGGTCAGGGTCAGCCAGGACAGGCCCGCGGCGGCCAGGATCGCGCCCGTCACCATGAACGGCTTGGGCCCGTACTTCGGCAGGAACTGGGAGGCGAGCCCCGCGCCGATCGCGATGACGGCGCTCACCGGCAGGAAGGCGAGCCCGGCCTGGAGCGGGCTGAAGTCCAGCACGTTCTGCACGAAGAGGGTGAGGAAGAAGAACATGCCGAAGATCGCGGCGGCGAGGCTCAGCATCATGCCGTAGGTGCCCGCGCGATTGCGGTCCGCGAACATGTGCAGGGGTGTGATCGGCTGCCGGGATCGCGACTCGACCAGGATGAACAGCAGCAGGAAGACGACGGCCGCCCCGAACGCGGCCAGCGTGAGCGCATCGCGCCAGCCGTCCTGCGCGGCCCGGATGAACCCGTACACGAGCAGCACCATGCCGATGGTGGAGGTCAGCGCTCCGGTCAGGTCGAAGTGCCCGGGGTGGCGCTCGGACTCCCGGATGTAGCGCGGGGTGGCGAGCACGATGAGCAGTCCGATGGGCACGTTGACGAACAGCACCCAGCGCCAGTTCAGCCACTCGACCAGGATGC
>JABFVM010000621.1 GCA_013362785.1 Streptomyces sp. | reverse complement strand
GAGACGCTCAAGCCGGCCTACGACACGGACGCCCTGAAGGCCCGGGTCAAGGCCCTGGCCGACAAGCACCCGCTGTACCCCGGTCTGAACAAGTAGTTCCTTTTTGTGGGGTGTCCCGCACACTGGTCAGTGAGCGGGCGGGGCACCCCGCAGAACCCTCTGCACCACCCCTATTGAGGAGTCCCCCGTGGCCATCTCGGTCTTCGACCTGTTCTCGATCGGTATAGGTCCGTCGAGCTCCCACACGGTCGGCCCGATGCGAGCGGCTCGTATGTTCGCCCGTCGGCTGCGCAACGAGGACGTGCTGTCCTCCGTCGCGTCGGTCCGGTCCGAGCTGTACGGCTCGCTCGGCGCGACCGGGCACGGCCACGGCACGCCCAAGGCGGTGCTGCTGGGCCTGGAGGGCGCCTCACCGCGCACGGTCGACGTGGAGGGGGCCGACGAGCGGGTCGAGGACATCAAGTCCGCGGGCCGGCTCCGGCTGCTCGGCGAGCACGAGATCCCGTTCTCCTTCGACGACGACATGGTCCTGCACCGCCGCAAGGCGCTCCCGTACCACGCGAACGGCATGACGCTGTGGGCGTACGACGCACAGGGCGCCGAGCTGCTGTCGAAGACGTACTACTCGGTCGGCGGTGGCTTCGTCGTCGACGAGGACGCGGTCGGCGCGGACCGCATCAAGCTGGACGACACGGTGCTGAAGTACCCCTTCCGCACGGGCGACGAGCTGCTGCGCCTGACCCGGGAGACGGGCCTGTCGATCTCCTCGCTGATGCTGGAGAACGAACGGGCCTGGCGCACCGAGGACGAGATCCGCGCGGGCCTGCTGGAGATCTGGCGGGTCATGCGGGAGTGCGTGTCGCGGGGGATCGCCAAGGAGGGGATCCTGCCGGGCGGCCTGAAGGTCCGTCGCCGTGCCGCGGTCTCGGCCCGCCAACTCCGCGCGGAGGGCGACGCGTTGGCGCACGCGATGGAGTGGATCACGCTCTACGCGATGGCCGTGAACGAGGAGAACGCGGCGGGCGGCCGCGTCGTCACCGCCCCGACGAACGGCGCCGCCGGCATCATCCCGGCGGTCCTGCACTACTACATCAACTTCGTGCCCGGCGCCGACGAGGACGGCGTGGTCCGCTTCCTGCTCGCCGCGGGCGCGATCGGCATGCTCTTCAAGGAGAACGCCTCCATCTCCGGCGCCGAGGTCGGCTGCCAGGGCGAGGTCGGCTCCGCCTGCTCCATGGCCGCCGGGGGCCTCGCCGAGGTGCTCGGCGGCAGCCCCGAACAGGTCGAGAACGCCGCCGAGATCGGCATGGAACACAACCTCGGCCTCACCTGCGACCCCGTCGGCGGCCTCGTCCAGATCCCGTGCATCGAACGCAACGGCATGGCCGCGGTGAAGGCGGTCACGGCGGCGCGGATGGCGATGCGGGGGGACGGCTCGCACAAGGTGTCCCTGGACAAGGTCATCAAGACGATGAAGGAGACCGGCGCCGACATGTCGGTCAAGTACAAGGAGACGGCTCGGGGCGGGCTGGCGGTCAACATCATCGAGTGCTGAGGCGCCGACGGCGGTTCCGGTCCGGTTCAGCCAGTTCGGTTCAGAGGGAGGAGTAGTTGAGCCAGTCCTCCTCCAGCGTCTCGCCGGAGTAGTAGGCCTCCAGGAAGCACACGACCGTACGGTCCCCCACTTCCCAGGTCTCGTCGTTCGGCACCACCTTGGTCCAGCCGAGGTCCTCCTCCTCGTCGGATGTCCAGTTCTCCGAGGCGTCCCCGTAGGCCTCGGCGCACAGTGAGCGGGCCTCCTCGTCGATCGCGTCTTCGCCCGGGTACTCGAAGGCGTCGTCGAGTTCGGTGTTGACCAGGGTCTGCACGTCGTGCGTGCCGTCGCAGGGGACGAGCTGGACGTAGGCGATGCTCTCCGTCTTGTCGGCGCAGTCGCCGACGGCGAGATCGTCGACGTAGGTCTCCTCGGACCCGGACTCGGACTCGGACTCGGATTCCGACGGCTCGATGTCCGTGGGCGACTCGATGTCCGTGGGCGACTCGATCGGTTCGGTGGTGAAGGTGTCTTCGTAAGTCGGAGTCGGCTCATCGATCGGCTCATCGTGGTCGCCGCCCTGGGTGAACAGCACGGCGCCCGTCGAGATGCCCAGCACGGCGACCGTGAGTGCCGCTGCCCGCAGCCAGGTGTGCCGGCGCCGGGGCGGTGGGGCGGGCTCCGTGAAATCGGTGGGTGAGGCGGTGGAGGGCGTGTACGGCAACTGTTCGCCGGGCCAGGGCCGGTAGGGCGGCTCCGGGTCCGGGACGTCGGGCGATCCCATGGAGCCATCGTGCACAGCGGGCGGAGCCCGTCCACCTCCAATGCCCAATAAATCATGACTAATTATTTAGTACTCCACAAACAAGATTCTTTGTCTATTTGCCTTTCTTAGGGTATTCCGCACCTCTACGGTGGTGCCGCATCCGCTCGGGGGCGGAACGTTCACCGGTCGTGTCGGCGGCCGGTACGGGCCGGGAGGTGGCCGTGTCTTTGGGGGAATTGGCACGCTGTGCGTCGGACGCGTCGGAACTGACCGCGCTGCTGACACGGCATCAGCCCGATGGGCCCGGACCCGATCCCGGCGTCCGCGAGGCACACCGCCGGGCGCTCGAAGCGCTGCGCCGGGCGGAGGAGAGCGCCCGGGCGCCGTTCAGCATCGGTCTGGTCGGGGAGGTGAGCGCGGGCAAGTCCCTGCTGATCGGGCTGCTGCTGGGGCTGCCGGAACTGCTCCCGGTGGGCGAGGAGGCGGTGACCGGGAACGTCACCCTCATCCACGCGAAGGCGGGATCCGCCCAGGCCCGTGAGTCGTTCGAGTCGGCCGTGCGCGTCGAGTACTTCAGCCAGGCGCAGACGCTGGACTACCTGCGCCATCTCAGGGACACGCTGGCGGAGCAGGCCCGGAAGGGGGGTATGTCACCTCAAGTCGTGGGGCAGTTAGGGGAGTTGCCGATCCTTGAGCCCGACTGCGGTGAGCTGCTTCGCTTCCGGGACACGTATCTGAGCGGCGGCTTGGCGCAGTCGCTCGCCGGGGTGCTCCACGAGCTCGACTCCCTGGACCAGGCGCTGCGGCGGATGCGCGAGTCCGGTCTCCCGCTCGGACACACCGCCGATCTCACCGCCGAACTCGCCCGCGCGGCCGTGGTCCTGCCGGGGGCGGACGCCGAGCGCGGCGTGGATCCACGCACCGGCTCCTGGTCCGGCGCCGCCTCCGACAGCTCCGATGACTTCGGCGGTTTCGGCGGCTCCGGCGGCTTCGGGAGCTCCGGCCGGCCCGCCCACTCCGGCCTCGCGGCGCCGCTCACCGCCGACCTGCTGCACGCGACGCTCCCTCTGATCCGCAGGCTCGTCCGGGAAGTGCGCGTGGCCCCCTCCGTCTGGGACCTCAGCACCTTTCCCGGGGCGGAGCTGCAGTTCCTCGACTTCCCGGGGCTCAACAGCGACTTCAGCGCCGTACGGGACGAGTATCTGTGCGGCGCGGAAGTCCACTCGGTGCACACCTTGCTGATGCTGCTGAACACCGGCCGCCCTGCCACCAGCACACTGCAGCGCGTCTCCCGGATGTGGCGCGCGGCGCGGCGGTCGGACTCCATGGAGGACTCCGTCATCGCGCTGCTCAGCCGGTTCCACGACCTGCGGGTGGCCGAGCCGGTACTCGAATCCTTTCGGCATGACCCCCAGCCGCCCACCAGGGAACTGCTGCTGAGCGGCATCCCGGTGCTGCGTGGCCTGCTCGCCAGTGCCGAGCGCCTGGTGACCCCGCCGCATGCGACCTCGACGCGTTCGCCCCAGGCTGCCATGGGACCGGCCGACCGTGTGCTGATCACCTCGGTGATGCGGGCGATGAGCGTCGGCGGCCTGCACGAGAGGGTGAGCAAGAAGTTCCGCGACAAGTGCGACCTCGACTCCCAGATGTCGAAGGCGGACAAGCGCGCGAAGGCCTGGAGCGACATCGGTCGGCGGCTCAGTACCGACGCCCTGAACGGCGGCCTGGACCGGATGCTCACGGACTTCGCGGACGACGGCGGACTGGAGCGGCTGCGCGGGCGGCTGGGCGACCATGTGAGCCGGCACGGTGCCGCGCTCCGTCTGGGCCAGTTCGCCGAACGCCGCGAGGAGGTCGTCCAGGCGCTGCGCGAACTGCACGGGGCGCTGGAGGCGTCGGGCGGCCGCAGTCGGGTGGACCACCGTTCCGAGACGGCGGTGAAACGGCGCCTCACCACACTGTCGGCGGTGTGGATCGAGGTACGGGACGGGGCAGCCGTAGAACTCCTCGACGCCCGGCGTCTGTACTCGCGGGGAGCCGGAGGAACCCCCGGTACGAGTCTCTTCACCGAGCTGGAACGGGACACCGCCGAGCGGGTCTACGCCTGGCCGTCCTGGAACCGGCTGCTCGACACGGTCCATGAGGAGCATGTGGACCCGCGTCGGCTCCGGGGCGACCACCGGGTGCCCGTGCGGACGGACGAGTTCTTCGCGGAGTTCCGGGATGCCTGCCGGGAGATCGAGGCGGCCGGTTCGGCGCGGCTGCTGGCCGCGGTGGAGGCCTGGCTGCTCGGGTATCAGCAGCGGGTCGTGGCGGCCGCCACCGAACTGGCGACGGTCGTCACGGAGGATGTCTTCGACCTGCTGCGCTCCTCGCCCGACGGTGAGCGGCTCGCCGCCCGGCTGCCGCGTGCCGCGTCCCTGCGGTGGCTGCGCGACGAGGCGGAGAAGGCGCTGCGCGACACGGATCCGGCCGAACCGCAGGTGGACGAGGAGCGGTTGCGCCAGCACTTCCCGCTGCGGACCGGGCACATCCTGCCCTGGCATCCGGACAACCTCGCCGGTTCCGCGGCGGACGCCTCTTCGGGGCACCAGACCACCATCGCCCGTCACCGCCGGGAGCTGACCGCGATGGTGCTCCATCAGGCCCTCGCGGGGCTCGCCCGTCGGCAGCGGCTGGTGGCGGAGCATCTGCGGAGCCGGGCCGACGACTTCATCACCGAGCTGCGCGCACCGGCGCTGACCGGCGCGCTGGTCACCGCGGTCGCCGGGGGCAAGGAGAGCGAACGCGGCCTCGCGGGCCTCGCCGAGCAACTGCGGCTGCGTACGGCGGACTCGGCGTACTCCTGGGAGACCTCCGACTGGGGTTCGGAGGCCGTCCCCTGGGGGTCTGGGCCGGGGCCGTTCGGCGGACGGCCCTTCGGCGACGGGCCTGCTGGTGGAGGGCCTGCTGGTGGAGGGCCTCTTGACGGGGGAGTCACGCCATGACACTGCAGACCGTGCTGCTGGGCATGGACCCGGCCGGGACCATCGAGCTGCGTCCCGACGCACAGGGCTGGTACACGCTGCCCACGGTTCGGCTGGTGCCCACGGATCCGGGTGCCGGTCCGGTCTGGGTGGAGTACTTCACCTGCCGGGCCGAGGGAGTGCCGCCGTCCGCCCGGGACTGGGCCGCGCGCCTGGCCGACGTCTGGGAGGGGGCCGATCCACGCGGCCGCCGCATCGAGGGGACGTACGACATACGTCCGGCCCCGGTCCCCCATCCCGGCTTCATGGACACGCGGGGGACGACGCTGCGGCTGGTGGTGGACGTGGAGTACTTCCACATCGACCCGCTGACCGGCCGCGAGGTACGGGGCATCCCCTTCCGCAGCGGCGCCTACGGCACGGTGGCCTTCCTCGGCCCGGCCGTCGCGCCGCCCGACGCACCGACCGCCGTGGCCGCGGAGCCGGCGCCGACCCTTGCCATGGGCGTTCCCGCCGATGCCATGGGCGCCCCAGCCGATGCCATGGGCGTCCCCGAGACGCCGCTCCCCACCGCCGGTCCGGCCGCTCCGGCCGTACGGGCGCGCGGTCGCGTTCTCGACAAGGACGACGAGTACCTGGGGCACGCGGCGATCGACTACGGCACCTGCAACTCCACGGTGACGTTGTACGACGGCCAGTTCAAGGTGCGGGAGCCCTTCTCGCCGGCCCGGGTGGCGCGGCTGCGCGCGGGAGTCCTGAAGCATGTTCTGGGCGAGCCGTATCCGGACCTGGTCAAGGACGAGTGGGAGTCCGTGCTGGCCCTGGCGCAGGCCGGGATGAGCGACGGCGGGACGGCCGACGCCCGCTCCCCGGCCGAGCTCGTCGGCGCGGAGACGGGGACGGCACAGCTGTTCCGGCTGTGTCTGCTGCTTGAGCAGCGGATCCCGGACTGCTCCCATCTGCTGCGCGCCGAACTCGCGACGCGCCTGCACCGCTGCTACGACGCCGCGTTCGACGTGCCGCCGCTGGAACAGATGCGGCTGTTCCGGGTGGAACTCGGCGACGGCACGCCGGAGGTGTCCAGTCGGCTCGAAGTGCTGTCCACCGCCCCGCTCAGCGTGCGTCTCGGCGAGCCCGAGCGGCTGAGCGGCTCGGGCATGACCCCGCCGGGAGGTGTCGCGCAGGCGCCCCTGGAGTCGTTTCGCGGGCTCAAACTGCAGCTCGGCAGGGGAGTCGTGCTGGGCGAACTGCCCGGGAATCCGCCGCCGACCTCGGACCTGCTGATCCAGTCCGCGTTCGGCTATCTGGTCGACCGCGCCGACCGCTACATATCCCGGCAGGACCCCGGCCGCCTCGGCTCGGGCCGGCTCAACGACCTGGTCGTGACCTATCCGACGGTCGCGACCCCGGACGTGCGGCGGGCCCTGAAGACCCTGGTGTCGGAGGGGCTCGGTGTCGACCGCGTCTCGATGCACTTCGACGAGGCCGTGGCCGCCGTCATGTTCTTCGTGATGCGGGACTTCGGCGGTGATCCGAGCCTGGGCGTGGAGGCGTTCCGGGCCCGCTCCCGGCGGTTGGGGTCGGGCCGGGCCTGGACGCAGAACGTACTCGTCTGCGATCTGGGCGGCGGGACCTGTGACCTGGCGATGCTGAACCTCACGCTGGAGGACACCACCCCCGTCGAGGTGCTGCGGCATCCCGACGCGGAACGGCTCGGGCGGCACTACACGCTGACGCCGACCGTGCAGGGGTCGAGCGGTCACACCCGGCTCGGCGGCGAGCTGCTGACCCTCTCGGTGTTCCACTGGCTGAAGTCGGAGCTGGCGGACCGGCTGATCGCCGCGGACCCGGACCGGTTCCGTTCGGATCTGCAGGAGGCCAAGTCGGTCTATCTCGACGAAGCCGGTCGCTATCGGCCGGGGAGCCTGGCCCGGGATGCGCACTCGGGGCAGTCCGAACGGCGTTCCCAGGCGCGGCGGCTGGCCGAGGTCGCGGTGCCGACGTGCTGGCGGACGGCTCCCGTCAGTGAGCTCAAGAGGATGCGCTGGATCTTCGAGCAGCTGTGGAACCTGGCCGAGCAGGCGAAGATCCATCTGGGCGGCGCCGACTCCACGTCCGCGAGCGGTCCGTCGCCGTACCGCTTCGGCGAACAGGAGCTCTCGGGGCTGCTGGACAGTCTCGGCTGGGGCGGCGAACCGCGCACCGGCGTCGAGTTCGAACTGGACACCGCCGGGTTCCGGCAGCTCGTCGCGGGCCATCTGGAGGGTGTCGCCGCCCTCGCCGACGGTCTGCTCGGCGAGCGGCTGCTCGAAGGCGAGCGGCTCGACCGTGTGATCCTCACCGGCAAGTCCAGTGCCATGCCGCTGGTGCGGGACATCTTGATCCGGCGGCTCGGAAAGGGCCGCGAGCTGGACTGGGACCCGGCCAACATCGAGGTGGAGCGGGAGTACGCCAAGACGGCGACGTCGATCGGTGCCGCCTGGGCCGAGCAGGTGCGGCAGACCTCCTTCACCTCGGAGGGGGCCGTGGCCGCGCTGAAGGACGGACGCACCAACGTCCGGATCGACGTGGACAACCTGTTCTTCTCGCTCCCGTGCCGCTTCGAGCTGGCCATGCTGGAGGGCATCGGGGACCGCACGCTGTTCGGTGCCAACACGATGCTGCACCACCGTGTCCACACCGCCGGTGAGCCCCCGGTCCTGGCGGTGCGCAGCGCTGACGCCGAGTCCATCCAGGAGGTCATCCGTGTCGTGCGGGTGCGCCAGGGCGCGGACGACATCACCTGGGGGCAGTTCAAGTGCCCCGAACCCCGCGGGCGACGGGGCGGTGACCCGGCCGGTGGGTTCCCGGGCCGGATCTGGCCGGACCGGATCCGGGCGCGGTTCGAGATCACCGTGGACCTGGACGCGTACGCGTACTTCTCCCAAGGGGACCCGCACTACACGGTCGATCCCCGGGGCCCGTCGATCGACGTGTGGAAGAGGCTGGCCAAGTCCGGGCTGCTGCAACCCGGTGAGCGGCCGGAAGAGCTGCCGATGGCGATCAAGGTGAACTACACGATCGCCGGTTCCGCTCAGGCGGGCCGGGGCCAGGAGGTCTTCGCCGCCGGCAGCGCGTTCACGGAGGTGTTCCACGACTCCGACGCGCCGGGGGCGCCCGGACGCCGGGGGCTGCTCGGCGTGGAGCCGCTGCCCGAGTCACCCGCCTCCGGGGAGTGGGAGTTCGGTGTGACGATCCAGGACGGGGACACCGTACGCACGATGACCCTCGGGCGGCTGCCCCGGCCCGAGACCGAGGCCAAGTCCCGCGCGCTGTTCGTGGCCTCGCTGGACGAACACGGGGCGCTGCGCGTGCACCTGGGCGGTGTGCCGTTCTGGAAGGCGCGGGATCTGGAGCATGTGGAGGACGAACCCGGGCGGGTGCTACGGCATCTGATGACCGTCCAGGACAAGGGCCGGGCCGATCAGGACGATCCCTTCGGCGGCCTGCAGTGACGGCCCGGCCGGCCCCGGGCTCCGAGGCACGGGTCCCCTGGGTCCCCTGGGAGGACCTGCTGCGCACCGAGGACTCCCTGCTCGCCTCGGTCGCGGCCGCCGCCCTCGACGGCCTCCGCGGCACCCTGCGCGCGGCACTCGCCGCGGCGCCGGCCGACCGGGGTGCGGTCGCGTGCACGACCCTGCTGGAGACACTGGACCACCTCCTCGCCGAGCCCCGGGAGGGCCTTCCCGCAACGGCCGGGGTTACGCGGACCGGCTCCCCGACCACCGGGGGGAGGCGGTTCGGCTCGCCGCCGGCCGGGGCCTCAGAGGACGAGGTCTCGCATAGCGGCGGTCCACCGGGCGGGGGTGCGCAGGTCGGCGACTCGCAGGGCATGGGCGCACGGCCCGGCGACTCGCAGGGCGGGGGCGCGCGGCCAGGATTCACACCGGCCGGCTCCGCGCAGGCCGGAGTCCAATGGGCGGGGGGCCCACAGCCCGAGGTCCCACGGCCCGGGGTCCCGCAGGTCGGATCCCCATTGGCCGGTTCCGAGTGGGCCGGAGCGCAACCAGGCGGAAGCCGACAACCCGAGAACCCACAAGTCGGATTCCCACCGGCCGGTTCCCCACAGCCCGGCGTCCCACAACCCGCGGCCCCACAGCCGGAATTCCCACAATCCGGATTCCCATCGACCGGTCCCCCACAGCCCGGAGCCCCGCAACCCGGCCCCCCAAACCCACCCAGCACCCCCGACAGCGCCACCACCCCCCGCGTACCACCCCGCCCCGCCGCTCCCCCTGCGACCGCACCCGTTCCCACCGCACCCCCACCCATCCTGGCGCTCGCCGCCGAGCTGGCCCGCTCCCCCGAGGTCGATGACTTCGCGACCGGAGCGGTGCCGCCAAGGTCGGACGGGCCGGAGGGTGCGGACCGGGTGCGGTGTTGGTATCACCTCACGTTGCTCAGGCTGCCCGATCGGCATGCCGGTGTGTGGCGGGCCCGGGCGGTGGAGGCCGATCCGGCGGCCAAGGAGCCGTGGCGGATACTGCGGGGGTGGGCCGACGAGGTGCTGTTGCCGCCGTCGGGGGACGGGAGGCCCGGGATTCGTACCGTGCGGGAGAAGGTCACGGAGGCGTCCGACCTCGCCCGGCTCGTGCTCGCGCTGCACGAGCACGATGACGCGCTGTGTCTTCTTCTCGACCGGGTGTGGACGGGCGGTTCCACACGGCTGACGGATCCTCAGGTGTCGCAGGCCTACCGGGGTGAGCTGACCAAGCGTCTGGAGTCGCTGGAGCGCAGCCCGCGCGACGGTGCCGAGCGGCTGCGGGCCTCGGTGTCCGTGGACGAGGCGCTGTGCTCGGTCACCCATCTGCCGCCCGGGGCGCCGGGCAGCTGGTGGAACCGGCTGGCGGAGGAGTCCCACGCGGCCCCGCTCGATCTGTGCCGGGAACTGCACTCGGCGGGCCGGAACGTGGAGGCCGTACTGCCGGCCCGGCCCTACCGGCAGGCCCGGCACCACACCCGGGCGGGGGACGACATCCGGCTCGGTGTCGGCGGACGCCCCGGCGACACGCTCACCTGTCTGCGGCTGTGGCTGCGCGTCGGCGACCAGGTGTTTCCCGGCCGGGTCGTCTACCGGGGCCAGGAATGACGACCCCCGACGTATGGCCGGCGAAGCCCCAGTACGCGTCGGCGGTGCGCAGGCCGAGCGAGGTGTTCGCCGACCCGCGGCTGAGCGGCTGCGAGATCCTGTTCGGGACCACCGGCATGCCTCTCGCGTCGACCGGCCGCAACGCCATCGTCTTCGCGGCCCGGACCCGGCAGGACGAGCGCGTGGCCATCCGCTGCATGTCCCGTGAGCCGGCCTCCGGCGGTGAGCGGTACCGCGCGCTGACCGCGCACCGGCACGCACAGCCCGTCGAGCACGGCACACCTCTGGTCGACGCCGAGTGGATCGAGCACGGCATCCGGCTGTCGGGGCAGTGGTGGCCGCTGGTCCTGATGCCCTGGATCGAGGGCAAGCTGCTGGACGAGGCGGTGTCGGACCTGTGCGGCGACCGGGCGGCGCTGCACCATCTGATCGGCAACTGGCGGGTGGCGATGGGCCAGTTGGCCTCGTCGCGGATCTGCCACGGCGATCTGCAGCACGGCAACATCATCGTCGGGGACGACCTGCGGGTGGTCCTGGTCGACCTGGACGCCGTATGGGTGCCGTTCGCCGCGCATCTCACGCCCGGCGAGTTCGGGCACCGCAACTACCAGCATCCGCACCGGGACATCGGCCACTGGGGGCCCGGTGCCGACGCCTTCCCGGCGCTGGTCATCCTGCTGTCGCTGCGGGCCGTGGCGGCCGATCCCCCGCTGTGGGCGGACCGGCCGGACGGGGAGCATCTGCTGTTCACCCGTGACGACCTGCTGGCCCCCGGGCGCACGAAGATCTGGAAGGGACTGGCGCGATCGCCCGACACGGCGGTACGGCGGCTGGCCGAGCGGCTCGCCGACCTGTGCGCGGGGCCGCCGGACGCGGTGCCGCCGCTGGAGGACGTGCTGCGCGCCTGCGCGGCGGGCGGCCCTCCGCACCCGGCGTACGCCGCGTCATGACCCGGCGGGGTCATGGCACGGTGGGGTCATGGCACGGTGGGGTCATGGCACGGTGGGGTCATGGCACGGTGGGGTCATGGCACGGCGGTGGGCGTAGGGGCGACGGCCCGGGCGGTGGCGACCGC
>JABFVM010000042.1 GCA_013362785.1 Streptomyces sp. | reverse complement strand
CCGACCACACCAAGTGGGGTGTGGTGGGGCTGAGTTCGTTCGCGGCGCTGGAGCAGGTCGACACGCTGGTGACGGATGCCGGGCTGGCGACCGACGCCCGCTCGGAGATCGCGGAGCATCTGCGCCGGCTGGTGGTGGCGGGCGAGCCCGACGAGGGCGCGGACCTCTGACCGGCGGTGCAGACATCTGACGGGGCGCCAGCTATGGTGACGCTGCCCGGTGCGGCGTCGGCATAGGGGGTTTCCGTCCATGGCTCACCTGTTGCGCGAGGTGGGGCTCGACTTCGTCGAGAGCGCGCCCGTACGGCATGTCTTCGTACGGGAGATCTCCGCTCCCCCGGAGACCGTCTTCCACGCGCTCGCCGAGGACGTGCCGGGCTGGCCGCAGTGGTTCTCGGCGGTGACGCTGGCCCGGCCGCTGGACGGCGGGGCACGGCGCGAGGTCCGGCTCAAGGGCGGTACGCGCTTCGAGGAGACGATCCTCGCGGCGAAGAGCCCGGAGGTGTACGCCTACCGCATCGACCTCACCAACGCGCCGGGGGCACGGACCATGGTCGAGGAGTGGCGGCTCGCCCCGGCGGGGACGGGCACCCGGGTGCAGTGGACGTTCGCGGTGGACGGCACGGCGCCCTTCCGGTTCGCCCTGGGGCTGGCGCGGGTCGGGCTCGGCCGGGCGTTCCGGGACGCGGTGACCTCACTGGACCGGCGGCTGGCCTCCGCAGCGCGCTGAGGTCCACGGCTCACTCGGGCCACACGCCCGTCGCCAGCAGCTGCTCGATGGCCGCCGAGTACGGCGCGATGTCCAGGCCCTGCTCGGCCAGCCACGCGTCCGAGTAGTACTTGTCGAGGTAGCGGTCCCCCGGGTCGCACAGCAGCGTCACCACGCTGCCCCGCCGCCCCTCGGCCACCATCTCGGCGACGATCTTCAGCGAGCTCCACAGACCGGTGCCGGTCGAGCCGCCCGCCTTGCGGCCGATGGCCTGCTCCAGGGCCCGTACGGCGGCGACGCTGGCCGCGTCCGGCACCTTCATCATCCGGTCGATGGCACCCGGCACGAAGCTCGGCTCGACGCGCGGCCGGCCGATGCCCTCGATACGGGAACCGCTGTCACAGGTGACGTCCGGATCGCCGGTCGTCCAGCCCTCGAAGAAGCACGAGTTCTCCGGATCGGCGACACAAATGCGGGTGTCGTGCTGCATGTAGTGGACGTACCGGGCGAGGGTCGCGGAGGTGCCGCCGGTGCCGGCCGTGGCGACGATCCACGCGGGCTCCGGGAACCGCTCCAGCCGCAGCTGACGGAAGATCGACTCGGCGATGTTGTTGTTCCCGCGCCAGTCCGTGGCCCGTTCGGCGTAGGTGAACTGGTCCATGTAGTGGCCGCCGGTCTCCACCGCGAGGCGGGCCGACTCCTCGTACATCTTGCGCGAGTCGTCCACGAAGTGGCACTGCCCGCCATGGAACTCGATCAGTCGGCACTTCTCGGCGCTCGTCGTGCGCGGCATGACCGCGATGAAGGGCACGCCGATCAGCTTCGCGAAGTACGCCTCCGAGACGGCCGTCGAGCCGCTGGACGCCTCGATGACCGGGCGGCCCGGCCGGATCCAGCCATTGCAGAGGCCGTAGAGGAACAGCGAGCGGGCGAGCCGGTGCTTGAGGCTGCCGGTCGGGTGCGTCGACTCGTCCTTCAGGTACAGGTCGATGCCCCAGTGCTCCGGCAGCGGGAAGCGCAGCAGGTGGGTGTCGGCCGAGCGGTTGGCGTCGGCCTGGACCTTGCGCACGGCTTCTTTCAGCCAGTCGCGGTAGGCGACGTCACTGTGGTCGACGTCGAGGGTCACGCCGGACGGGATCTGCTGAAGGGTGCTCACGGCGCTGCTCCTCATGCTGTGCGGCGGCGCCGACTCGCGCGGCCGTCACTTCGAGCATAAACACCTTCCGCACGCTTCTCACCTGCATAAACATGCCTTTGGGAGCCTCAAAGGCATCCCTGGACCGTTGGCCTCACGGGGCGCGCGGGGGCGCATTCGCGCGAGTGCTCCGGGCGCTCCCGGACGTAGATGACGTGCGTACTGGTGCTCGACGCGGGACGCAGGCAGACTGCACCGGGACGACGATCCCGAGCGGGACGCCGATCCCGAACGGGGGCACACTGGATCACGACCAGGGCCGGCCGCACGAACGCATCACCAGCCGGCACACCGACGCGCACAAGGGGGCGGGGCATGGCGGAGCCGGAGTTCACGGCCACGGGCGTGCGGATCGGGAAGCGGCTGCGTTCGCTGACCCGGGCCGGGCAGGTGCGGATCAGCGACGGCAGGCTGCAGTTGCTCACCAGCTACGGCAGCGAGATAGACAGCGCGCCGGTGCAGGCGGTGCGGGCGTCCAAGCCCTGGTTCGCCCAGGACGACAAGGCACTGGCCGACCTCAACGGCAAGCGCTACTCGCTGACCCTGGGCGATCACGACCCCGCTCCGGGGGAACCGGGCCCGCCCGCGGCGCGCCGGTTCATCGAGGCCGTACGGAAGGCCGCAGGACGTAAGGGCTGAGTCACCGCGAGTTGCGGTACCGCACCCCCTGCGTCACGCTGGTCTCACGTCACTCTGGGTTTACCGGCGATAACGCTGCGAACCAGCCCGCCGGCCACGACAGCAGGCGGCCGTTTTCCTCAAGC
>JABFVM010000206.1 GCA_013362785.1 Streptomyces sp. | reverse complement strand
GCGGATGCGGCTCACGACTTCAGGAAACCCTTCTTCTTCAGGAACTCGGCGGCGACGGTCGCGGGCTCCTCGCCCTTGGCGCTCACCTCGGCGTTCAGCTCCTGCATCACCGGCGTGGTGAGAATCTCGGCGAGCGGCTTGAGCACCTCCAGGATCTCCGGGTGCGCCTCGTCCGTCTTCTTCATCACCTGGGGAACGGCGTTGTAGATCGGGAAGAAGGACTTGTCGTCCTTGAGCACCTGTAGGCCGAGTGCGCTGATTCGGCCGTCCGTGGTGAACACCTCGCCGAAGTCACAGCCGCCTTCGGCGGTTTGGGTGTAGACCACGCCGATACCGAGCGAGGTCGTCTTACCGCCGGTGATTCCGTAGGCCTTCTTGTAGCCCGGGTAGCCGTCGATTCTGCTGAGGAACTCCGACTCGACGCAGACCTTCGACGAAGGGTTCTTGTTGAGGTACTCGGACATGTCGGAGTCGGTCTTCAGGTTGTTCTTCTCGGCGAAGTCCTTGGCGACCGCGAAGGCAAAGGTGTTGTTGAAGGGAGCCCGCTCTCCCCACACCACGCCGTTCTCCCGCAGGTCCATGTCCTTGACCGCTCTGTACTGCTTCTCGGGGTTGAAGATCGGCTCCTGTTTCAGGAAGTCGACCCAGGCCGTACCGGTGTACTCCCAGTAGACGTCGCTCTCCCCACGCATCAGCTTCGCCCGAGTCTGGCTGGCGCCCTTGCTGTTGGTCTCGTCGACGACCTTCGCACCCGCGGCACACATCATCTTGACGGTGAGCTGCCCCAACAGCAGCTGTTCGTCGAACTCCTTGGAGCCCACCTTCACGGTGACCCCTTCGAGCGCGGAAGGGTCTACCGACCCCGGCTCGACTCCCGTACAGGGACCCTTCCCGGCATCCGCGCCACCCTCACTCAGGCCGCTGCCACAGGCAGTCAGCCCGAACACGGCAGTCGATATCCCTGCGGCAATGGCGATCAATTTCTGCGAGGACAACATGACTTCCCCTTCTCGTACTCGTACTCGTACTCTCTGGAAAGATGTCGCGGATCATGAATGGCGGAATCAGCGAATGCCGCGAGGTGTGAGACTGCGCTGGAGAATCCCCGCGGCCCAATCCATCAGCAGGGCGAGCACCGCGATCATCACGGAGGCCACCAGGACGGCGAAGGGACGGTCGCTGCGGACCGCGCCGAAGAGCGTCGCGCCCAGACCGCCCGCGCCGAGGAAGCTCCCCAGGGGCACGGTGGCCACAGCGAGCACGATCGCGGTGCGGGTGCCGGCGCCGATGATGGGCACGGCCAGGGGCAGTTCGACGCCGAGCAGAATCCTGGCCGGGGACATGCCCATCCCCCTGGCCGCGTCCAGCACGCTGGGATCGATGCCCTGCAGGCCGACGATGGTGTTACGCAGTACCGACAGGGTGGTGTAGGCGGTCAGGATGATGACGACGGCCCAGAAGCCGATGAACAGATAGCTCCCGAACAGGGCGAGCAGCCCGAGGCTGGGGGCGGACTGACCGAGGTTCCCCAGGGCGAGCACGAACGGCGCCATCCACCGGGTCCGCCGACGGGTCACCAACACGCCCAGCGGGACGGCGATCAGCAGCACCAGTACGGCGATGACCACACTGATGTAGATGTGCTCGATGACGGCGTGCCGGAGCGCCGGCCAACGGAGCATGTTCGCCTCGACGACGTCGACACTGCGGCCCCGGACGACGCCGTAGAGCAGAGCGAGGACGATCGCGCACAGGACTGGCACGATCAATGTGCTCCGGCTGAGGACCGGCCTTCCGTGGGTGTCACGGGTCTCGATCTCGTTCGCGAGGGCCGCCGGCGCGGCCGCCAAGGTCATCGGGTACCGACCTGATCGCTCTGCCCGGCCGAAACGACCCGGCCGAGGATGTCATCGATGCCGATCGTTCCGACCGGCTGCCCGTCACGGGCGACCCGCACCGAGCGCAGTCCCTTGCCGACCATCAGGTCCAGGGCGGCGTGCAGCGTGGACGACACCTCCACGGTCTCCGGTGAGGCCGACCGTTCCGCGCACTTGTCGAACGGAAGGGAATCGACGCGTTCGAAGTGCAACCGCTTCAGCGCGGCTCCCGCCCCGATGAACCCCTCCACGAATTCGTCGGCGGGGTTGGCGAGAATCTGCTCAGGAGTGTCGTACTGGACGATCCGCGATCCCTCACGGAGCACGGCGATACGGTCGCCGAGCTTCAGGGCCTCGTCGAAGTCGTGGGTGACGAAGATGATCGTCTTGCCCAGGATCTTCTGCAGCGAGAGGAACTCGTCCTGCAGCCGGGCGCGGGTGATCGGGTCGACGGCGCCGAACGGCTCGTCCATCAGCATGATCGGGGGGTCGGCGGCCAGTGCACGGGCGACGCCGACTCGCTGCTGCTGACCACCGGACAGCTGACGGGGGTAGCGCCTGCGGTACTGGCCGGGATCCAGTCCGACCACGGTGAGCATCTCGTCGACACGCTGGTCGATGTCCTTCTTGGCCCACTTCAGCATCCTCGGGACCAGGGCGACATTGTGCGCGATGGTCAGGTGCGGAATCAGCCCGGTCTGCTGGATCACATAACCGATACGGCGCCGGAGTGTGACGTCGTCGAGTGCCGCGGCGTCCTCACCGCCGATCGTGATCCGCCCCGAGGTGGGAGTGATGAGCCGGTTGATCATCCGCATCGTGGTGGTCTTGCCACAGCCGGAGGGCCCGACGAAGACGACGATCTCGCCGGCGGGGATCTCCATGTTGATGGCGTCCACCGCGGGCCTGGCCGTGCCCGGATACGACTTGGTCAGGTCTTCCAGAACGATCGGGAGGCCGGCGGACTTCGCGGCGGTTTCAGTGGTTGTTCGGGCTCGCTCAAACACGGATTCCCCTGGGCATGGTGAGGCGACGGATGACAACGAAGACGGCGTCGAAGGCCAGCGCGATGACGGCGACGAAAAGCACGCACACCAGCGCCTCGTTCCCGGTGTTCGCCGAGCCGAGATTGTCGAGCGAGGAGTACCCGTAGTAGCCGAGCCCCATATTGACCACGAAGGCGGCGATGGTGACGATGCCGACGGTCAGCTGCGCGGAGACCCGCAGGCCGGCGAGTATGACCGGCCAGGCCATCGGCAACTCGATCTGCCACAGCCTCCGGAATCGGTTCATTCCCATTCCGCGGGCGGCGTCGAGCACGCCTTCATCGACGTTCTGCAGGCCGACCACACTGTTGCGCAGGATCGGCAGGACCGCGTACATCACCAGCGGCGGGAACACCGCCAGCAGACTTCCGCCCACCAGCGAGAAAAGGATGCCGAACAAGGCAACGGAGGGCAGGGTGAAACCGACCGCCGCGATCGCCACGCTGATGTTGGCCGCCGCGCGCATTCGGTAGACGAGGATCGCCAATCCGATTCCGATCACCGCGGCGCACAGGATCGTATAGAGCGAGAGGAGTGCGTGCTGCTGCACCCGGACAATGATGTCGTCGCGGTTACCGGAGAGGTACTCGCTGAAGGTGAGTCCGAAGCCAGTCATGATGAGGAATCACCGGCCGGCGGAGAAATGTGCGACACGACAAGGCTTTGAGAGCATGACTGCCGTCTTTCACTCAGCGCATCATCGGTGACGAGGCGCTCCAGCTGTGTTTGCGGAGCAACCTAGGCCGCACTGAGGTGACGAGGTAGCCTTTATCTCCTTCAGGGACCAATGGAGATTCCTTGGTCAAGCCCCTCGCCGGAGGTGGAGTGGGGTCAGGCCGCCGTCGCCCGGACCAGTTCGCGCAGTCGGGCGGCAGCCATCTCGATCACGGCCTGAACCGGGCGGGACAGCACCGCGTTGTGTCGACACACGATCGCGAAGTGGTCGTAGAGCCGTGGCTCCAGCGAGAAGCAGTACAGCGGTGCGGAGAGCTTGTCCTGATGCCGTCGTACGACGCTGCGGGCGGTGATCGCGTCAGCGAGTCCCAACGCGGCCACCTCCAGTGCGGTCTCCACGTTCTCCACCTCGATGGCGGCCTGCAGTGTGCCGCCCACCGACTGCACGGCACTCCTGAGCTGTTGCCGGGTGTAGTCGGCGTCACCCCATGTGACCTCGGACAACACCAGTGTGGCGGCGGCGAGGTCGGCGGGGGTCACGATCTGCTGGACGCGATCGGGATCAGCGGTGACGTACACGATCTCGTCCCGCGTCACCGGTTTGATCTGCAGCACGCTGTCGTCGATGGGCAGAGCGACCAGGGCCGCCTCAAGTTTCCCGCGCCGGACCAGTTCGATGGTGTCCATGGAGTTCTGGCCGATGAGAGCGAGCCGGGCCGAGGGGAAACGCTCGCGCATGTCGGCCACGAGCTGAGTCTCCAGGTAGAGGTGGGCGGCGCCGAAGAGACCGAACCGGATGGTTCCGGTGACCGCCCGGTCCACGTTCGCGACCGCCCTGCGGCCCTGCTCGACCGCGTCGAGCGCCTGCCGGGCGTGACCCTCAAGGGCCAGAGCGGCCTCGGTGGGGACGACCCCACGCCCGACGCGCTGGAACAGCGGCGCGGACATGCCGTTCTCAAGCAACCGGATCTGCTGTGCCAGCGACGGCTGGGCCAGGCCGAGGGCCTCGGCCGCCTTGGTGAACGAGCCGTGTTCGAGGGTCGCCACGAAGCAGCGAAGCTGATGCAGGGTAACCAAGGCATCTCCTTTGGCTCCGGAAGGAGACGAAGGCTACCTCGTTGGCTGCGAGCGGCCTAGGTTGCTGCGCAATCACAGTGGGAGCGCGTCGTCATTCGTCCTTGACGATGCGCCGGGCGAAGGGCAGCGGTCATGGTTTCTGTGGGCTTTGTCGGTCTCGGCAGTATGGGTGGACCCATGTGTCGCCGTCTGGCGCAGGCCGGGTACGAGGTGCGTGCGTTCGACATCGACCCCGAGAAGGTCGCCTCGGCGGTCGACGCCGGAGCTGTTGCCGCCGAGTCCGCGACCGCCTGCGCGTGGGCGGCGGACATCTTCCTGACGTCGCTGCCGCGCCCCGATCACGTGGAGGCCGTCATGCTCGACGGGGGCGCGCTGGCGGCGCTGCGCCCGGGCTCCGTCTGGGTCGACCTCACCACCAACGACATCGGCCTTGTCGCCGGTCTGGCGGACCGCGCACCCGACGGTGTCCGTATCGTCGACTCTCCGGTGACCGGCGCCGTCGACGGCGCCCGCAACGGCCGCCTCACCTTGTTCGCCGGTGGCGAGCCGGCCGACGTCGAGCGGGTCCGACCGGTCCTCGAAAACCTCGGCACCGTGATCGCCTGCGGCCCGCTCGGCACCGGAAACGTCGTCAAACTCGTCACCAACCAGCTCTGGTTCATCTCCGCCGCGGCCATCGGCGAGGGGTTCGCGCTCGGCGTTCGCAACGGCGTCGAGCTGGAGGTGCTCTGGTCGGCGATCCGCCAGTCCGTCGGCGACTCCTTCGTCGCCTCGCACGACGCCCCTTCCATCTTCGCCGGGCACTACGATCCGTCCTTCACCCTGGACCTCTGCCTCAAGGACCTGCGCCTCATCGAAGGGCTCCAGAACGACCTCGGCGCCGAGCTGCCCCTCACCGATGCCGCCCGCGGCGCGTTCAAGCTCGCCGCCGACCGGTACGGACCCGAGGCGGCCGAACTGCTCGTCGCGAAGCGCATCGAGGAGGACGCGGATGTCTCCTTCCGCCTCGCCGGAGACTGGGTTCCGCCGTGGGAGGTCGACGACAGCAGCTCCTCGGCCCCGGTCGGAACATGAGGGTCGGGCGGGCTGCGACGCCCGCCCTCCCACGGCACGGCACGGCGCACCCCGGCGGTGAGTCCGGCGTCGTGAACGACGTCGGCACCGGCATTCAGTGCGTCGACCGGGCCTTGACCATTCTGGAGGTGCTGGCCCGGGACGGTGAGGCGGGCGTCACCGAGATCGCCGACGAGCTCGGCGTCAACAAGAGCACGGTCTGGCGGATGCTCACGACCCTCAGACAGCACCGGATCGTGGACCGGTCGGGCGATCGCGGGAGGTACTGCCTCGGGGTGGGCCTGCTGCGACTGGCCAGTGCGACCACCGCGGGCCTGGAGCTGCTCCAGGAGGCACAGCCGGTCTGCCGACAGCTCGCGGCCGACACGGGCGAGACCGTGCACCTCGCGGTGCTGTCGGAGAGCTCGGCGTTCTACCTGGACCGGATGGCGGGCTCGGCGGCGCCGCAGCCGCACAACTGGGTGGGCCTGCACGTCCCGCTGCACTCGACCGGCGACGGCAGAGTGCTGCTGGCCGGACTGGAGGACGGCAAGCTGGCCGAGGTGCTGGGTATCCTGCGCCGCGCCCCGCTCACGATCGTCGAGGAGGCGGAGCTGCACGAGGAGCTTGAGCGGATCCGCGTGCTCGGCCACGCGGTCGCCGTGGACGAGTTCGAGGGGGACCTGACCGCGGTCGCCGCTCCGGTGCGCAACGCGCAGGGCGACGTGATCGCCTCGATGAGTGTCTCGGGACCCACCGTCCGCCTGCCGGAGGAGCGCGTCGAGCAGATCGTGCCCCTGCTTCTGACCGCCGCGGCCGAGGTGTCCCACCGGCTCGGCCGGGGCAGACTCTGACGTCGCTCGCGACGTGATGTCCGGGCGCCTCAACAGCAGCTGACCCAAAAACAGGTCGCCCAACAGCAGGTCGCCGAACAGCAGTTGGACCGACAGCAAGTCCGCCGTACAACAGTTGCGCGTCGACCCTCGGCCGTGCCGTGCACAACCAGGGCCCCATCGCGCGGGGAGTGAGTCACCAGTGCCAGAGCTCTACCTCGACGGCGCATGGACGAGTGCGCGAGACGGAGCACGTCGTGAGATACGGTGCCCGGCCGACGGCACGCTCGTCGGCGAGGTCGACGAGGCAGGCCCCGAGGACACCGAGGCCGCCGTAGCGGCCGCCGCTGACGCATTTCGCAACGGCCCGTGGCCGACGACGTCGGGCCGTGAACGCGGCGACCTCCTGCTGAGGGTGGCCGACCTGCTTGAGCGGGACCGCGACGTGATCGCGCGGATGGAGTCGCTCGACACCGGCAAGCGGCTGGTGGAGTCGGAGTACGACGTCGACGACGTGGCCTCGGTCTTCCGTCACTACGGCCGTGTCGCCGCCGAGGACGCCGGCCGGGTGGTCGACACCGGCAACCGCGACGTGGTCAGCCGGATCGTGCACGAGCCGATCGGAGTCTGCGGCCTGATCACGCCGTGGAACTACCCGCTGCTCCAGGTGTCCTGGAAGGTCGCGCCCTGCCTGGCCGCGGGCAACACGTTCGTGCTCAAGCCGAGCGAGATCACCCCGCACAGCGCGATCCACCTGATGAAGGTGCTGGAGGAGGCCGGTCTGCCCGCAGGGGTGGGCAACCTGGTCCTGGGTACCGGTCCCGAGGCCGGAGCCCCGCTCTCGACCGACCCCCGGGTCGACCTCGTCTCGTTCACCGGCGGCCTCGACACCGGACGCCGGATCATGGCGGCGGCGTCGGCGAGCGTGAAACGGGTCGCCCTGGAGCTCGGCGGCAAGAACCCCAACATCGTCTTCGCCGACGCCGACCGCGAGGTCGCGCTCGACTTCGCCCTCACCGCGGTCTTCCTGCACTCCGGGCAGGTCTGTTCGGCCGGCGCCCGGCTGGTCGTCGAGGAGTCGATCCACGACGAGTTCGTGGACGCGCTCGTGGACCGGGCGCGGCGGATCCGGCTCGGCGGACCGTTCGACGAGAAGGCGGAGACCGGGCCGCTCACCAGCGACCGGCACCGCGACAAGGTCGAGGCGTACGTCGCCGCCGGCATCGCCGAGGGCGCCGTCCTGCGCTGTGGTGGCCGGCGCCCCGACGACCCCGAGCTTGCCAGGGGCTTCTACTACCTGCCGACCGTGCTCGACCGGTGCACCAGCGACATGTCGGTGACCCAGAACGAGTCCTTCGGTCCGGTGCTGACGGTCGAGACGTTCCGCAGCGAGGACGAAGCGGTGACGATCGCCAACGACAGCATCTACGGACTGGCCGGAGCCGTGTGGACCCAGGACGCCGGCAAGGCGGAGCGGGTCGCGGGCCGGCTGCGGATGGGCACGGTGTGGATCAACGACTACCACCCGTATGTGCCGCAGGCCGAGTGGGGCGGCTACAAGCAGTCCGGCATCGGGCGCGAGCTGGGGCGGGCCGGGCTCGACGAGTACCGCGAGACGAAGCACGTCTGGCACAACGTCCGGCCCACCGCCCAGCGTTGGTTTCCCGGGTGAGGCCTGCCCTTCGCCGGGCGTGAAGGGCAAGCCCTGGTCCCCCAGCTCCACTAGACCTCATTCGTCACAGGCGTTTCAGTCCTCGGCGTTTCGGCCAACCCGCGCGGTCCGGGCGGCGGCCTCAACTCGGTGTTGGCGTGTTCGTGCCCTTGGCGGGGCTGGGATCGCGCGCGTCCGGAATCGAGCGTGTTCGATTCCGGTGTCGCGTCGTTAGCCGTGCACGCCGAGCCATCCAGGTGCGGCACCTACCCCGAGGAGGGATGCAGGTGACTGTTACTGACGCCTCGACCGAAAGCGCGGAGACTCCTCCCCCTCCACCTCCGGCCACCATCACGCTGGAGGCCAAGTTCGGCAAGAACCCGCTGGCAGACGCCAGTTTCGGCACCATGTGCCGACGTCTTCCCGCCGTGCTCGGGCACACGGCGGGCAGGGCGTGGGCCGTCGACCGGACCGGCGCCGTGCTGCTCCTGGTCTGCCAGGTGCTGACCGGCGTCGCCGCCGCCGTCGTCCTGGCGTTCACCGCACAGGCGATGACCCATGTCCTCGGCACCGGCACCGTCTCCGAACGTCTGCACGCCGCTCTGCCCGCCCTGATCGTCGTGACGACGGCCGCGGCCGTCGGCCGTGTCAGCGGCGCCCTGTCCTCGTACGCCGACGGGCGGATCACGCCGCTGCTGACGACCGAGGCGGACATCGCGCTCGTGACCGCCGTGTGCCGCGTGGAGTCGTCCGCGTACGGCGAGGACGGGTTCACCGACCGGCAGGAGGCCGCCGAGGTCGGCACCCTCCGGACCCGGACGATGGTGCAGGAGGCCCAGCGGTTCCTGTCCGCCCTGATCCGCATGATCGCCGCCGGCGGTGTCATCACGGCGCTGCACCCGCTGATGCTGCCCCTGCTTCTGCTGGCCGTGCTCCCGGCCGGTGCCGGGGCCGTGCTGTCCGCGCGCGTCGACTACGAGACCCACTACCTCAACCTCGGCGACCGCAACGTCCGCTCCATGATGCGCTGGTGGGCCACCTACTCCGGATACGGCGACGAGGTCCGCGCCAACGGCCTGACCGGCTACCTCGCCTACTGGTACCGCGCCCTGTCCGACCGGATCGACCGGCGCACCCTGGCCGCCGCCCCGCGCATGCTCCGCATCGTGCTGGCCACCAGTGCCCTGGGCGGGATCTTCCTGCTGTGCACCTGGGCCACCCTGGCCTGGCTGGCCTCCTCCGGCCGTATCGCGCTGCCGGTCGCCGCCACCGCCGTGGTCGCCGTCCAGACCACTCTGGCCGCGCTGTCCCAGTTCGTCATCCACGGGGCCGCGATGTTCCACACCTCGCTCTACCTGGCCGACATGCGCGCCTTCCTGGACATGGCCGCCGAACGCGCGCCGCAGCGAGGCGAGTCGACGATCCCGGAGCGCGTGGACGAGATCCGTCTGGACGAGGTCGTGTACCGGTACCCCGGCAAGGCGGAACCTGCCGTCGCGGGTGTGTCGCTCACCCTGCGACGCGGCGAGATCCTGGCCGTCGTCGGCGAGAACGGCTCCGGCAAGTCGACCCTGACCAAGCTCATCACCGGCATCCTGCTCGCCGACAAGGGCCGTGTCCTGTGGGACGACGTCGACCTGGCCCAAGCCGACCCCGACGCCGTATGGAAACGCACCGCGCTCGTCCCGCAGAACTTCGCCCGCTGGCCCCTGCGCGCACGCGAGAACATCACCCTCGGCCAGCCGCGGACCCACGACGACGCTCCGGTGTGGGACGTCGTGGACGCCGTCGGGATGCGCGAGGCGATCGAGACCCTGCCCCGGCAGCTCGACACCCTCCTCGCCAAGGAACTGTGGGGCGGGGCCGAGCTGTCGGGCGGGCAGTGGCAGCGTCTGGCGTGCGGTCGCGCGCTGTACCGGCAGACCCCGCTGCTGATCCTGGACGAGCCGACCTCGCAGATGGACGCCCGTGGGGAACATGCCATCTTCCTGCAGATCAAACGGATCGCCGCCGAGCGCATGACGATCGTCGTCACCCACCAGCTCGAAAACACCAGGCTCGCCGACCGCATCCTGGTCATGGACAAAGGCCGGGTCACCGAACAGGGCACGTACGACGAACTCGCCGCCGGAGGAGGGTTGTTCGCGGAACTCGTCGCCCTGGCCCAGGATCGGTGACGCCCTGAATTTCGACGCACTTCGACACGGAACAGAACGGAATCGAGACGCACATGACTGATCCGACGTGGCAGACGATCACCCGGCTGGCGGCCCGCTTCGAGGACCACTCCACGCTCCCCCGTGACCAGCGCATTCTCCTGCAGCTGCTCAAGATCCAGGAAGAGGCCGGCGAGGTCGCCGAGGCCGTCATCGGGGCGATGGGGCAGAACCCGCGCAAGGGCCACTCGCATACCTGGGACGACGTCGAGTCCGAGATCTGCGACGTCGTCGTCACCGCCATGGTCGCGTTGACCCGCATGAACCCCGAGGCCCCGACCGTGTTCGCACGGCATCTGAGCCGTATCGCGGCGCGGGATCTGCCCGAAGGGGACGTCACTCGTTGAAGATGCCCTGGCCCGCGCCCAGCACCCCCTTCGGGTCATACCGTCGGCGGGCCGCGGCCAGGGCCGGCCATGCGGGGCCGAAGTGGCGGCGCCAGTCGCGCTCGGTGAAGGGGACCGAGCCGACCGGGTAGCGACGGCCGCCGGACGCGTAGGCGATGTCGTACGCCGAGCGGTTGGCCCTGAGGAGGCGGTCGATCGTCGGGCGGTCGTCGGGTGGCGTCGCGCGCAGGATGGCGAACAGGTAAGGGACGGGGTCGTCCGGGACGCGGAGGAAGGGGGCGGCGAGCCGTTCGCGGCGTACCGGGTAGAGGAGAACCAGGCCGGGACCGACGTCGTCGGGGGTGAGCGGGGCCAGGATCTCGCGGGCGATGTCGGCCGTACGGGCGCCGGGGAGCAGGAGGTTGAGCCAGGGGTGCGCCCAGTACCACAGGCCCGATTCCCTCAGCTCCGCCACGGCGGGCGCGATGCGGTCCAGGAAGTCGTAGTACGGCAGTTCGGTGATCTGCGCGCCCCGCGGGTCATGTCGCAGCCCGCGCAGGAGAGCCGCGTCGTCGGGGGCCTCACCGACGGGCGGGCCGTAGGCGACGGCCTCGATGACGCCGCCCCGGTGGACGCCGGAGTCGTCGGCGCTGACCTGGCCCTCCAGGTAGTCGAAGCGCTCGTCCTCTGCGAGCCATGGTGACGACGTCCCGCACGGAACCCGGTCTGAGCACCGCGGCCGGGGTGCGGTGCACGATGTGGCCGTAGTCGTCGGCGACGG
>JABFVM010000166.1 GCA_013362785.1 Streptomyces sp. | reverse complement strand
GCGTGGTCAGGAAGGCTCCGCACTCCGTCATCCACAGCGGCACGTCATCCGCCCCGTGGCGCCGGGCGAGCGCGTGCTGTTCCTCGGCCGCGCCGGGGAACTCGGGGTCGTCCTGGTCGGCCGGATCCGGGTAGCCGTGGAAGGCCCACGCGTCGGCGTACCGGACGACGTCGTTCGCGAGCATCAGGTCCTGGAAGGGGCCGGACTGCGCGATGCCGGGGAGGACGACGAGCGGCGGTTCGTCGCAGGCGTCCTTGATGCCGAGTGCGGCTGCCTTTACGTACGCGGCGTGGGCGTCGCCGGTGCTGCTGGTCGTGTCGACGTCGGGCTCGTTGGAGAGCTGGAGTGCCTCCGGGGCGGCCAGGGCCAGGTGGCGGGCGTAGTGGTAGGCGTGGCGAAGGTCGGCCGGGAGGGGGAGTGAGGCGTCGGTCATCGCCCACTCGGGGGCGGGGGAGAGGACGTCCAGGACCGCGAGGCCGTGTGCGCGCAGGATGCGGACCGTGCGGTCGTGGCGGGCGGTGTCGTACTCGCCCGGGGCCGCCTCCGCCACCGGCCAGGACTGGCCGTCGCGCACCCAGCCGGCGCCCATGTCCCGTATGGCGGCGGCGCATTCGGCCAGACGGGAGGGCGGGACGAGGGAGGACGACCAGACGTTGACGCCGAAGCGGTTGCCGGCCGAGGTGGCGACCGCGGGGCGGGCGGGCAGGCGCGCGAAGGTGCTGGTCGTGCCGTCGTCGGTGCGGATGCGGTAGTGGCCGGGCGGTAGGTCGGCCGGGAGGGCGACGGTCGTGGTGGTGTGGCCTGCGCGGATGGTCGTACTGCCGTCGGTGGCCTGGTGGCCTGAGTAGTCGGTGACGGTGTAGCGGACTGGGTGCGGGCGGGCGGCGTGTCCGTCGAGGGTCAGACGGAGGTGGGCTGGGTCGCCGACGCGATGGCGGCGGACATGGGCCTCGCGGAGAGCCGGGCCGGGCATGGGGCGCAGGGCGAAGTGGTCCAGGGACAGGACATACGCAATGCTGTTGTCAAGGATCGTGGGCTCGATGATCCGAAACGTGAACGCGTTGCCCCCGCCGCGAAGTTCCCACTCGCCGAGATCCAATTCGGAAAGATCTCCCCAGGCCCGTGGTGAGCCGTACCAGTGCGGCTGGGAGCGGGCCAGATCCATGAACGGGCCGCCGTTGACCGACAGTTGGAGATACGAGGCGACGGCCTCCGTGTGCGGTGTCTCCACGGGCGCGGTCGCCACGGCGGTGAGCGTGTACACGCCCTCGTGGGGGACATGGACTCGGTACGTCGCGAACCAGCCGGTGTCCGGCGGGGGCTGCTCGGTCGTGAGCAGTGCGAGATAGCGGCCGCCCGAGGCGCGGCGGTCCCGGGCGACCGGGATGTTCGTGCGGGTCGGGGACTCGCCGGGAACGTTGATCACTTCCGGGCGTGCCGCCCGGGCGGTGCGCGTGCCGAGGCCCGTCGTCTCCACCGCCACCGCAGCGCCCACGCCCGCCGCCATCGCCGTACGCCTGTTGAGATCCATGACTCCAGCAGACGCGAACGGACGGCGCCGCGGCGTCCTCCCGGAGGGCGGTCCGTCCCGGAACGGCAGGTGGGGGACCTGCCCTAGGTGGCGGGTCGGCGGTCAGTGCGTTGGGCGGGGGCGGAGGCGGAGAGGGGAGGCGTCGTCTTCTTCGAGGCCCCCGCCCAGTCAGTGCCTGAGAGACGAGCGGAGATAGCGGATCCCGGGGTGTCCGTCGACGGTGATGTCCCCAACGGCGGTGAAGGCGTTGCGCTCCAGCACGGCCCGGGACGCGAGGTTGTCCAAGGTGGTGACCGCGACAAGGGACGTCAGCCCGTACGCCGTAGCGGCCACCCGGCACACCTCGGCGACCGCCGCCGTGGCGACGCCCTTGCCCGCCGCTCGTTCGCCGATCCGGTACCCCAACTCGGCGGACGTGTCGGCCACATCGACCAGGTTGACCCGCCCGACAAGGCTGCCGTCGCCATCCAGTACGACGTGGAAGTGGCAGATCCCGGCGTCCTGTTCGGCCAGCAATGCCTCGTGCCGGGCGGCGAACCCGGCAGGGGTGAAGTAGGCGTCCCCGCGATCCGGCACCGTACGCGCGAAGTACTCCCGGTTCTCCCGCTCGAACGTCAACACCGCATCCGCGTGATCGGCCCGCAGCCGCTCCAACGTCACCATGAGCCGCAGGATAGGGACACGGGCGTGCCCATCCGAACCGATTTACCCGGCAGATCGTCTTGGGAGGCGTGACGTCGACGGTGAGAGCGGTAGCGCCCTGGTGGGCACGGGGGCGGGTGCTCGCCGTGCTCGCCGTACTGACGGCCGGGCTGCTGGCCTTCCACCGGGTGGTGCCCAACGCCGTGGGGCGGGTGGGGAGCCTGGTGGAAGCCTTCCTGCCGTGGCTCGGCCTGGTGGTCGTGGTGCTGCTCGCGCTGGCCCTGCTGCGCCGTTCGGCTCTGGCACTGCTGGCGTTGCTCCTGCCGGTGGCGGTCTGGACGTACGACTTCGGCGGGCTGCTCCTGCCCGAGCCGCGGCCACGCGCGCGTGACCTGGTCGTGGTGCAGCACAACGTCAGCGACGAGAACACCGACCCGGCGGGCACGGCCCGCGCCCTGGCCGACGCCGAGCCCGATCTCATCGCGCTGGAGGAACTGGTGCCGTCGGCGCTGCCGGAGTACGAGAAGGCGCTCGCTCCGGAGTTCCCGTACCACGAGGTCAGGGGCACCGTCGGGCTGTGGTCGAGGCATCCGCTCACCGGTGCGCGGCTGGTGGACATCAAGCCCCGGGGGATCGTGGAGGCCTGGAGCCGTGGGCTGCGGGCCGAGGTCGACACGCCGTACGGCGACGTCGCGGCGTACGTCGCGCACCTGCCCTCGGTCCGGGTGCGGGCGAGCGGCCTCGCATCGTCCTGGCGTGACGAGAGCGCCGGCCTGCTCGGCGATGCCATCGCCGCCGAGAAGTTGGGACCGGTGATCCTGCTGGGCGACCTCAACGGCACGGTCGACGACCGTGGGCTGGCCCCGCTGACCTCACGGATGAACGTGGCGGAGCGGGGCTTCGCGTTCAGCTTCCCGGCTGCCTTGCCGCTGGCCCGGATCGACCAGGTCATGGCGCGCGAGGCGACGGTCGGCCACATCCGCGCGCTGCCCGCCACCGGCAGCGACCATGTGCCGGTGGTCGCGCGCCTCACGCTGGACTGAGGCACACGCGTGTGCCGCGACCTGCGCGCCACACGCGTGTGCCGCCGCGACCGGCGCGCTCGCAGTCAGCTTCCGTCCTCCTTGAGGGTGTCTTCCTTGAGAGCGTCTTCCTTGAGGACAAGGGCGTCGTCCGTGAGCACCGGGAACCGCCTCGGCGCCAGCAACAACAGCACCAGGAAGGCCAGTGCCGCCGCGCACGACGCGCCCAAGTACACGGCGTGCACCGCGTCGGCGATGGCACGCCGTGTGGCCTCCGGTGCCGTACCGCCGGAATCCAGTGCCCGCGTCACCGAGTCCAGGTCGCTCGCGCCGCCGAGCCGCGCGGCCAGTACGCCGTTCGCCACCGCGCCGAACACGGCCGCGCCCACCGTCTGCCCCGTCTGACGGCAGAACAGCACCGACGCCGTCGCCGTCCCCCGCTCCGACCAGCCCACCGTCGACTGCACGCCCACGATCAGCGGCAGCTGGAACAGCCCCAGCGCCGCCCCCAGCAACAGCATCAGCAGCGCCGGCTGCCAGGCCGCACCGGGATACGGCAGGAACGGAAACGCCAGCAGGATCAGTGACGCCGACCCGATGCCCAGCATCGCGGTGTTCCGGAACCCGATCCTTCGGTACACGTGCTGACTGAGCGCGGCCGACACCGGCCAGCTCAACGTCCACACGGACAGCACGAATCCGGCCGCCACCGGGGCCAGGCCGAGCACCGACTGGGCGTACGTGGGGAGGAAGACCGTGGGCGCCACCATCAGCAGGCCCAGGGCGCCCAGCGCCAGGTTCACCGCCGCGATCGTGCGGCGGCGCCACACCCAGCCAGGGATGATCGGGTCGGCCGCCCGGCGCTCCACGACCACCACGACCGCCGCGAGCGCGAGTCCCGTACCGAACAGGGCGATCGACGGCCCCGACAGCCACGGCCACGCCACCCCGCCCTGCACCAGTGCCGTCAGCAGCACGCCCCCGCAGGCGAACACCGCCAGCGCGCCCGCCCAGTCGACACGGGCACGCGCACGCGTACCCGTCGTAACCGCGGTGTCCGTGGTGTCCGCGCCCCCGTCAGCCTCCCCGCCCCTGGCCCGGTTCCGGTCCGGGTTCCCGTCCCGGTCCCCGTTCCTGTCCGCGCCCGTGGCCCGCCGCGGCTCGTGCAGATGACGCACGATCAGCCACAACGCCACCGCCCCGATCGGCAGGTTAATGAGGAAGATCCAGCGCCAGTCGGCGTACGCCGCCAGGACCCCGCCCAGCCCCGGGCCGGCGACCGCCGACACCGCCCACACCGTGGACAACTTGGCCTGGATCTTCGGGCGTTCCTTGAGCGGGTACAGATCGGCGGCCAGGGTCTGGACGGTGCCCTGAAGGGCCCCGCCGCCCAGCCCCTGCACGATCCGGAACGCGATCAGCGCCGCCATGTTCCAGGCCGCCGCGCACAGCAGCGAGCCCAGCAGGAACAGCGCCGCGCCCGCGATCAGCACCGGCTTGCGGCCGAAGGTGTCGGAGAGCTTGCCGTAGACCGGGAGGGTCACGGTGACGGCCAGCAGGTAGCCGGAGAAGAGCCAGGAGAAGACGGAGAAACCGCCCAGGTCACCGACGATCTGCGGTACGGCCGTGGAGACGATGGTGGCGTCGAGTGCCGCCAGCGCCATCGCGAGCATCAGGGCCGCGACCACGGCTGCTCGCTTCTCTGATCCGGTGCGCTGTGCGGTGTCGCGTATCGCGGGTGTCGTACTGCCCACCGGGTTCCTTCCCCTTCGGTTTCCCGTGTCGGTATCCCCGTATTGGTTTCCCCGTGCATCTATCTGCCGCGAACAGCTTCCCACTTGACCCTTACGTTGCGGGAGGGTGGAGCCTGGATGCGTCCGACGGGGGAGACAACCCCTAGAAGTCCTCCACCGGTGGGAGGACAGCCCCTAGGGGTACCTCCGTACTAGGGCTCGGGGCGGCTTCGTACCGGCGGAGGATGAGGCAGGACCCGGCTCGTCCCTAGTCTGGCTGTACGCCGCTGGGGGGCGGCTGACCGAACCCGCGGGGGTGGGGTTTTCCCCCGCACAAGACGGGGCTGAGCACCAGCGCGCCGGACCCACTCCCGCCGCGAGACTGACCGTCGTATCAGTTCTCGTGATGCACCCGCTGAACGACAGATCCATCAGTTGAACCACGCGATTCATTCGTTGACCGACATAGGAGACATACCGTGACAACGGCTGTGACCATTCCCAGGCACGGGGGTACTGGAGGGCGTACGGCCGTTGCCGCGCGGGCGCGGCAGGTCGTCAAGGCGTACGGGTCGGGGGAGACCCGGGTCGTCGCTCTCGACCATGTCGACGTGGACATCGCGCGTGGGCAGTTCACCGCGATCATGGGCCCCTCGGGGTCCGGAAAGTCCACCCTGATGCACTGCCTCGCCGGGCTCGACACCGTCACCAGCGGTCAGATCTATCTCGACGAGACCGAGATCACCGGCCTGAAGGACAAGAAGCTCACACAGCTGCGCCGGGACCGGATCGGCTTCATCTTCCAGGCGTTCAACCTGCTGCCGACGCTCAACGCCCTGGAGAACATCACGCTGCCCATGGACATCGCCGGCCGCAAGCCCGACAAGCAGTGGCTCGCGCGCGTCGTCGACACAGTTGGACTTTCCGACCGACTCAAGCACCGGCCCACCCAGCTCTCCGGCGGTCAGCAGCAGCGCGTCGCCGTCGCCCGTGCCCTGGCCGCCCGTCCGGAGATCATCTTCGGTGACGAGCCGACCGGAAACCTCGACTCGCGCGCGGGCGCCGAGGTACTGAGCTTCCTGCGCAGGTCGGTGGACGAGCTCGGGCAGACCATCGTGATGGTCACCCACGACCCCGTCGCCGCGTCGTACGCGGACCGTGTGCTGTACCTCGCCGACGGCCGCATCGTCGACGAGATGTACAAGCCGACCGCCGACGCCGTCCTGGACCGCATGAAGGACTTCGACGCGCGGGGGCGTACGTCATGACCGTCCTGAAGACCTCGATGCGCAACTTCTTCGCGCACAAGGGGCGGATGGCCCTGTCGGCCGTGGCAGTGCTGCTGTCGGTGGCCTTCGTGTGCGGCACCCTCGTGTTCACGGACACGATGAACACCACCTTCGACAAGCTCTTCGCCGTCACCTCCTCCGACGTCACCGTCAGCCCGAAGGGCGCCGAGGACGAGGACGACGGCGCCGGTACGGGCCGGCCGGTCTCGCTGCCCGCCTCCACCGTCGAGCAGGTCGCGGCCGTCGACGGCGTCAAGAAGGCGGAGGGCGCGGTCGGTTCGACGAACGTCACGGTCGTCAACTCCGAGAACAAGAACATGGGTTCCTCCAACGGCGCGCCCACCTTCGCCGGCAACTGGACCCGGAACGACCTGAAGTCCATGGAGATCACCTCCGGGCACGCACCGCGCGGGCCCACCGAGGTCATGGTCGACGCGGACACCGCCGACAAGCACGACCTCAAGCTCGGCGACGAACTGCGCACCATCGCCGCCACCGGCGACATCCGCGCGCGGATCGTCGGCATCGCCTCCTGGAAGGTGACCAACCCGGGCGCGGCCGTCGTCTACTTCGACACCGAGACCGCCCAGCGCACCCTGCTCGGCGCCACCGGCCGCTTCACCCAGGTCGCCGTCACGGCGGCGGCCGGCGTGAGCGACGCGCAGCTGAAGCAGAACGTCGCGCAGAGCCTGGACGGCTCGTACAAGATCCAGACGGCCAAGGAGACCGCCGACGAGAACCGCAAGGACGTCGGCGAGTTCATGGACATCATCAAGTACGCCATGCTCGGCTTCGCCGGGATCGCGTTCCTGGTCGGCATCTTCCTGATCATCAACACCTTCTCGATGCTGGTCGCCCAGCGCACCCGCGAGATCGGCCTGATGCGGGCGATCGGCTCCTCGCGTCGCCAGGTCAACCGTTCCGTGCTGGTGGAAGCACTGCTGCTCGGCTTCGTCGGATCGGTGCTGGGCGTGGGCGCCGGTGTCGGTATCGCGGTCGGCCTGATGAAGCTGATGTCGATGGCCGGCATGAACCTCTCCACCGACGACCTCACGGTGAAGGTGACGACCCCCGTGGTCGGCCTGATCCTCGGCGTCGTGGTGACGGTGCTGGCGGCCTACCTGCCCGCCCGCCGCGCCGGCAAGGTCTCGCCGATGGCCGCCCTGCGCGACGCCGGAACACCGGCAGACGGCAAGGCCGGCTGGACCCGCGGCCTGATCGGACTCGTCCTGACGGGCGCGGGCACCTTCGCCCTCTACACGGCCGCCACGGCCGACAAGGCGAGCGACGGCGCGCTGATGCTGGGCGGCGGCGTGGTGCTGTCCCTGATCGGCTTCGTGGTCATCGGCCCGCTGCTCGCGGGCGGCGTGGTCCGGGTGATCAGCGCGGTCCTGCTGCGGGCCTTCGGCCCGGTCGGCCGCATGGCCGAACGCAACGCCCTGCGCAACCCGCGCCGTACCGGCGCCACGGGCGCCGCCCTGATGATCGGCCTCGCACTGGTGGCCTGTCTGTCCGTGGTCGGCTCCTCGATGGTCGCCTCGGCGACGAGCGAGCTGGACAAGTCGGTGGGCGCGGACTTCATCGTCATGCGCGGCCAGCAGATGATCGTCCCGGACGCCGAGAAGGCGATGCGGCAGACGCCGGGCCTGGAGCACGTCACCCGCTCCAAGGACGTCCACGCCACGCTGACCTCACCGGACGGCAAGACCGACGACACGGGGCTCACGGCCGCCGATCCGACGTACGCCGAGGACCTTCGCCGTACGACCACGGAAGGCACCCTGTCCGCCGCCTACGGCAAGGACGCCATGTCGGTCGGCTCCGACTACGCCACCAAGCACGGCGTGCACGTAGGCGACACCGTCACCGTCGCCTTCAAGGGCGGCGAGACGGCGAAGCTGAAGGTCGCGGCCATCACGGACGACGACACCTCCTTCGACCAGGGCGCGCGCTACATCAGCATCGAGACGCTGCAGAAGTACCTCCCCGCCGACCGGATCCCGCAGAGCCAGATGCTGCTCGGCAAGGCGAAGGAAGGCCAGGAGGAGGCTGCGTACGCGGCCCTGAAGAAGTCGCTGCACGACTACCCGCAGTACCCGGTCCGCGACCAGACCGACTACAAGCAGGAGCTCAAGGACCAGATGGGCCAGCTCCTGAACATGATCTACGGCCTGCTGGCCCTGGCGATCATCGTGGCGGTCCTGGGCGTCGTGAACACCCTGGCCCTGTCGGTGGTCGAGCGGACGAGGGAGATCGGCCTGATGCGCGCGATCGGCCTCTCCCGCCGCCAGCTGCGCCGCATGATCCGCATGGAGTCGGTGGTGATCGCCCTGTTCGGCGCCCTGCTCGGCCTGGGGCTGGGCATGGGCTGGGGCGCGACGGCCCAGCGGCTCCTGGCCCTGGAGGGCCTGAACGTCCTGGACATCCCGTGGCCGACGATCATCGGGGTCTTCATCGGCTCGGCGTTCGTGGGACTGTTCGCGGCGCTGGTCCCGGCGTTCCGGGCGGGCCGGATGAACGTACTGAACGCGATAGCGACCGAATAGCCACCGCACACGGGGGTTGCGGGGGACGGGCCCGGTCCGGAGGGATTGCCTTCCGGACCGGGCCCAAGGCCGTCACCGCCGCTTGAGGAGTACGACTCCGTAGACGTTGCCCTGGACGGTGTACCGCGCCTGGGGGTGGAGGGAGGCGGCGTAGGCCTCGACGTCGCGGTAGCGCTTGCGGGCGTTGTCGAGGGCGATGAAGTCGGGGTTAATGCCGCGCGTAGTGCTGATCCAGAAGACGCGGCAGCGTGAGGTGAGCCGGCTGATCGGCGCGATGTTCGCCTCGACGGACGCGCCGTCCGGGATCTCGGCCAGCAGCCGCTCGATCGCGGTCACGCGCGCGGGCTTGCGATAGATCTCGCTCTCGGTCAGCGAGGCCAGCGGCAGCGAGGTCGTGAGCGCGAGGGAGCCGGCGGCGACGGCGGCGGGCAGGTGCTGGGCGTAGGAACGCAGCCACGCGCGTGTGCTGTCGCGGGTGCGGTCGAGGGCGTCGACGAGGGCGAGGGTCACGACGGGCATCAGGACGGCGCTGTAGTGCCAGTCGATGCCCCAGTACTGCGGATACGAGGAGACGAAACGCCAGCCGATGGTGGGCAGGGCGACCAGGAGGAGCGGGGACCGCAGGGCGAGCAGTCCGGTGGTGGGTATCAGCAGCCACCCGACCGTGCGGAGCTTGGTGTCGAGCCCGTCGAGCGGCCCGCCGCCCCCCGACTCGTTGACCTTGTTCCAGTAGTCGTAGCTGCCGGCGCTGTTGAAGCTCGGTATGACCAGCAGGAGAGTGACGGCGACGGCCACCACGCCGAAGACGGCTACGCCGACCGCGTACCGTGCGGCGCGCGGGGAGTCACGGCGTGCGCGCAGGGCGACGACCACGGCGATGGCGGCGAGCGTCATCCCCAGGTCCTCCTTCACGAGGACGAGGGGCAGCGCCCAGAGCAGAGCCGCCCGCCAGCGCCGGGCGAGCAGCGCCTCAAGGCTGAAGGCGATGAGCGGTACGGCGAAACAGATCTCGTGGAAGTCGAAGTCGACGGCCTGCTGCAACCCCCAGGACAGCCCGTACGCGACCCCGAGCGCCAGCCCACGCGCCCGCCCGAGCAGCCGGGCGGCGGCACGGGCGACGGGGACGGCGGACAGGGCGAAGAGCGCCGCCTGGGCCACGAGGAGCGTCACGGGTGACGGGAAGACCCGGTACAGGGGCGCGAGGAGGACGGTGACCGGGCTGAAGTGATCGCCCAGGATGTTGAACCCGGGGCCCTTGAGATCGGCGATGGGCGCCTGCAGATGCGCGTAGGCCCGGATGACCTGCTCGAAGATGCCGAGGTCCCACGACTTCTGGCCCAGATGCCGGTAACGCCCCACGGAGACGATCGCGTACCCGACGAACAGCGCCACGGCCAGCAGCCATGGATCACGCCGGCCACCGTCGGGCCGCTCGGTCCCCGCGGAGCGGGACGTGTCCTGCGCCGGTATGTGGGGCTCCGTGGAGGTGTCCTCGGTCGTGGACGTGGCGGAGGAGGGCATGAGGGGACCTTACGCGGTGTACATGCGTGGCCTTGACCCGCAGGGGGGAACCAGGGGGGACTTCGTCCCGGACCCGGGACGCCGTACGGACTCCCTACAGCAGAGAACCGGCGTTATCCACAGGCCCCGCGCCCGCCCGCGCAGCGACGTACGCTGGAAGACCCCGGCCCGTTACCCGCGTCGGGCCCTTCGTGTTGCCCACCCCGGACGGAAGCGCCCCCGAATGAGCCTGCACGGTCTGCTCGACGCCGTAGTCAAGGACACCGCCCTCGCGGAAGCGATCACGGCGGCCGCAGACGGCAACCGCATGCACGTCGACCTGGTCGGCCCGCCGGCGGCCCGCCCGTTCACGATCGCCGCCCTGGCCCGTGAGACCGACCGTCCGCTCCTCGCGGTGACCGCGACGGGCCGGGAGGCCGAGGACCTCGCGGCAGCCCTGCGCTCCCTCCTCCCCTCGGAGGGCGTCGTGGAGTACCCGTCCTGGGAGACCCTTCCGCACGAGCGCCTCAGCCCCCGCAGCGACACCGTCGGCCGCCGCCTCGCGGTGCTCCGCCGGCTCGCCCACCCCCGTACGGACGACCCCGAGACGGGCCCGGTCTCGGTCGTCGTGGCACCCGTCCGCTCGGTCCTCCAGCCCCAGGTCAAGGGCCTCGGCGACCTCGAACCGGTGGCCCTGAGGACCGGCCAGACCGCCGACCTCAACGCGATCGTGGACGCCCTCGCGGCCGCCGCGTACGCGCGCGTGGAGCTCGTCGAGAAGCGCGGCGAGTTCGCCGTACGAGGCGGCATCCTGGACGTGTTCCCGCCCACCGAGGAACACCCCCTGCGCATCGAGTTCTGGGGCGACGACGTCGAGGAGATCCGCTACTTCAAGGTCGCCGACCAGCGCTCCCTCGAAGTCGCCGAGCACGGCCTGTGGGCCCCGCCCTGCCGCGAGCTCCTCCTCACCGACGACGTACGCACACGCGCGCGTGCCCTCGCCGAGCAGCACCCGGAGCTCGGCGAACTGCTCGGCAAGATCGCCGAGGGCATCGCGGTCGAGGGCATGGAATCCCTGGCGCCGGTCCTGGTCGACGACATGGAGCTGCTGCTCGACGTCCTGCCCAAGGGCGCCATGGCCGTCGTATGCGATCCGGAACGGGTACGCACGCGTGCCGCCGATCTCGTGGCGACGAGTCAGGAGTTCCTGCAGGCGTCCTGGGCCGCCACGGCCGGCGGCGGCGAGGCGCCCATCGACGTCGGCGCGGCCTCCCTGTGGTCCATCGCGGACGT
>JABFVM010000612.1 GCA_013362785.1 Streptomyces sp. | reverse complement strand
CTGAGCCTCTGGAATCAGCGGCTCAGCTTCCGGAATCAGCGGCTGAGCTTCTGGAAGCGCCGCACCGCCAGCGGCAGGAAGATCGCCGTGAGGATCACCGGCCACACCCCCGCCATCAGCAGCGCATGCCGCTCGACCCAGGAGTCCCCGCCCCCGACCGGCGTACCGAACAGGTCACGGGCGGCCGCGGCCGTGGAGGAGATCGGGTTCCAGGCCGCCACCCAGCCCAGCCAGTCCGGCATCAGCTGCGGCGCGACGAAGATGCTGGAGATCATCGTCAGCGGGAAGGCGACGGCGAACAGTCCGCCCGCGGCCTCCGGGTTGGGGACCAGCAGCCCCAGCCACACGCCGATCCAGATCAGCGCGAACCGCAGCCACAGCAGCAGTCCGAACGCGGCGAGGAAGCCGAACCCGCCGTCCGGGCGCCAGCCCATCGCGAAGGCGGTCAGCATCATGATCGCCAACTCGGCGCAGGCGGCGAGCAGATCGGTGATCCCGCGCCCGGCCACAACCGCGGACGACGCCATCGGCATCGAGCGGAAGCGGTCGATGACGCCCTTGGTCGAGTCGTGGACGACGAGCGTCGCGGTGTTGATGAAGCCGAACGCCATCGTCATCACGAACATGCCCGGCATCAGGAAGTCCTTGTAGTCCCCGCCGCCGGGCACCTTCATGGCGCTGCCGAAGACATAGCCGTAGAGCAGGACGGAGAGGATCGGGAAGCCCAACTGCCAGGCGATGTTGACCGGTTGGCGCTGGTAGTGGGTGAGTCCGCGGCGGACGATGTTCCAGACGTCGGCGAGGGTCCAGTACAGGCGGCCGCGCTCGGCCGGGACGGTCAGGTCTGCGGCGGTCAGGTCTGCGGCGGTCATGCGACGGCCTCCTTCTCGGCGGACCCGGTCCTCTCGGTCCGGTGTCCGGTCAGGCGCAGGAACACGTCGTCGAGGCTGGGCCTGCGCAGCCCGATGTCCTCGACCTGGACGCCCTCGTCCTGCAGCGTCCGGGCGACCTCCGTGAGGGCGGACACCCGGTCCACGACGGGCGCGTGGACGCGCAACTCGCCCTCCTCCGCCTCGGGTTCGCCGTCCGAGACGCGGGCGACCACCTTCACCGCCCGCGCGATGTCGGACCGCTCGGCGACGACGACCTCGACACGGTCGCCGCCGACGAGGTTCTTCAGCCCGTCCGGGGTGTCGTCGGCGATGGCCCGGCCCTGGTCGATCACGGTGATGCGGGAGGCCAGCCTGTCGGCCTCCTCCAGATACTGGGTGGTCAGCAGTACGGTCGTGCCGCTCGCCACCAACGCCCGTACCGAATCCCAGACCTCGCCCCGGCTGCGGGGGTCGAGTCCGGTCGTCGGCTCGTCCAGGAAGAGGACGGACGGGGCGAGGATCATCGACGCGGCGAGGTCGAGCCGGCGCCGCATGCCGCCGCTGTAGGCGCCGACGCCCTTGTCGGCCGCGTCGGTCAGGTCGAACTGCTCCAGGAGTTCGACGGCGCGCAGCTTGGCCCGCCTGCCGCCCAGGTGGAAGAGCCGGCCGAACATCTCCAGGTTCTGCCGGCCGGTGAGCACCTCGTCCACGGCCGCGTACTGCCCGGTGAGCCCGATCCTGGCCCGCACCTCGCGCGGCTGCCGGGCCACGTCCAGACCGGCCACGGTCGCACCGCCGCCGTCCAGCCTGACGAGTGTGGACAGGATGCGTACGGCGGTGGTCTTGCCGGCGCCGTTCGGGCCGAGCAGTCCGTGCACGGTGCCTTCGCGGACGGCCAGGTCGAAGCCGTCGAGGGCGCGTTTGTCGCCGTAGCGCTTCTCCAGCCCCTCGGCCCGCACCGCGTATCCGTCGCGTCCGGCGCGACCGCTGCCGTATCCGCTGCCGTATCCGTCGTCGTCGCCCATGAGTGGTCCCCCTCTCGGTAACTGAGTACACCGTACCCGATTACGCGTACACCGTACCCAGTTTTTTCGGCAGGACTTAAGCTGAACCGCATGACGAGCGGCAAGGACAGCACCGGCGGCGGCTCCGGTGGCACGGAGACCAGCGGCAGCGGCGACATCGTGCGCACCATGGAGCTGCTGTGGGAGACGGGCCGACGGCCCAGCCGGGGGCCCAAGCCGACGCTGACCCTGGACCAGATCGTGGAAGCGGCCGTCCGGGTCGCGGACACCGAGGGGCTGGAGTCGCTGTCGATGCGCCGGGTCGCCGCCGAACTGGGCACCGGCACGATGTCGCTGTACCGCTACGTCCCCGGCAAGGGCGAGCTGCTCGACCTGATGCTGGACCGCGTCCAGCGCCCCTCCGAGAACCCGGCCGACCTCGGCGACGGCAGCTGGCGCTCGGCACTGGAGGCGATGGGCCGCGCGACCCTCGCGCTCTACCGGCGCCATCCCTGGCTGCTCCGGGTCAACCAGTCCCGCCCGATCCTGGGCCCCAGCGCCATGGACGGCATGGAGAAGGTGCTCGCCCGCATCAAGCCGATGGGCCTGTCCGACCCCGAGCTGGTCTCGGCGATCATCATGATCGACGGTTACGTCGTCGGGGCCGCGCGCACCCAGCTGTACGCCCAGGAGGCGGAGCGCCGGACGGGGCTGACGGACACGGAGTTCTGGCAGGCCCAGACGCCGATGCTGGAGAAGGTCCTGACCTCCGGGCGCTACCCCCTCCTGGCCTCCCTCGACGAGAACACCTGGGGCCCCGACTTCGACCACTTCGAGTTCGGATTGCAGCGGATCCTGGACGGTCTGGAGGTCTTTGTCGCCGGGCGCGGGGGGATGACGGGGGCGGCGGGGGCGGCGGGGGCGGAGGAGGAAGGGTCCAGGAATCTGGACGGCTAGGGCGTCGGCTCCGCGAGCATGGCGATCCAGCTCAGGATGCCTACGGGGACGGCGACCAGGACGGCGTAGCCCACGCGGTCGGCCGTCTTCTGGCGGCGTGAGGGCTCCCGGCGATGGTCCTCTCGGCGTCGGTCCGCGCCGCGCGGCTTGATCGCCTGGTACGCGAGGACCGCGAGGACGACCACGCTGACCGCGACCTGCCAGAGCTCGCCGACGACGCCCCAGAACCCGGCCCGCTGGACCGTCTCCGGCTCGATCCCCTGCCGGGCGTCGAACTCGCTGCCGTCCGGGTAGTCGTGCCCCGTGTCGCTGAGTTCCACGTACTCGGCGTCGGAGGCGGTGCCGCCGTCGGGCGTGAAGTCCCCGTCGCAGTCGTAACTGGAGTTCTTGCCGGAAAGGTTGGTGTCGTAACAGCTCTCCACCTTGTACGTGCCCGGGGTGCCGTACAGCCCCGCGGACAGTGCGAGGTCGGCGGTCGCGGTGACGCACCAGAAGGCCATGGCGAGGGCGAGGAGAACCCCGCACACCCACCCCAGAACGCGCTTCATCCACCCACCATGATGTTCGGTTACTTGAGTTCCAACAGCCGGGAGATGCCCGCCTGTTCGGCAAGAGCCCGGCGCCGCGGTTCGGCCTGGGCGCGCTCCTGCTCGTACTTCCCCCAGGGCGCGGGCTGCACGAAGAACATGGCGCTACCAACCGCTACGACCATGCCCCCCTGCGCGACATCGGGCGGGAGGGGCGGGACGGGCGGCACGTGAGGACTGTCCATGCGGAGTCGGATGAACCTTCAGTACGAGTACGACGTGGGGGTCCCCGGCACCCTACCCGCACGGCATGACCCGGTGGTCACCCGTTCACCACCCCCGTTCACCACCCCTGTTCACCACCCCTGTTCAGCCCTGTTCCACCCTGCTCAACGCCGTCGCAGCAGCCTCCGCAGTCCGAAGACGACGACACAGGCGACGACCACCGCGACGGCGCCGACCTTGATGTCCCCGCTCCGGCCGCCGCCCCCGTCGTCCGAGGAGGCCGAACTCCCGCTGCCGGAGGACGAGCCGGAGGAACCGGAGTTCCCGGGGGCGTCCTTCGCCACCACAGCGCTGCCGGCCCCCTCGCTCCCGAGCATGATCTTGCTCCCGTCGGGCGAGTAGCTGATGGACTCCCCCTGCCCGAGGGGCACGCTGATGCGCTCAAGCCGCTTGATCTTGCCGCCGTTCCAGTCGTACGCGAGGCCGCCGAAGTAGCCGCGTACGGCGAGGGTCTTGCCGTCCGGGGAGAAGGCGGCGTCGGTGGCCCAGAGGCCGACCGGAGTGACCGGCTTGAAGACGTTCGTGCCGGACGGGGACAGCTCGGCCGGCCCCTCGTACAGGTGCCCGCCGTCCTCCTGCTTGTCGATGATGTAGACGCGCCCGGTCTTGGGGTGCACGACGAGCGACTCCGCGTCGCGCGTGCCGTCGGTGTACTTCACGACGTACTGCGTGGCGCGGACGGACTGGTCCTTGAGCGTCTTGGGCTCGGGCAGCCGGTAGACCCACACATAGGGCCACTGGACGCCGTCGTTGTCGCCGATGTCACCGACGTAGAGCTGGTTGTCCGGCCCCATGGAGATCGCCTCGACGTCACGCGGGGTGCCCACGCCGGTCATGGTGATCGTCGCGACGGTCTCGCCGGTGCTGCTGTCGACGGCGTAGAGGTAGGCGCCCTTGTCCTGGTCGTTGTGGGTCCAGTAGATGCCCGGGTGCTGACGGGAGGCGGCGAGGCCGCTGGACTCGGTGATCCGCGGGTCCTTGATCGTGAAGTCCTCGTTCCCGTCGGCGGCGGAGGCGGGCAGGGTGAGGGCACCGGTGAGGAGGACCCCGGCGAGTATGGCGAGCGGTCGACGCATGCCCTCAAGCCTGCCATCCGCTCCGACCGTTCGGGCGGCGTGTCAGGCTTCACACCCCTCCCGCACTTACCGATCGGTAGCGATACTCCATCATGAGCGGATGCTCAGGTTCATGCCCGTCGGCGACTCCCAGACCATCGGCAGCGCCGGCGAACACACATGGCGCTACCGCATGTGGCAGCACCTGCGTGAGACGTACGGCGGCCCCTTCGCCCTCGTCGGCCCGCGCGAGACCCTGTACGACAAGGCGATGGACGCGCCCACGTCGTACGAGTACGCCGACCCCGACCCCGCCTTCCCGCGCGCCCACCTGGCCGGCTGGGGCGAGGGCTGGCTGCACATGGCGCCGCTGATCGGCGAGGCGGTGCGGTCGTGCCGGGCCGATGTACTGCTGGTCTCGCTGGGCCTGATCGACCTGGGCTTCTACACGAACGCCGAGCAGACCGCGGAGAACGTCCGCGCCTTCGTGGCCGAGGCGCGGTCGGCGAACCCCCGGGTACGGATCGTGGTCCTGCCGGTGATCCCGAACGTGCGCGCCGAGACCGACGAGCCCTTCGGGGCCCAGGTGACCCGCTTCAACGAGTTGCTGGCGAAGACGGTCGCCGACCTGGACGAGCCCCGCTCCCCTCTCCTCCTGACCTCCCCTCCCCCGTCGTACGACATCAGTCTCGACACGTACGACGGCACGCACCCGAACGCGAGCGGGGAGCGCAAGATCGCGGGGGCGTTCGCGGAGGCGATGTACCAGGCGTGGGACCTGGGCGAGCCGTACGCATAGACACGGGCGCCCACACGGCGCCCCCGCACCACGTGAGCTTCCTCTCCGTGTCGCGGTCACTGTGCGTATCGTTGTACTGACCGTCCTTGAAGACAGGATCAACATGGCCGACGCGAACACCGAGGGCCTGGACGAGTGGTTCGAGCGCCTTGAGCGGATGCCCGTCCCCGAAGGATTCAGGGTCGAGATCGTCGGGGGCTATGTCTTCATGACACCGCAGCGGAACACTCATTGGCAGATCATCCGCCGGTTCCTGTGGGCCGTCGAGGACAGGTTCGGGAGGGACGCCATGGTTTTCTCCGACGTCCGCATCGACTTTCCGGGCTACCAGAACGGCTTCTGCCCGGACATCGCCATGCTGAAGGAATCAGCAAAGCAGGACGACGAAGGCCACTGGCAATACCAGGACGTCGAGTTCGTCGCCGAGGTCATCTCCCAGGGCACTGCCGCCAATGACTACGGCCCGAAGAAGGCTGCCTACGCGGTGGCCGAGGTCCCCGTCTACGTCATCGCCGATCCCTACCAGGGACGGTGCCACGTCTACACCCACCCCAAGGACGGCGACTACGCCATGCGGACGTCGGTGGACTTCGGTACCGACATCGACCTGACCGGCACGGTGGTCGACCTCGTCCTCAAGAGCGACGACTTCCCCCGGGACTGAGCGAAACACGTCCCCGTGCTGACCAGTGCTGACCAGTGCTAAATTCGGCGTCGCCGTGCATCGCGACGAACTGAGGAGGTGAGACCGATCAACGCACTGACAGGTCGGGCCTCCCTCTCCCGCATGGCCTAGGGAGTGCCCGCAGCAGGCACCCCGAAAGGCTTGAAACGCTATGCGCTTCACCTCTGTTGTGACGTCGTCGGACGGCGTCGACGAACAGCTCTTCACCCTCGGTAAGACTTCCGACGAGACCTCCGATGGAACCCCCGACGCCATTCCCGGCGTGCTGTGGACCCCGGAAGGCGCCACGGGCACCCGGCCGCTGATCCTGATGGGACACGGCGGCGGACAGCACAAGATGGCCCCCGGCATCACGACCCGCGCCCACCGCCTCGTGGCCGAGTGCGGTTTCGCCGTCGTGGCGGTCGACGTACCCGGACACGGCGACCGGCCGGTCCACGAGGAGTACGACCGGATCGCCACCGAGAACCAGGCCCGCGTGGCCGCCGGGGAGGAACTGGCCCCGCTGATCGCCGACTTCCAGGCACTCGTAGCCCGCCGGACCGTCCCGGAGTGGCAGGCGGTTCTGGATGCGGTCCAGGGAATCGAGTACGTCGGTCCCGGGCCCGTCGGCTATTGGGGTGTGTCCCTCGGCTGCGGACTCGGCGTTCCCTTTGTCGCCGCCGAACCCCGGGTGCGCGCCGCCGTACTGGGCCTGGGCGGGGCGCTCGGGTCGGCGGCCGAGGCTGCCGCGCGGATCACCGTCCCGGTGGAGTTCCTGGTGCAGTGGGACGATGAGCGCGTGCCGCGGGCACAATGCCTGGCGCTGTTCGACGCCCTGGCCTCGGCCGAGAAGACCCTGCACGCCAACCCCGGCAAGCACGCGGAGCTCCCGGCGTTCGAACTGGACAGCACAGTACGGTTCTTCGCCCGCCACCTCGGCTGAGGAGAGGGGAGAGGGGAGAGGGGGCAGGCGCCGGCTAGAACATGGTGTTGTCGTTCGCGGACGTGGCCGGCACGTCCTGGATCACATCCCAGTGCTCCACGATCTTCCCGGCCCGCACCCGGAACAGATCCACGATGGCCTGCCCCCGCTCCCCCGGCGCGTTCACGTAGTGGCTGTGCACGGCGACCAGGTCGCCCTCGGCGATCACTCGCTTCGGCGTGACCTTCAGCTGCGGGAACGCCTCGAAGAACCCGCCCAGCCCGGCCTTCACGCCTGCCACACCGTCCGCGATCGACGGGTTGTGCTGGTGGTACTCGGGACCCCAGTACCGGTCGATCGCGGACAGGTCCTTGCGGACCAGCAACTGGTCGAAGGCCTTCGTGACCAGCTGCTTGTTGTACGCCGTCAGCCACGCCGGCCCCGGCCGCTCCGTGCGCGGCCAACTCTCCGTCGAGAACATGTCGTTGCCGTTGGCCGAGGTCGCGGGAACGTCCTGCCCCACGTCCCAGTGCTCGGCGATCCGCCCGCCCTGGAAGCGGAAGATGTCGAACACGGCCTGTCCCCGCGCACCCGGTGTCGCGACGACGTTGGAGTGCAACAGCACGAGGTCGCCCTCGGAGATGACCCGCCTGATGTCGTACCGGAAGTCCGGGAACTGCTGGTGGACCGAGACACCCAGGTTCTTCAGCGTCTCCGCCCCGTCCGGCGCGAGGGGGTTGTGCTGGATGTAGTCGGGGCGGACGTAACGGTCGACGACCTCGGTGTCGCCCTGCTCGAACACGCCCTTGAGGACGCGCTCGGCGACGGCCTTCTGGTAACCGAGGCGGGCTGCGTCGCCGTAACCGGCATGACGTGCGGAAGTGGTGTGCGGCGCCGCGACCGCCGGTACGGCGGCGGTGCCCAGGACGGCGGCGGAGGCGAGGACGGCCACGAGGGCACGGCGAACTGACGTGGTGGGGGGCATGACGGTCTCCAGAGACATGGGGATGCAGGGGGTGCAGGAGCATGCACGGGGATATTGAAAGTTCAAGGTTACGCTTCCCGAAGGAAAGCACTATCCCTCAGTTAGTGTCAACATCTCCAGCAGGGCCACACGGCCAAGACCCCTTGCCTAGAGCGCACTCCACACAGCTAGCGTTCAAGCCATGAGGTACACGCAGCTCGGACGCACGGGACTCAAGGTCAGCCGCCTCGTCCTCGGCACCATGAACTTCGGTCCGCAGACGGACGAAGCGGACAGTCACGCGATCATGGACGCGGCGCTGGACGCGGGCATCAACTACTTCGACACGGCGAACGTGTACGGCTGGGGCGAGAACAAGGGCCGTACCGAGAGCATCATCGGCAACTGGTTCGCGAAGAGCGCCGCCAACCGCGACAAGGTCGTCCTCGCCACCAAGGTGTACGGCAACATGGGCGCGGACGGCGCGGCGTGGCCCAACCACGACAAGCTGTCGGCCGTGAACATCCGGCGGGCCGTCGACGCCTCGCTGAAGCGGCTGCAGACCGACTACATCGACGTCTACCAGTTCCACCACATCGACCGCGCCACTCCCTTCGAGGAGATCTGGCAGGCCATCGATGTACTGGTCCAGCAGGGGAAGATCCTCTACGTCGGGTCGTCCAACTTCCCCGGGTACAAGATCGCCCAGGCCAACGAGATCGCCGCCCGGCGCGGCGGCACCATCGGCCTCGTCAGCGAGCAGTGCCTCTACAACCTCTTCGAGCGCCGCGCCGAGATGGAGGTCATCCCGGCCGCGCAGGAGTACGGCCTCGGCGTGATCCCGTGGTCGCCGCTGCACGGCGGACTGCTCGGTGGCGTGCTGAAGAAGGAGGTCGAGGGCGGCCGGCGCAGCTCCGGGCGGGCCGCCGAGTCCCTCGCGGACCCGGCCGTACGGGCGAAGATCCAGGCCTACGAGGACCTGCTCGACAAGCACGGCCTTGAGCCCGGCGAGGTCGCGCTGGCCTGGCTGCTCACCCGCCCGGGCGTGACCGGCCCGATCGTCGGCCCGCGCACCGCCCAGCAGCTGGAGTCCGCACTGCGGGCGTCCGAGCTGGAGCTGAGCGAGGAGCTGCTGACCGGCCTTGACGAGGTGTTTCCGGGCCCGGGCCCGTCACCGGAGGCGTTCGCCTGGTAACACAGCAAGTACAGGGAGTGCAACGCCCCCAGGGGCGCGGGGAACTGCGCGACAAGCCCCCACCGGCCCGCAGCCGGACGAAGGCCCGCAGTTCCCCGGCTCTCCCAGCGGCGCGTCTACTTACCGAGGGCAGCCGCCAGCGCCACCAGTACGAACATCAGCACAAGCGCACCGGCCATGATCCGGTTCCGGGTTTTCGGGTCCACGGAACCGAGCCTAACCGGCCCCGCCGAGCGGCCAGCGGCCGACCGCCTCGTACCGGGGCTGCTCGCCCGCCACCCCGGACCGCGGCAGATTGCTGCGCACCAGCACCAGCTCGTCCACCGTCCAGGTACGGCTGCTGAACTCATCGAGGGCGGCGACATACTGCCGTACGTCCACCGCCGCCCGGCTCCGCCCCACCGTCAGATGGGGCTTGTAGCGGCGGTGCTCCCCCATCTCCACCCCGGCCTTGCGCGCCGCCGCCTCGCTGCGGTCCGCCAGCAGCCGAAGGGTCTCCAGGTCCCCCCGCGCGCCCGCCCACAGTGCTCGTCCGCGCCCGAACTGACCGCCGCCGCTGAGCTCCAGCCGGAAGGACGGAGTGCGGTGCGCGGCGCGCTCCAGGCGGGCCGACAGGTCGGGGACGAGGTCGTCGTCGACCTCGCCGTAGAAGGCGAGGGTGAAGTGCCAGCCGGGGCGGCCGGTCCAGCGGAGGTGGTCCGCGCCGGGCATCCCGCGCAACTCCTCGACCTCGGCGGCGAGTTCGCTGGTCACGTCCTCGGGAGGCAGCACGGCGGCGAAGAGTCTCATGGACGCCAGCCTTCCAGGGAAGGGGGCGTCCGGCGAGCGCTGCCCGTGCCCCCGCGGCGGGACCGGCGTCGCACGGGAAATCGAGTGAGGGCGAGGCCGGTGAGAAGAGATCATGAGGGCATGGACAACGGGAGCAGGATCAGCATCAGGGACGGCGGACCCGACGACGTCCCCGTGATACTCGGCATGCTCGACAGCGGCGTGGAGTGGCTGGTCGCGCAGGGGCGTACCGGGCAGTGGGGGACGAAGCCGCTGTCGCAGAGCACGAGGACGGTGGAGTCGGTCACCCGGTACATGGACGAGGGCGAGACCTTCATCGCCGAGGTCGACGGCGTACCGGCCGCCACCCTCACCCTCACCGACTCGCCCGGCGCCTACCTGGCCCACCTCCCGCCGCCCGGCGAGCCCGAGCGCTACATCCACTGGCTCGCCTCCGACCGCCGCTTCAAGGGGTACGGCGCGGGCAGCGCCCTGCTCGCGCACGCCGCCGAGGTGACCCGGCGGGCGGGCGTCTCCCTGCTGCGGGTCGACTGCTACGCGGGCGACGACGGCAAGCTCGTCCGCTACTACGAGGGCAACGGCTTCGTCCGCACCGAGACCTACACGGGGACGGGCGACTGGCCGGGGCAGGTGCTGGCCCGGAGGGTCTGACCTCCGGGCCGCCGGCGACGGCGTGCGCTCAGGCCGCCGTCGCCAACTGTTCCTCCTGCCGCTGCCGGGGCACGAACCGCACCTGCGGATGGCCGCGATGCCAGCCGACCGACAGCCGCAGACCGCCGATGCGGGCCAGCACCAGGGCGATGGTGAGGGCCGCGGCTGCGGTGACGGCACCACCCGCCGCCAGGCCCGCCCGGACGCCGTACGCGTCCGTGATCCAGCCGGCGATCGGCGCGCCCAGCGGCGCGCCGCCCATGAAGACCATCATGTACAGGGCCATCACCCGGCCCCGCATGACGGGGTCGGTGGCCATCTGGACGCTGCTGTTGGCGGTGACGTTCACCGTCATGCCGAAGATGCCGATCGGGACCATGAGCAGGGCGAACAGCCAGAGGGAGGGAGCGAGGGCCGCCACGATCTCCATCGTGCCGAAGGCCACCGCGCCCGCGATCAGCACCCGCATCCGGGCCGTACCGCGCCGGGCCGCGAGCAGCGCGCCCGTCAGGGAGCCGACCGCCATCAGCGTGTTGAAGAGGCTGTAGGAACCCGCGCCCGCGTGGAAGACGTCGTCGGCGAAGGCGGACAGATAGACGGGGAAGTTGAAGCCGAAGGTGCTGACGAACCCGGCGAGGACGATGGGCCAGATCAGCTCCTGGCGCCCCGCGACATAGCGCAGCCCCTCCCGCAGCTGGCCCTTGCCGCGCGGTGCCCGCTCGACGGCGTACAGCTCACGCGCCCGCATCAGCAGCAGTCCGGTGATGGGCGCGACGAAGGACAGCCCGTTGGCGAGGAACGCCCAGCCGGTGCCGACACCGGTGATCATCAGGCCGGCGACGGCGGGGCCGACCAGCCGGGCCGACTGGAAGTTCGCCGAGTTCAGGCTGACGGCGTTCTGCA
>JABFVM010000252.1 GCA_013362785.1 Streptomyces sp. | reverse complement strand
CCGACGCTGTCGAGCTGGATGGTGACCTCGTGCGGGTCGTGGGTCGCGCCGCCGGGGGTGGCGGCGTCGGTCCGGTCGGCCCGAGGGTCCCCGGACCGACCGGGGTGACCGGACTGACCGGGGTGACCGTGCTCCGCCGACTCCTCGGGCTCCGCCCACGGGTCGCGGGCCACGGGCGTACGCGTCGTCTCGCCGGAGGTCGCCGGGAACACCTGGGTGTCGCGGGGCGGCGCGTAGGCGTCGTTCACGGAAGGCGGGACCGAGACGCCTCTTCTCGGACCGGAGGCGGCGGCCGAGGGACGGTCGAAGGCCGACCAGCCGTCGGTCATGCCGGTGGGCCGGGTTGTGTCCGGTCTGCCGGTGGGCCGGTGTGCGTCCGCCGGTCTCCCGACCGTCGGCAGCACGGCGGTCTCGTCGGCGTCGGAAGCGGACGCCGCGGAACCGCCTCGGATGAACTGGGTCTCGTCGGCGTTCGAAAAGGAACGCCCGCCACCGTGGAGTATCTCCGTCTCCCTTGCCTCGGATCGGGAGCGATGGCCCTGACCACGTACCCCGGTCTCCCCGGTCGCCGGGAAGGCCTGGGTGTCACCCCTCGAACCCCCTGCGGAAGAACCGCCACCGGAGCCCGAGACAGCCTCGGGCCACTCCGGTTGGGCTTCTTCTCGCCACTTCTTCACGCGCACGCACATCCCCCCACGGGACCGTTCTGGGTGCGCGTACGACACTGAGCACCCGTCGTCGTACCGAGCCCCCACCCGGCCGAGCGCCCCCCTTTACCACACCGTGCTCAGGCCACGAATGTAGCGCACGCGGAGGTTTTGTGGTTGCCGCGTGTCACTTGTGGACGTTCATCGTGGCCAAATCGATGGCTGGAATCCATCCCTCGGCGGGTCGCCGCAGCCATCCCTCCTCGGCCGCGATCTGCGCCGCCGCCCGTCGAAGGGCGTCGAATGCGGGGTGCACCAGGCCCTTTCGCCACACCAGTGACACGGGCGAGAGCGGCACGGGGTCGATCAAGGGACGCAGCACGGTTCCGGGCATGGCCGGAAAGTCCACGACGACCAGGATCGGGGTCCGCGTCTTGGCCATGATCCGTTGGAACTCCTCGTCACCCACCGCGAGCGGGGAGGGCGCGTCGACCTCGATGCCCCGTCCGTCGAACAGCCGGTGCGCGAGGTCGGTCCACTCCGGTGTACGGGCGTTGCCGGCCCCGGCGTACACGGTCCGGCCGGCCAGCGCGGCCAGCGGCACCCGCTGCGATTCGGCCAGCGGATCGCCCTCGGGGAGCAGGATCGCCATCGGCTCGTAGCGGACCGGCTGATGGTCGAGGCCCGCCCGCAGCGCCGGGTCCAGCCCGGCGAACCGGCCGAACGACGCGTCCAGCCGTCCGGCGATCAGCTCACCGGCCGCCCCCGTCAGGCCGCTCTCGTAGCGGGCCATCAGCTCGTGCTCGGGGGCGAGTTCCCGGGCCCGGTGCAGGACGCGGCGCGGGGTGCCGAGGCCCGGGGAGTTGAGGTCCACCAGCAGGGCGCGGGCCTGTCCGAACACGGCGAGCAGGTCGTCCTGCGCCTGCAGGGCGCGGCGCGCGTGCGGCACCAGTCGCTCGCCGTCGGCGGTCAGCGTGACCTGCCGGGTCGTCCGCACGAACAGCTCGGCACCCAGCTCCCGCTCCAGCCGCCGCACATCCCGGCTGAGCGCCTGCTGGGCGACGTACAGCCGGGCCGCGGCACGGGTGAAGTGCAGTTCCTCCGCCACCGCGAGGAAGGCGCGCAGGAGGCGGGGGTCGAGGTGAGCAGGGGCGGGCATGCGGGGAACTTACAACGAGGATGCGTGAATCCCCACTCATTTGGTGTTGGACCCCTTGATCACCCACCGGCGACGGTTGATCCATGCCGCAACAGCCCCCACCCCGACAGCCGACCAGAAGCGCCCCTCTGCTCACCGTCACCGCCGACACCCTCGTCGCCGTCGACTTCGGCCCCCGCGTGAGGCGCCGTCCGCCCGGCCCGTACCGCCGTCTCTTCACCCACCCCGGCACGCTCGCCTTCACTCTCGCCAACCTGACCGCCCGCCTCCCCATGGGCATGTTCAGCGTGAGCGCGGTCGTGATGATCGCCGGGACGAGGGGGTCGTACGCCCTCGCCGGCGCCGTCACCGCGACCGGGCTCGCGGCGACCGCGCTGGTCGCGCCCTGGACCGCCCGCCTCGTCGACCGGTACGGACAGGCGCGGATCGCCGTACCCGCCACGCTCCTCGCGGCGCTCGGGAGCCTCGCACTGCTGCTGTGCGTGCACTACGACGCCCCCGACTGGACCCTCTTCGCCACCTACGCCGCCACCGCGACCACCCCCAACACCGGCGGCATGTCCCGCGCCCGCTGGGCCCACCTGCTGAAGGGCGACCCCGACTCCCTGCACACCGCGAACTCCTTCGAGCAGTCCGCCGACGAGCTGTGCTTCATGCTGGGCCCGGTGCTCGCGGCCTTCCTCTGCGGCACGTTCTTCCCGGAGGCGGGAACCCTGGCCGGGGTGGCACTCCTGGTGACGGGCGTACTGGCCTTCGCGGCCCAGCGGTCGACCGAGCCGCCACCCAGGGGCCGCACCCCCGACACGGGCGGCTTCACCACCGACACCGGCACCGCGGCCGCCAAGTCCCCCCTCCGCTCCCCCGGCATGCCCCCGCTGCTGGCCGTCTGCCTCGCCATGGGCGCGGTGTTCGGGTCGACGGAGGTCGTCACCATCGCGTTCGCGGACGCGGAGGGACACCGCACGGCCGCGGGTGCGGTGCTCGCGCTCCAGGCGGCCGGCTCCTGCGCGGCGGGCCTGTGCTTCGGCCGGCTCAGACTCTCCGGCTCCCCCGAGCACCGCTACCCCTGGTGCATAGCGGCGATGACGGCACTCCTGACCCTGCCCCTGCTCGCCGCCACCCTCACCGGCTCACTCCTCCTCCTGGCCCTCGCCCTGCTGATCTCCGGCATGGCCACGGCCCCGACCATGATCACCAACATGACCCTGGTCCAGCACCGCACCCCGGAGGGCCACCTCAACGAGGGCATGACCCTCGCGGTGACGGCCTTGCTGGGAGGCATAGCCTGCGGCAGCGCGGCCGGAGGATGGATGGCGGAACACCTGTCACCGACGGCGGCTTACGGCGTACCGATCACAGCGGCAGCCACGGCCCTTCTCATCGCCCTCGCAGCAACGCCCCGTCAGGGGCGCGGGGAACTGCGCGACCAGCCACAACGGCGCAGCACACAACCAAACACCCCCTCCCGCCGCTCCTAACGAAGCACGACCCGAGCCGGCCCCTTGGCCATCAGCGTGATCCCCGCCCCCACCGGCACCTCCCCCACCTCCGCATCCTCGAACGCGAACTCCCGCAACAGCACCGCAAGCCCGAGCACCGACTCCAGCATCGACAGGTGCTGACCGATACAGGCACGCGGCCCGCCGCCGAACGGGAACCAGGCATACCGCGGCCGACCCGCCTCCGCCTCCGGGGTGAAGCGGGTGGGATCGAAGCGCTCCGGGTCCGTCCAGTGATCGGGATGGCGGTGGGTCACCCAGGGGCTGACCAGGACGTCGGCACCGGCCGGTATCCGTACGCCGTCCACCTCCGCGTCGGCGACCGAGCGCCGGCCGATCACGGGCGCGGAGGGATACAGCCGCATGGCCTCCTTCAACACCATGGTCAGACGAGGAAGTTCGTCCATGTCGGCCGCGGTCGGCGCCCGTCCGCCCGGACCGCCGAGCACCCGCCCCACCTCCTCCCGCACAAGCCGCTGTTCCTCGGGATTCCGGGCGAGGAGGTGCAGGGCGAAGGCGAGCGCGGTGGCGGTGGTCTCATGGCCGGCCAGCAGGAAGATCAGGACCTGCTCGCGGAGTTCGGCGGCATCCAGGCTGCCGTCCTCGGCGTTCTCGGCGTGCACGAGGAGGGTGACCAGGTCGTCCTGGTCGTCCCGGTCGCGGCGGCTGTCGATGATGCCGTCGCACAGGGCGTGCAGTTCGGCCTGGAGGCGGCCGGCCCGGCGGTTGGCGGGGGTGGGCCAGCCGCGCGGTGCCTTGACCGGTGAGAAGCCGCGTTTGAGCGAGTACTCCTGGAGCGGGGGCAGGGTGCGCTCGATCACCTCGTACGCCTTGTCCACGTCCGTGCCGAACAGGATGCGGCCGACGACGTGCAGGGCGAACCGGTGCATCTCACCGACCAGTTCGACGGTCCGGCCCCGGGGCCCCTCGGGCGCCGCACGCCACGTGTCCGCCAGGGCGGCCGCCTCCTCGGCGACCTGATGGGCGTAGCCGTCCACCCGGCGGCGGGTGAACAGCGGCTGTATCAGCCGGCGTTGCCGTAGATAGGTGTCGTCCTGGCTGGTGAGCAGCCCGTTGCCGACCGACCGGCGCAGTTCCTCGTAGAAGACGTTGTCCTTGCGGAAGTTGGCGGCCTGGGTGGCCAGTATCTGCTGGGCGCCCTCGGGGGAGAACACCGCGTAGATGTCGGACCGCAGTCCGGGCGGTCCGGCCCGGAAGCGCACGACGTCGCCGTGGTCGCGGCGGGCCCGCAGATAGGTGGCGAGGGGGTCGTTCAGCAGGTCGCTCATCGAGCCCAGCAGCGGACTGCCCGTCACGATCGGGGCCCGCGTGGCAGTTGTCGTCATCGTCATGGCACTCCGATTCCCGCGCGGTCCCATTGACTCACCCCTGGGTCGCACATACCTTCGCCTGTCGAAGCGCTTCGACACAGGCCGTCGAATCGATTCGACGGACGCTGCGTCAGGCCCCTCACATGAAGGCCCCCACATCAAGGCCCCCCACATGAAGGTCGCCACATGAAGGTCACCGCATGAAGTTCACCGACGGCTACTGGCTGCTCCGCGAAGGCGTCACCGCGGCCCACCCCGCCGAAGTCCTGGACGTCACCGAGTCGGACGGCGCCCTGGAGATCCACGCCCCGACCCGGCCGATCCGCACGCGCGGCGACCTGATGACGGGACCGGTCATGACGATCAACGCCCACACCCCGATGCCCGACGTCATCGGCCTCACCCTCACCCACTTCGCGGGCGAGCAGCCCCGCGGCCCCGAGTTCGAGCTCACCGGGTCCGACGAGACCGGCGCTCATATGGCGTACGACGACGAGCACGCGACCCTCACCTCCGGCGCCCTGTCGGTCCGGGTCGCGCGCACCGGCCCCTGGCAGGTCGAGTTCCTCGCCGACGGCCGCACGCTCACCTCCAGCGGCCCCAAGAGCATGGGCATCATGCGGGACGCGAGCGGGGCGCACTATCTGCGCGAACAGCTGGTGCTGCGGGTCGGTACGTCCGTGTACGGCCTCGGCGAGCGGTTCGGCCCGCTGGTGAAGAACGGGCAGGTCGTCGACATCTGGCAGGCCGACGGCGGCACATGCAGCGAGCAGGCGTACAAGAACGTGCCGTTCTACCTCACGGACGCGGGCTACGGCGTCTTCGTCGACCACCCGGGCAAGGTCTCCTTCGAGGTGGCCTCGGAGGTCGTGTCCCGGGTGCAGTTCAGCGCGGAGGCCCAGGAGCTGACGTACTACGTCATCTACGGCCCGACCCCGAAGGACATCCTCCGCAAGTACACGGCGCTGACCGGCCGCCCGGCGCTGCCGCCCGCCTGGTCGTTCGGACTGTGGCTGTCGACGTCGTTCACCACGTCGTACGACGAGGAGACGGTGACGTCCTTCGTGGACGGCATGCGCGAGCGTGAACTCCCGCTCTCCGTCTTCCACTTCGACTGCTTCTGGATGCGCGAGTTCAACTGGTGCGACTTCGAGTGGGACCCGCGGGTCTTCCCGGACCCGGCGGGGATGCTGGCCCGGCTGAAGGCGAAGGACCTGCGGGTCTGCGTCTGGATCAACCCGTACATCGCCCAGCGCTCACCGCTCTTCGCGGAGGGCAAGGCCCTCGGCCATCTGCTGAAGCGGCCGGACGGCAGTGTCTGGCAGTGGGATCTGTGGCAACCCGGCATGGCGCTGGTCGACTTCACCTCCCCCGCCGCCCGCGACTGGTACGCCACCAAGCTGGAGGCGCTGCTCACCCAAGGCGTCGACTGCTTCAAGACCGACTTCGGCGAGCGGGTGCCGCTCGACGTGGCCTGGTCCGACGGCTCCGACCCGGAGCGGATGCACAACTACTACACGTACCTCTACAACCGCACCGTCTTCGACGTGCTGCGCAAGCACCGCGGCGAGGAGGAGGCGGTGGTCTTCGCGCGCTCGGCGACGACGGGCAGCCAGAAGTTCCCGGTGCACTGGGGCGGCGACTGCGAGGCGACGTACGAGTCGATGGCGGAGTCGCTGCGCGGAGGTCTCTCGCTCGGCCTGTCGGGCTTCGGGTACTGGAGCCATGACATCGGCGGCTTCGAGGGCACGCCCACGCCCGCGCTGTTCAAGCGGTGGCTGGCGTTCGGACTGCTGTCCTCGCACAGCCGGCTGCACGGGTCGTCCTCGTACCGGGTGCCGTGGCTCTTCGACGAGGAGTCCGTGGACGTGGCCCGCCGCTTCACCCGCCTCAAGCTGAGCCTGATGCCCTACCTGTACGAGGCCGCCCGCACCGCCCAGGCCGAGGGCGTGCCGATGATGCGGGCGATGGTGCTGGAGTTCCCGGACGACCCCGGGTGCGCGCATCTGGAGCGGCAGTACATGCTCGGTCCCGATCTGCTGGTGGCGCCGGTGTTCGACGACGAGGGGGACGTGACGTACTACGTCCCCGAGGGCACCTGGACCCATTACCTGAGCCCCGGCGAGACGGTGACCGGCCCGCGCTGGGTGCGCGAGCGGCACGGCTTCCTCAGTGTGCCGCTGCTGGTGCGGCCGGGCGCGGTGATCCCGGTGGGCGCGCGGGACGACCGGCCCGACTACGACCATGCCGACGGGGTGACGCTGCGGGCGTACGGGCTGGAGCGGGGGGAGCAGCGGACGGTGCGGGTCGGGGACGTGGCCTTCACCGTCGTACGAGAAGGGGACACCTTGCGGGCATCGTGTGCCGACCCGTCCGCGCCCTGGGGCCTGGCGGCGGGTGAGCGCGTGGTGCGGGCGCCGGCCGGGACCGGGTTTCTCTCCCTGGAGCTGGGCTGATGGTGAAGATCACGGATGTGGCGCGGCACGCCGGGGTCTCCCCCAGCACGGTGTCGTACGTGCTGAGCGGCAAGCGGCCGATCTCCGAGGAGACGCGGCGCCGGGTGGAGGAGTCCATCCGTCTGCTCGGCTACCGCCCGCACGCCGGCGCCCAGGCACTGGCCGGCCGCCGGTCGAACGTGCTGGCCCTGGTGGTGCCGCTGCGCGGCGGCGTCGATGTGCCGGTCGTGATGCGGTTCGCGGTGTCGGTGGTGACGACGGCCCGACGGTACGGCCATGACGTGCTGCTGCTCACCCAGGAGGAGGGCGAGCAAGGGCTGCGGCGGGTCGTGGACACGGCGTTGGTGGACGCGCTGGTCGTGATGGACGTCCAACTGCACGATCCCCGGCTGCCGTTGTTACGGGACCTGGACCGCCCGTCGGTGCTGATCGGCCTCCCCGCCGAGTCCGAGGGACTGACCTGCGTCGATCTCGACTTCCAGGCGGCGGGTGAGGCCTGCGTGGAGCATCTGGCACGGCTCGGGCACCGGGCGGTGGCGCTGGTGGGGTCGCCGCCGGAGGTGTACGTACGGCAGACGGCGTTCGCCCAGCGGGTGGTGCGGGGCTTCACGGCGGCCGCGGACCGGAACGGACTGTCGTCGGCCGTGCACCCCTGCGACGCCTCCCCGGAGGCGGCCCGCACGGTCGCCGAGCAACTGCTGCGCGAACAACCGGCGTTGACGGGCGTGGTGGTCCACAACGAGGCCGTTCTGGAGCCGTTGATCGACGCCTTCGAGCAGCTGGGCTTGCGGGTCCCGGGCGACCTGTCCGTCACCGCGATCTGCCCCGACGAACTCGCCGCGTCCCTGCGTGTGCCGGTCACCTCGGTCGCGCTGCCGTCCGAGGAGGTCGGCTCGCGGGCGGTGGAGTCACTGATGCGGAAACTGGACGGGAAGGCCGTACCGGAGACCACCTTGCTGCCGCCCAGGATGACCGCGCGGGCCAGTACGGCGCGGCGGGCCCTGGCGTGAACCCGTCGGTCGGCCGACGCCGGGGTGAGTGAACAGTCGGTGATCTGTGGTGCCGGGTGGGTGGTGGTGTGCTGTACTTGGGTGCGAGGGAGGGCGCCGTCTGGGCCGTGAATGCCTTACTCAGGCGGATACCCAAGCTCAACAGGAGCGTGTCGGACGTCCCCAGGTCCGTGGGGGATATCCGGCTGGCTGCTGAGCCACCAGAGCAGGTGGGCCCCGCTCGGAGCGTGAACTCCGAGCGGGGCCCCGGCTCATCAGGTGTTTGCCGGATGTCCCCAGCTCCGTGGGGGATATCCGGCTACCTGCTGAGCCACCAGAGCAGCCACCTCCTCGCGTGCCTTGCCGCTCGCTCCGGCAGAAGCCGGATCAGCCGCATGACAAGAGTTGGTTTCCGCTCCTCGTGACAGCCCATGCCGGGGCGTCCTCCCTTCGACGTGAGGCGGCCAGTCACGGTCCCGGAGCCGCTCTCGTCGGGCCGGGCCCCGAGGGGACGGGGCCCGGAATGAAGGGAGGACGCACCCATGAGGTGCGTCACAGCCGCAGATACTACCGGCTACGCAGCGCTTCCGTGCAACGACGGACAGCGACGCCGGGCGCTACGGCCGACACCTCAACCCTGCCAAGCCCGCGGGCAGTTGTAGGCGCGGAGGCGTTCCGGGCGGGACCAGGCCGCCGTGGTGGGGCGTCGTGAGGTCGGCTCGGCCGGGGGCGTCAGGCGCAGGGTCAACACGGCGGTGAACGCCGCGAGTTCCTCGGGGCTCGGTTCGCCGCGCAGGACCTTGAAGGACGTGGCGGTGAGCAGGTCGGAGGTCGTCGGGGTCGGAGTCGGGCTCATGAGGTCTCCTACTGGGGCGGGTTGCCGTGTTTGCGGGTGGGCAGGGCCGCGGACTTGGCGGCGAGCATGGTCACGGCGCGGCTGAGGATCAGGCGGGTCTCGCGGGGGTCGATGACGTCGTCGACGAGGCCGCGTTCGGCCGCGTAGTAGGGGTGGACCAGTTCGGTCCTGTACTCCTCGATCTTCTGGCGGCGCATCGCCTCGGGGTCGTCGGCGGCCGCGATCTCCCGGCGGAAGACGACGTTCGCGGCGCCCTCGGCGCCCATCACGGCGATCTCGTTGGTGGGCCAGGCGAGGGCGATGTCGGCGCCGATGGAGCGGGAGTCCATGACGATGTAGGCGCCGCCGTACGCCTTGCGCAGGACGACCGAGACGCGGGGCACCGTGGCGTTGCAGTAGGCGTACAACAGCTTCGCGCCGCGCCTGATGATGCCCTCGTGCTCCTGGTCGACGCCGGGCAGGAAGCCGGGCACGTCGACCAGGGTGATCAGCGGGATGTTGAACGCGTCGCAGAACTGCACGAACCGCGCGCCCTTTTCGCTCGCCCTGATGTCGAGTACGCCGGCCATGGAGGCGGGCTGGTTGGCGACGATGCCGACGACGTGGCCGTCGAGGCGGGCCAGGGCGCAGACGATGTTGGTGGCGAAGGCGGCGTGGACCTCCAGGAAGTCGCCGTCGTCGACGATCTCCTCGATCACCTTGCGGATGTCGTAGGAGCGGTTGCCGTCCTCGGGGACCAGGTCGAGCAGGGCGTCGCCGGGGCGGTCGGCCGGGTCGTCGGCGGGGTGGGTCGGGGGCAGTTCGCGGTTGTTGGAGGGGAGCAGGGAGAGGAGGTAGCGGACCTCTTCGAGGCAGGTGCGCTCGTCGTCGTAGACGAAGTGGGCGACGCCGGAGGTGGCGCCGTGGACGTCGGCGCCGCCCAGGCCGTTCTGGGTGATCTCCTCGCCGGTGACCGCCTTGACCACGTCCGGGCCGGTGATGAACATCTGGGAGATGTCCCGTACGGCGAAGACGAAGTCGGTGAGGGCGGGCGAGTAGGCGGCGCCGCCCGCGCACGGGCCGAGCATGACGCTGATCTGCGGGATGACGCCGCTCGCCTTGGTGTTGCGCTGGAAGATGCCGCCGTAGCCGGCCAGGGCGGAGACGCCCTCCTGGATGCGGGCTCCCGCGCCGTCGTTGAGCGAGACCAGCGGGGCGCCCGCCGCTATGGCCATGTCCATCAGCTTGTGGATCTTGGCGGCGTGGGCCTCGCCCAGGGCGCCGCCGAAGATGCGGAAGTCGTGGGCGTAGACGAAGACCGTGCGGCCCTCCACCGTGCCCCAGCCGGTGACGACGCCGTCGGTGTACGGCTTCTTCGCCTCCAGGCCGAACCCGGTCGCCCGGTGTCGGCGCAGGGTCTCGACCTCGGTGAACGATCCGGGGTCCAGGAGGAGTTCGATGCGTTCGCGGGCGGTGAGCTTGCCCTTGGCGTGCTGGCGTTCGGTGGCCTTGGGGTCGGGGCCCGTGCGGGCGAGTTCCTTGAGGGTGTGCAGCTCCGTGAGCCGGTCCGCCTCGGGTGCCTGCGGGGTGTCGAGCACGGGAGCTTCGGGGTCGGTGACGGTCATGATGCCTGGGCCCTTTCCTTCCTGTTCCTGGTGTCGATGAGGGCGTGGGTGCGGACGGCGGACGGGTCGTGGGCGCGCAGCACAGTGCGCAGTCCCGGTTCGACCGCGGCGATCCGCTCCACGGCGTCCCGGGTGTGCAGCCAGTCGGCGGGCACCGGGTGCAGGGCGGCTCGCCAGTCCTTGTCGCCGGCCAGCGCCGCGGCGCCGACATGGCCCTCGCAGAGCGGGATGTTGCGCACCGTCCAGCCGGTCGGGCGCCAGGACTCGGCGGCCTCGCCGAGGTAGTCGAGGTCGGGGGCGCGGGCGAGTCCGGTGCCGAGGCCCTTCAGATAGGCCTCCTTGCGGGACCAGAGGCGTGCGAAGGCCGTCTGACGCTGGTGCATCGGGATCCGGGTGATCTCCTGGCGCTCGGCCTGGTGCAGCAAGGGCAGACAGGCGTCGACGGTCTCCTGCGACGGCAGTGCCTGGACGTCCACGCCGACCCGGGTGTGTGCCACGGCGACCAGCGCGAGGCCGTGGCTGTGCGAGAGGGAGAACTCAGGGGCGCCCGGCAGGTCGACCAGGACCGGGCGGCCGTGCCGTTCCCCGCACTCCTCGCACCACTCCCGGCCGATGACCAGACGCTGCGGTGCGACGCCGGTGTAGACCGACAGCACCCGGCGCAGGCCCACATGGGCGGCGACGTACATCTGGCGGTCGCTGTGGCGGCGGTAGGCGGCGGCGCGCTGCCGCTCCTGCATGTCGAGTTCGGTGAGGGGTGCGGCGCGTGGTGAGTCGGGGGGTGGCAGCAGCCACAGGTGCAGGTCCGTCGGGCCCAACTGCCGGGTTCCGTATGGGGCGTTGGGTATGTGCGGGAGGTTCATGGGCGGGTCCCGGTTTCGGTCGGGTGGTGCTGGGTCCGCTCGGTCTTGGCCGCCGCCGCTCCGGCCCGGCTGTCGCTGCGGTCGGCGAGCGCCGCGACCAGGGCGGCGGCGAGGGAGAGCAGGCCGCCCGCCCAGAGCGCGGAGCGGGTGCCCAGGTACTGGGTGACGGCGCCCACGAACAGGGCGCCGAGCGGGGCGCTGCCTTGCAGGATCAGGGTGTAGAGGGCCATGACG
>JABFVM010000388.1 GCA_013362785.1 Streptomyces sp. | reverse complement strand
GGCGGACCGCAAGGCCCTGCTCGCCTCGGTGAAGGCACAGATGACGGAACTGGCCTCCCTGATCGGCGACTTGCAGGAGCTGTCCCGTTCCGAGGGCCAGCGGGGCGAGCGCGTCCAGGTGATCTCGCTGGAGGACACGGTCGAGGCGGCGTTGCGTCGCGCCCGCCTCCGCGGCCCGGAGCTGACGATCACGGCAGACCTCCAGCCCTGGTACGTCCGCGCGGAACCGACGGCGCTGGAACGCTCGGTGGTCAACGTCCTCGACAACGCGGTGAAGTTCAGCCCCGAGGGCGGCACGATCGAGGTGCGACTCGCCGAGGGCGTCCTCACCGTCCGCGACCACGGTCCCGGCATCCCCGCCGAGGAACTCCCGCACGTCTTCGACCGCTTCTGGCGCTCCCCGAGCGCCCGCGCCCTGCCCGGTTCCGGCCTGGGCCTGTCGATCGTGGCCCGCACGGTCGAGCAGTCCGGCGGCCAGGTAACCCTGGCCCGCGCGGAGGGCGGCGGCACAGTGGCGACCGTACGCCTCCCGGGCGCACCAACACCTCCCCCCACCGACCCGACACCGTAGCCGTCCCTGCCTCCCGGGGGGGGCTACGCCTCCGCGTGAGGTTCTGTAGGTGGTTCGTATACCTGCCAGAAGGCCTCTACCACCACGATCTGCGGATCCTCAGTACGCCGCTCAAAGGTGTTCCCGCATGCTGTAGCGGATCTTCGACACCTCTTCGAGCAGAGCCTGAGTCTCAGAGAAATCGGCGGTTTCTGCGGCACGGCGGTGGAGATCGCTCACATGAGCGTCTAGCGCGGGATCACGGGCAATGGCGTACTCGCACCACCAGCGAGCCATGAAAGCGGACACCGGGCCAAGATCGTACGTTTCGGCGATCGCACGCTTCCAGTGCTTGTCGAAGTCAGGAAGGAGTTGGGGCGCATCCGCGGCGATGGCCTCGCGCAACGCCTTCGGGGTCCGCTCAGGCATCAGAGGGACGCCGTGATCGGGTTCCGCAGCGTTGTTCTCTGTCATGACGTCACCGTGACCGGACCGAACCCATGTCCGTCCCCGTTTCCCGCCCGCTCCACCCGATGGAGTTCACGCCCACCTCGGCCTTGACGCTCTCACGCCTCCTCCCAGCGGAACAGTCGGGCGGCGATCAGGGTCAGGACGGCGGCGAAGGCCAGCAGGCCCCCTATGACCGGCAGGGCCGTGGACCAGCCCTGGCCCCGGGACAGTACGCCCTGCATCGCCTCGCCGAGATGCTTCAGCGGCAGGAGCTCCGACACCGTACGGACCCACTGCGGCGCGGAGTCGAGCGGGAAGAAGGAGCCGGAGAGGAAGGCCATCGGCAGGGTGATGATCTGGGCCAACCCGTTGGCGGCCTCCTCGGACTTCGCCCAGGCACCGACGACCAGCCCGATGGACATGAAGGCCAGCGTGCCGCTCAGGATCAGGGGGAACGACAGCCACCAGTAGCCGGTCAGCCGCAGGCCGAAGTAGGGCAGGGTGGCCACCCCGAGGAAGATCACGGTCTGGGCGAGGGCCAGCGTCAGATTCACGCCGATCCGGGCGCCGATCACCGATCCGGCGTTGACGGGCGCCAGCCACAGTCGGCGCAGGATGCGTTTCTTGCGCCAGCTGACCAAGTTGAGGGCGGTGCCGAACACCGCGCCCATGGCCACCGCCCAGCCGAGCAGTCCGGGCGTGAGGAACTGGATCGGCTTGGTCGACTCGTCCTCGACCTGCCCGGCCGTGAGTGTGTAGGCGGGCGGCTGGCCGGTGGCGGCCTGGTTGGCCCGCTGGACGATCGAGTTCAGGAGGCCCTGCACGTTCCCCGCGCGTACCAAGTCGCCTGCCGAGAAGCGCAGTTCGACCTTTCCGGCAGTCTGCGTGACCGCGGCGTCCGCGTCGCCCTTGCGGACCTGTTCCAGGGCGTCCGCGAGGGCGGCCGCCGAGCCGTCCGTCTTCTCGATCCGCAGCACGTCCCGGAGTTGTTCGCGATCCTTGTCCGGCATCTCGTCCAGGACCGCGACGTCCCCGACCTGGATCACCTTCGACTCGGATATACCCGCGTCCTTGAGGAGGGTGCCGAGCAACAGCAGGAACATCAAAGGGAAGATCAGCATGAAGAAGACCGCTGTACGGTCGCGCAGCAGGCCCAGCGTCATGGCCCTGCTGAGACTGCGAAAGGCCTGAACCCCGGCCCTGGTCCCCGTCACTCGCGGTACTCCCGTCCGGTCAGCTGGAGGAAGACGTCCTCAAGGGAGTCCACCCCCAGCTCGCTGATCAACTCGCGGGGCGGGCCGATGCGCAGGACCTTGCCGTGGTCCATCACCGCCACCCGGTCGCACAGCGTCTCGGCCTCGTCCATGTAGTGGGTGGTCAGTACGACGGTGCGGCCCTCGGCGTTGATGTCGCGCAGCAGATCCCACAGGTTGCGGCGGGCCTGTGGATCGAGGCCCGTCGTCGGCTCGTCGAGAAAGACCAGCTCGGGGTCGTGTACGAGCGCGCAGGCTATGGAGAGCCGTTGTGCCTGGCCGCCGGAGAGCCGGTCGTCGCGGACGCCGCCCTTCTCGGTCAGACCGACCTTCTCCAGCATCGCGTCGGCGTTCGCGCCGGGGATGCCGTAGAGCGAGGCGAAGGTGTGGATCTGCTCACGGGCGGTGAGCTTCTCGAAGAAGGCGGAGGACTGGAGTTGGACGCCGATCCTGGGCAACAGGGCCTTGTTGCGCGGCCAGGAGGCTTCGCCGAGCACGGTGACGGTGCCGGCGTCGGGCTCGCGCAGCCCCTCGATGATCTCCAGGGTGGTGGTCTTGCCCGCGCCGTTCGGTCCGAGAATGCCGTAGAACTCGCCGTCCCTGACCTCGAACGAGACCCCGTCGACAGCCTTTACATCCCCGTACCACTTGCGCAGTCCTTCGACTGTGATCGCATCTGTGGCCATAACGATCGACGTTATCCCGGAATGGTTCGTTCAGGCGGGGCTCCGGGGAGGCGGGGTTACGCAGTCCCCTTCACGCCCTGCACGAACGCGGCCCAGGACGACGCCGAGAGGAGTAGTACGTCGCCTGAGGGGACCTTGCTGTCGCGGACGGGGACGACGCCGGGGTGGCCGTCGGCGACTTCGACGCAGTTGTTGTCTCCCCCGGCGCTGTAGCTCGACTTGCGCCAGGCAGCGGCGCTGAGATCGGGGGTGTGCTTCATGATCTGTGCTCCTCCAGTACGTCCCTGACGAACGCGAGCGAGTCCGACGGCGACAACGCCACGTCTCGGAGCCGATCGTAGGACAAGTGGTGCCGCAGGACCTCGTCTGGATCCTCGATCAATTGGCCCCAGTCGTTGCCCTCCGCGTAGGCAACACCGCTGCCGTCTTTCTGCCACAACAAGGTCAGCGATCCGTGCATGTGGTGATGGACCCCGGCGGTGAAGGGCAGCACCTGAAGTGTCACGTTCGGCCACATCGCGACGGCCTCGATACGGAGCAGTTGATCGTCCCAGGTCTTCGAGAGGGCCGCGGGGCGCCGGAACGCGTACTCGTCCATGATGATGCGGATGTTGGGCTCCGGCTTCTGCCGCAGCAGGTACTGCCGACCGATCCGCGCCGCGACCTGCTCCTCAACCCAGTCGTCGTCCTCAGGTGTTGCCTGATACCCAGACAACACCTCCTTGGCAAAGTCCTCCGTCTGTAGAAGTCCCGGCACTCCCGGCACGAACTTCCACATGATTCGCGCCGTCGCCTCCAACTCCATGAACCGCTTGAACTGGTCCATGAACGCGTCCAACCGCGCGTTCTTCCAGTGGCTGACCAGCAGGTCACCGCACTCGTAGTAGTCGTCCAGGTCCTCCATGACGGTCACCTTGGATAACCGCTTACCCGACTCCATGCGGCTCAGATAGCTCTTGTCGTATCCCGTCTCGTCGGCCAACTGACTCAGCGACTTCCCCGCCTTCTCCCGAAGGAACTTCAGCGTCCGCCCCAGCACAGCCCGCCCCGACTCCCGTTCCCCGTCAACGACTTCGCCCACGTCACTCCTCCCTGTTGCCTGGCGCGCCAGACAACACCAAACCTCTTCCGCAGCGTACGTCGCACCTGTGACGATCGGGGCACGAACGGTAATCACCGCTCGTCAGACCACCCCCACCCCCACGCCCACGACAAACCCCCGCAACCGATGCCAGCTCGGTCCGGGGGCGTGGCCGACGCTTATCCCAAGGAACGCCGACATGCGCGAACGTACCGCCCTGCTCATCGAATCGCTACTCATTGCACTCGTACGAGTACTACTTCCCGGTCGGGGCCAGCACCGGGCACCCGAACCGCCCCAACCCCCGCCCCCTACACGACCGTTGGCCGCCCCATGCCGCTGCGAGCGCGAGCGGATCCTGCAGCGCCGTCGCGCCCACTGGGCCGTCGCCTACGGCACCCACACCGCCCCGCGCCGAACCCAACCCGCGGAGGTCTCCGTATGAGCTCCCCCGAAGAACTCCGCCTCCTCCCCTGGACCACCCCCGACGGCAACCCCTGCTACCTCAGCACCGACACGGCAGACAGCAGACTCTCCCGGCTCGCCGACGACATGGAGGCGGCCCAACTGGACTCGGGCGAACAGGTACTCGCCGGAGCCAAAGCCGTCCTCACCGACACCAAGGCCGGCGAACGAGCCGTACGCTTCGCGCTCACGCGAGCCACGGAGTCCCTGGAGGACGTCATCCGCATCGCGGTCAGTCGCGGCGGCGGCCGTACGACTGGATAGACAACTCGGCTTCTGGATGGCGGAGTTGCCTACCCAAACCGGCCGGGAAGGAGATCCACTTCCCGGCCGTTCCCCCCTACGCTTGAGGCGAGGGGGAGCTATGTTGAAGAGTTCGCTACGGAAAATCGTCCTCTGGATCGCCGTGTGCCTCGTGTTCGCGGCCGGTGCCGTCTCGCTCTTCGTCCTGGCGTTGCGGTCGTGGCCGGGGTCGGATGACGAAGGGGGCAGCTCAGGGTCCGGCCCGTCGACCAGTTGGTACACCACACAGCCCCCGGCAGCGACCGAGGAACCGACGGATCCCGGCCAGGGAGGATCCTCGGAGCCGAGCGGTGGGGCCATGTCACCGCCGCCGGGGCCCGTTGTGACCAAGACCGTCATCTCGGTCCCCGAGACCGGCGGTGGCGACGGCGGCGGCCCCGCCACCCTGATCGCGGCCTGCGGCTCCCTGTTGAGCGGCGCCGCGGCGGTCGGCACCCTGCTCCACGCCATCAACCTCAGTCGGCAGAACAGCCGCAGCGCCGCGGCGACGGACGAATCCTGACAGGGACGACTCCCGATAAAACCCGACAGGTAGCCCCAACCACCTGTCAATGTCCTGTCATCTTCACCTCGCTCCGACCCTACCCGCGAGTTCTCTGGAATCTTCCTGGCTGTCAGACAGGCAGGTGCCTGCCGGGCACCTGTGCACAGACCACAGGAGTGAGCCAACCCCCATGCGACTCATTCGCAGATCAACACTGAACAAGACCGCCCTGAGCCTCGCCTCCGCCGCCCTCGCCATAACCGGCGTGCTGGCGGGCGCCGGTTCCGCGCAGGCCGCCGGGCCCGGCGGGGCGCAGAACGTCCGGGGCGTCGACCCCGGCAACACCGACCTGATGATCGAGCGGCTCTGCAACCAGGAGGGCAGCCTGACGGGCGTCTACGGCGCCCTGAACGTCGACACCGGCGAGTTCAAGACGCGGGACGAGTACCTGCGGGACGTCATCGGACTGTGGAAGCCCGCCGGACCGTGGGAGCTGTTCCGCGGCTGGTGCGGGTACGCCGAGGCCTCGACCTGGTCCATCAAGGGCGAGCCGATCCGCACCTCACGGTGGATCGGCAACCGGGGCTCCGCGGACGACAAGGAGACCTTCGTCAGCAGCTACAGCACCAAGACGTTCGCCAAGAAGAGCGTCGGCGGCACCATCAGCCTGTCCCTCGCCAAGAGCATCTTCTCCGGCAGCGTGGGCGGCAGCGCCGGGTACGAGTGGGGCTGGGAGAAGGAGTCCCGGTTCGAGACCCGCAGCGAGAAGACCATCCCGCCGTGCCGTCAGGTCGCCGTGACCTGGACGCCGTACCAGCGCGTGGTCCGCGTGAACCCGGTCTTCCAGATCGAGGACTACCAGTGGAACAAGGGCGACGGCGACGTCACCGCGCACACCTGGCGCGGCCGGGACGCGAGCTGGAAGACGATCTACTCGTACGGCTACTACATCGACGGCGTCTCCGACAAGATCCTGCCGGGCGGCCAGCCCGACGGCCGTGAGGACAAGATCGAGGAGAAGCTGGACCCCAACACCTGCACCAAGTAAGCAGAACAGGCAGAACAGCCGAGGCACTTACTACGGCAACCTTTTCGTGCGGGGCGGCAACCGTTCTTCGGAGCAACCAACCCCCCCGCACGAAACGGATCCCCGTATGAGTGAGCAGCAGCGCAAGGCCCGGCACCGCAGAAGCCGCAAGGCCCTGGCGGTCGGGGTCCCGGTGGTCATGGCTGCCGCCGGCACCTTCGCCTACGGCACGGTCCTCGGGCTCTTCGGGGCGGACGCCCAGCAGCGGGCGTCCGCCGCGACGACCGCCGCCCCCTCCTGGGCCACCGCCACCGCGGACGGCTTCGCCTCTGTCAACTCCCTTGGGCAGAATGGCACTTACGGCGGTCGCGACGGCAAGATCGTGACCGTGAAGACGCTGGCCGACCTGGAGAAGTACGCCACGGCCGCGGAACCTTACGTGATCGTCGTCGCCGGGACCATCAACATGAACCCGGTCGGGAAAGAGATCAAGGTTCAGTCGGACAAGACCATCGTCGGGGCCGGGACGTCCGGGCAGATTGTCGGCGGTGGGTTCTTCCTCGGGTCCGGCGTGCACAACGTGATCATCCGGAACCTCACCATCCGGGACTCGTACCAGGGCGTCTGGAACGACAAGGACCACGACTTCGACGCCGTTCAGATGGACGGCGCGCATCACGTGTGGATCGACCACAACGATCTGCGGCACATGGCCGACGGGCTCATCGACGTCCGCAAGGACAGCACGAACGTGACCGTCTCCTGGAACAAGCTGAGCGACAACAACAAGACCTTCGGCATCGGCTGGACCGAGAACGTCAAGACGGACATCACGGTCCACCACAACTGGTTCCGCGAGACCGAGCAGCGCAACCCGTCCACGGACAACGCCGCCCACGCGCACCTCTACAACAACTTCCTTGAGGACGTGGCCGGGACGACGATCAAGTCCTCCTACGGCAACTACTCGCGCGGCAGGACCAAGATGGTCCTGGAGAACTCCTTCTTCCAGGGCATGAACAACCCCGTCACCAAGGACAGCACCGCCACCCTGGTCCAGAAGGGCAACACCTTCTCCGGCACCAGCGGGCGCAACGAGAGCGGTGGCACCGCCTTCGACCCGAAGAGCTTCTACAGCTACACGCTCGACAAGACCGCCGATGTGCCCGCGCTGCTCAAGTCCGGTGTGGGGCCGAGGAGTTCGATCGGTACGACGAGTGCGACGGCGAGCACCAAGGCCGCGACGACCCTCACTGTCGCCAAGGACGGCAGCGGGCAGTACTCGACCGTGCAGGCGGCCGTGAACGCCGTACCCGCGAACAACGCCTCCCGGGTCGTGATCGCCGTCAAGCCGGGCACGTACCGGGAGACGGTTAAGGTCCCGTCCAACAAGCCGCACGTCACCATCCAGGGCACGGGCGGCAGCCGCAAGGACACCGTGATCGTCTACAACAACGCGTCCGGCACGCCCAAGCCGGGCGGCGGCACCTACGGCACCGGCGGCAGCGCCACCGTCGCCGTCGAGGCCGACGACTTCCAGGCCCGCAACCTGACCATCACCAACGACTTCGACGAGAAGACGAACCAGAACCTGAACGGCCACCAGGCCGTGGCCCTGAGGACCGCCGCCGACCGGGTGTTCCTCGACTCGATCATCACCGAGGGCGACCAGGACACCCTGCTCCTCGACACGGCCGCGAAGGACCGGCTCGGCCGGGTGTACGTGAAGAACTCCTACGTCATCGGCAACGTCGACTTCATCTTCGGCAGGGCCTCGGCCGTGATCGACCGCTCGGTCATCACCCTGAAGAAGCGCTGGGACGGCACCTCGGCTGGCTTTGTCACCGCCCCCAGCACGCCCGCCAACCGCAAGGGCTTCCTCATCGCCAACTCGACCGTGAACGGCGACGTCTCCGCGTCGAGCTTCTTCCTGGGCCGCCCCTGGCACGCGGGCGGTGACGCGACCCTCGACCCCCAGACGACGGTCCGCAACACCACCCTCAGCGCGGCGGTCAAGTCCACGCCGTGGACCGACATGAGCGGCTTCCCCTGGAAGGACGACCGTTTCGCCGAGTACAAGAACACCGGCCCGGGGTCGGGTTCGGCGAGCTCCAACCGGCCTCAGCTGACCGATGCCCAGGCCGCCGGCCAGGAGGTCGCGGACTGGCTGGCCGGGTGGACGCCCTCGGCGTCCTGAGTCACGGAACCGGTCTCAGACGCAGCCGCAGGACCGTCGCGGAACCAATCGCGACGGGAACACCTTCAGCCGTTCGCGCCGTGACCCGGCGACCCGCAGTCCGTCATCGAGGACAAGATCCACCGCGGCCCGGGCCATGGCCGAACGGTCCGAGGCGACGGTGGTCAGCGGCGGATCCGTCAGCGCCGCTTCCTTGATGTCGTCGAACCCGGCGACGGCCAGCTCCCCCGGCACATCGATCCGCAGCTCACGCGCCGCCCGCAGCACACCGATGGCCTGGTCGTCGGTGGAGCAGAAGATCGCGGGCGGCCGGTTCGGCCCGGAGAGGATGTCCAGCGCCACGCGATACGCGTCGTAGCGGTTGTACGGCGCCTCGAACAGCCGCCCCTCGGTGGGGATCCCGGCCTCGGCCATCGCCCGCCGCCAGCCCTCGACGTGGTCGGAGACCGGGTCGCCGACCGCCGGGGTCTCCGCGGTGCCGCCCACACAGGCGACGTACTCGTAGCCGTGCTCCAGAAGGTGGCGTACGGCGAGCTGGGCGCCGCCCAGGTCGTCGGTGACGACGGCGACGTCGTCGATGGCCTCGGGCCGCTCGTGGAGGAGGACGACACGGGCGTCCCAGGCCTCGATCTCGGCGGCGGCCAGGTCGTTCAGTGCGTGGGAGACGAGGATGAGCCCCGAGACGCGCATTCCGAGGAACGCCCGCAGATAGTGGACCTCGCGCTCGCCGACGTAGTCGGAGTTGCCGACGAGGACCATCTTTCCGCGCTCGGCGGCGGCCCACTCGACCGCGTGCGCCATCTCCCCGAAGAAGGGCTGGCGCGCGTCCGGCACGATCAGGCCTATGAGATCCGTGCGCCGCGACGCCATCGCCTGGGCGACCCGGTCGGGCCGATAGCCCAGTTCCTTGATCGCGGCGAGGACACGCTCGCGCGTGGCCGGGGCGACCGGCCGGGGTCCGTTGTTGATGACATAACTGACGACGGCGGTGGAAGTCCCCGCCAGCCGTGCCACGTCATCCCGAGTCACCTTGGCCACGCGCGGAGTCTACGCGGATGGACCGGCTCTGGGCAGGGCGTGAAGGAGCTTCGCTGTGCTCCGGCTGTCGCTCGGATGTGCGTAAGCAACGCCGGTGACGCCCTGCCCGGGCGTCCGTCGCGTCCTGCTAGGCCTCGGCCTTGACCTCGACGCCGTCCAGGACGGTCGTCTCGTCCGCATCTTCCTGTTTTGCCTGGCCGGCCTTGCTCTTCGGCTCCTCGGCGGTCCGGTCGGCCTTCTCCGGGGTAACGAATCGATAACCGACGTTCCGGACGGTCCCGATGAGTGACTCGTGCTCGGGGCCGAGCTTGGCGCGCAGCCGTCGTACGTGCACGTCCACGGTCCGGGTGCCGCCGAAGTAGTCGTAGCCCCAGACCTCCTGCAGCAGCTGCGCGCGCGTGAAGACGCGGCCCGGGTGCTGGGCGAGGTACTTCAGGAGCTCGAACTCCTTGAAGGTGAGGTCGAGGACCCGGCCCTTGAGCTTGGCGCTGTAGGTGGCCTCGTCGACGGACAGGTCGCCGTTGCGGATCTCCATGGGGGAGTCGTCGGCGACGATCTGCTGACGGCCCATGGCGAGCCGGAGCCGGGCCTCCACCTCGGCGGGACCCGCGGTGTCGAGCAGGACGTCGTCGATGCCCCAGTCGGCGGTGACGGCGGCGAGGCCGCCCTCGGTGACGACGAGGATGAGCGGGCAGCCGGGGCCGGTGGAGCGCAGGAGCTGACACAGGCTGCGCACCTGGGGCAGGTCGCGGCGGCCGTCGATGAGGATGACGTCGGCGCCGGGGGTGTCGACGAGGGCGGGACCCTCCGCCGGAGCCACGCGCACGTTGTGCAGCAGCAGGCCGAGGGCGGGGAGCACCTCCGTCGACGGCTGGAGGGCGTTGGTCAGGAGCAGCAGAGAACTCATACGTCTGGTTCCTCCTCGGTCCCTGCGAGGACATCTTGGGTACGGAACTGCTCTGCGATCCCGAAGGCCCGTACACCTGCGGTTTCCCGCGTCGTATACAACGCTTCCGAAAGCACAAAAGGACCCGGGGGCTACGCTGCCCGAGTCCTCTGCCCAGCAGAATAGCCCACATGAGCAACGGTCCGGCAGGTCATGTGGCACGATCCACGGTTCGTCCGCACTCTGAGACAACCAGACGTACACCTTTGCGGACGTTTCTGCACACCGACGACGGCGTGACGATCGATTCCGTATACGACCCGGGTGCGGTCGTATACGACTTCTCCCGTCCACTTGCCGGTGACCTGGCGTTCGTCGTCGCCCATGGCTTCACCGGCGATGTGGACCGGCCGCATGTTCGACGGGTGGCGGAGGCCCTCACCCGGCACGGCGCCGTCGTCACCTTCTCCTTCCGGGGGCACGGCGCGTCGGGCGGCCGGTCGACGGTCGGCGACCGCGAGGTGCTGGACCTGGCGGCCGCGGTGCGCTGGGCGCGGGAACTCGGGCACACGCGCGTGGCGACGATCGGCTTCTCCATGGGCGGGTCCGTCGTACTGCGGCATGCGGCGCTGTACGGCGGCGAGGTGGACGCCGTCGTGTCCGTGAGCGCGCCGGCCCGCTGGTACTACCGGGGCACGCCCCCTATGCGCCGCCTGCACTGGCTGGTCACCCGGCCCGAGGGGCGTCTGGTCGGCCGCTACGGCTTCCGTACGCGCATCCACCACCGGGAGTGGAACCCGGTACCGATGTCCCCGGTCGAGTCGGTGCCCCGGATCGCGCCCACGCCGCTGCTGATCGTGCACGGCGACCAGGACGGCTACTTCCCGCTCGACCACCCCCGCATGCTGGCCGCGGCCGCCGGTGACCACGGCGAACTCTGGCTGGAGCCCGGCATGGGGCACGCCGAGCACGCCGCCACCGACGCGCTGCTGGACCGCATCGGGGACTGGGCCGTCGCACAGGGCGGCTAGCCTGACGGGGTACACAGCCGATCGATTGAGGAAGCGGATGCCAAAGGTCACGGTGCGCTACTGGGCCGCCGCGAAGGCCGCGGCCGGGATCGCCGAGGAGCCGTTCGACGCGGCCACCCTCGCCGAGGCGCTCGACGCGGTGCGCGAGCGACACCCCGGGGAACTGACGCGCGTACTGCGGCGATGCTCGTTCCTCGTCGACGGT
>JABFVM010000480.1 GCA_013362785.1 Streptomyces sp. | reverse complement strand
GATGCAGGAGTGGGCGGTGGAGGCCCTGTGGTCCGAGGGCGAGCCGGCGGTCTGGCCGCGCTGCCCGGACCATCCGGACACACACCCGCTGGAGGCCGTGGTCGTGGACGGTACGGCGGTGTGGGTGTGCCCGAAGGGCGGAGCGACACGGAAGTCCCGGGCGGCCTTCGCCCGGATCGGCGAGCTGGGCGGGATGGAGCGGGGCGGCGGGTCCCGGCGGCGGTGACCGGTGAACCGGCCCGCGCCGTGACTCAGGGCTTGCGGCCCACCCCGCAGTAGGCGTCGACCGCGGCCGTGGCCGGATCCGCGGGGCCGAGGGCGTCGGGGCGCCACTCGGGTACCTGGACGATGCCCGGGTCCACCAGGTCGAGCCCGTCGAAGAACCCGGCGATCTCACCGATGCTGCGGACGTGGTACGGCACGGCGCCGCTCGCGTTGTACGCCTCCGACGCGGCGATCATGCCCTCACTGGTCGCCGTACTGTCGCTGATCACCAGGTGGCTGCCCGACGGGAGCCCGTCCAGCAGGCGGCGTACCAGGTCACGGGCCTGGTCGTGGTCGGCGACATGGCCGAGCGTGTTGAGGATCATCAGGGCGACCGGGCGGGACAGGTCGAGGGTGCCCGCGGCGGCCTCCAGGACGGCGTCGGGGTCGTACAGATCGGCGTCCAGGTACGTCGTCATGCCCTCGGGCGTGCTGGTGAGCAGGGCGCTCGCGTGGGCCAGCACGACGGGGTCGTTGTCGACGTACACGATCCGGGCGTCCGGCGCCACGCGCTGGGCCACCTCGTGCGTGTTGTCGGCGGTCGGCAGGCCGGTGCCGACGTCCAGGAACTGCCGGATGCCCGCCTCGCCGGCGAGATGGCGTACGGCGCGGCCCAGGAAGTGGCGGCTGGTGACGGCCACGTCGACCAGGCCGGGGAAGATCTCCTTGATCTCGTCGCCGATCTGCCGGTCCACCTCGTAGTGGTCCTTGCCGCCGACGAAGTAGTTCCAGAAGCGGGCCGAGTGCGGCTTCGTGGTGTCGATCCGGGCCCGCGTCCGGGCGGAGGCGGTGATGGGGGTCTGGGGGTCTGACACGGTGGGGCCTCCAGGGGGGCGGTGCGCATCGCTGCCGGTGATCAATTCAGCGCTCAACTTAGGTGAACTGCCTTTGATCCAGGGGCAGTTGGCGTGGATTCGCCTCACGCACCGTGACGTTTTGGCCATCTCTCATGCCGTACAGGAACCGCCACTCAGAACCGCCACGTCACTGGTCCAGATACGCGAGCACCGCCAGTACCCGCCGGTTGTCCGCGTCCGCCGGAAGCAGTCCCAGCTTGCCGAAGATATTGCCGATGTGTTTGGCGACCGCCTTCTCCGAGATGAACAGCCCTTGTGCGATACCGGCGTTGGAGCGCCCCTGCGCCACCCACTCCAGCACCTCGCGCTCCCGCGCCGACAGGTTGCCCACCGCCTCGTCGCGCTCCTTGCGGACCAGGAGCCCCGCGACCACCTGGGGATCCATCACGGTGCCGCCCTCGGCCACCCGACGGATGGAGTCCAGGAACTGGGCCCCGTCGGTGACCCGGTCCTTCAGCAGATAGCCGACGCCCCGGCCGCCCCCGGCGAGCAGCTCGCGGGCGTAGAGCGGCTCCACGTACTGGGAGAGGAGCAGGACCGGCAGCTCCGGCAGCCGCTCCCGGGCCGCCAGTGCCGCGCGCAGCCCCTCGTCGGTGAAGGTCGGCGGCAGCCGGACGTCGACGACCGCGACGTCCGGCCGCTCCCTGATCAGCGTGTCCAGCAGCTCCGTACCGTTGTCCACGGCGGCCACCACCTCGTGGCCGTGGGCGCCGAGCAGCCGGATGAGTCCGTCCCTCAGGAGGAAGTGGTCTTCGGCGAGGGCAATACGCACGGAAGCTCCATCGTCACCGTCGTCGGTCCGTTCACGGGGCTGTGCACGGCCAGCACCCCGTCGAACGTGGCGAGCCGGCGCTCGACGCCCCGCAGACCGCTGCCGCGCAGGACGTCCGCGCCGCCGTGGCCGTCGTCCGTGACGGCGATGCGCAGCATGCCGCGAGCGTAATGGATGTCGATCAACGCCCGGTCGGCGCCGGAGTGCTTGGCGACGTTGGCGAGGAGCTCCGAGACCGCGAAGTACGCGGCCGACTCGACCGGCATCTCAGGGCGGCCCGGCAGGTCCACCTCGACCTCGGTACGGACCGGGCAGACCATCGCCAACGCCCGTACCGCGTCGGCCAGTCCGCGGTCGGCGAGGACCGGCGGATGGATGCCGCGGACCAGGTCACGCAGCTCCTGAAGCGCCTTGGCGGAGGACTCGCGCGCCTCGACCAGCAGGGCGCGCACGGCCTCGGGGTTGCTCTCCAGCAGCGTCTCGGCGGCGTCCAGCGTCATGCCCATCGCCACCAGACGGGCCTGGGCGCCGTCGTGCAGATCGCGTTCGATCCGGCGGATCTCGGCCATCTGTGTGTCGACGGCGTCGGAACGGGTGGCGGCCAGATGCCGGATACGGCTCGCCATCAGCTCGCTCTCCCCCGGGGCGAGCATCGCCCGGGTGTACAGGGCGTGCCGGCGCACGACACGCGGCGCCGCCCACAGGGCCAGCGGCAGTTGCAGAACGCCGAGCACACCGGCGAGTACGGCGGTGGCCTGCCCCTCGATCGGGATGAACTGGTACCACAGCCCGTCCCACTCGACGGACAGCGGAACGCCGAAGAAGCCGAGGAAGACACCCCACACCCCGCTGAGGACCAGGGCGACCGGGAGGAAGGCGAGGAACGCGCCGGCCAGCGGGTCGGCCAGCACCCAGACGTACTCCCGTCGCAGCTGCGGATCGCTCATGATCCACCGGTAGCGGGCCACCGCCCCGGAGGCGCCCTCGGGTGCGGGCGGCAGCGGGCCGGGCGGGCCCGGTATCTCCACCCCCGACCAGCGCAGCGCCAGTTCACGCCGACGCGCGGCCAGCCCTCGTACGCCCTCCATGGCACGCGGCACCATGCCGAGGCCGGGTCCCACCAGGGTGATCGCCCCGGAGACCGCCAGGGAGCGGCCCAGGGCCGCGACCGACGACCAGCACAGGGCCGTCGCCCGCCGCAGCCCGACTGCTCCGGCCGTGACGGAGAACCCCCTGATCTCGTCCGGCATGCGGTCCATACGACGTGCTCCTCTCTGCTGCCCGTACGGCTCCTGACGGCCGGTACGGCATGGGGGCGCAAGCGCCCGCGCGTTCATTCTGGCGAGGGTGGGGCCGGGATGTCGGTGGTAATAACTCCCCTCTTGGCCGAGCGGGGCGAGGGGGACGCGGCGGACGCGGGGGACATGGCGGACGCGGGGGACATGGGGGCACGGCGCTGCAGGCCGGCCGCCGCCAGCGACAGCGTCACCGCGACCGACACCACCGCCATGGCCGTCATCCCCACGGCCGGCGAGGTCAGTTGGGCCACCGCGCCCGCCAGCGCCGCGCCCACCCCCTGCATGGTGAGCATCCCGGAACCGTGCAACCCCAGGACATGACCGCTGAGTTCGTCCGGCGTCAGGGCCATCAGCCGCTCCTGCTGGACGAGGCTCGCACCGAAGCCGACGGAGGCCACGGCCGCGGCGACGGCAGCCAGCGGCACCGCGGGGCGCAGGGCGAAGAACAGATACGGGGCGGCCAGCAGGAGCAGCAGCGGTACGCCGAGCCGCGGGCGCAGCCGGGGCGGCAGCAGACGGCCCACGGTCACGTCGCCGACGAACATCCCGAGCGCCGCGCAGGCGAACAGCGTGCCCGCCGCGTCCGGGGCATAGGAGACGTACAGGGATTCGCAGCCGACGATCAGGCCGTTGGGGATCCACAGGGCGAGCAGGACTAGGCGGCGGGGCCGCGAGGACCACAGCAGGGCGTTGTCGCGCCAGGTCGCCGCGACCGACGGGCGGCCCTCGGCGCGGGGCGGACGGGCGTCCAGCCCGAGGCGGAGCCCCGCTGCCGCCACCGCGTACAGCGCCGCCGCCAGCAGCAGGGACAGCCGGGGCGACAGCACCGCCACCAGGACACCGCCGGTCGCGTACCCGGCGATCTGGGTGATCCCGGCCATCATGTTGAAGAGCGAACGCCCCAGCATGAAGCCGTCCTTGGTGAGGATCTCGTTCACCAGTCCCCAGCGGACTCCCCCGCCGAGCGACGCGACCAGGCCCTGTCCGAGGATGACGGGGAACACCGCCCAGAGGGGCAGTGCGGGCAGCGCGAGGACTGCCGTGGTGGCGGCGAAGACGAGGGAGATCCCGGTCAGGGCGGCCCTCGGGGGCAGCCGGTCGGCGCCGGACAGCAGGAAGGTCGCCCCGAGCACCTGCGCCAGCGACGGGCCGAACATGCTCACCGCCGACAGCAGCGGCGACTGCGTGGCCCGGAACACCAGGACGCCGAGGGCCAGACCGCTGATCGTCTGGGCCAGGACGTTGGCCGAGGAGGCGAGGAAGAGGGGCGTGAACTCCGGGGTGCGGAAGAGGTGTCGATAGCTGCGCATGCCCGGAGTCTGCGGCGGCCGGGAAACCGGTCGTTATTGTTTCGCCGGGACGCGAAAGGTGGGGACGCGAAAAGTGGGGACGCGAAAGGCGGGGTGCCGATGGGCTGGTGGCAGATCAACGCCGACACCCTCGCCGCGAGCCGGTTCGTGCTCTCGCCGTTCGCCGAGACCTTCGCCGCGCTGAAGCTCCTGCACTCGGCCGCCGCCGCCCACCCCGGCGAACGCGCCTGGCTGGACGCCCGGCTGCCCGGCTACCGGGCCCGCCTGGCCGCCGACCCGGTCACCGCACGGCTGGTGCGGGCCGGGCTCGGAAAGGACTGGATCGCCGACTTCCTCACCCCGACCCCGAAGGACGGCGAGACCTTCGAGGAGACGGTGGCCCGGGTCCGCGCGGCCGACCCCGGCGCGGCCCGCGCCCACCTCACCGTCTCCCTCGCCGGGCCCCTGCCCGCCGTACTCGACCGCGACGACCTGCCCGAACGCGCCGCCGCACTCCTCGAACACGTCTGGACCGAGGCGGTACGCCCGGACTGGGACCGGCGCCGCCGCGTCCTGGAGGCCGACGTCGTCGCGCGGACCGCGCAGGTCAGCCAGGGCGGCTGGGCGGCCGCACTGGACTCCCTGCGCCCGGGCCGCACCCGCTGGCTGGGCGACAGCAGGCTCCAGGTGAACCCGCACGAATACCCGCCCCGCGAAATCTCCGGCGCCGAACTCCTCTTCGTCCCGGTCACGCCGAAGGGCGGCTGGGTGTCCTGGGAGGAGCCGGGCCGGTACGCCCTCGTCTACTCCTGCGCGGGCGCCCTGACCGACCCTGGCACACGGCCGGTCCCCGCGGGCCTGGGCGCGCTGCTGGGAAGCGCCCGGGCCACCGTGCTCTTCCTGCTCGACTCGCCACTGAGCACGACCCAGCTGGTCGCGGTGACCGGGCAGGGGTTGGGTTCGGTCGGCCGGCACTTGAAGGTCCTTCTGGACGCGGGCCTGGTAGAACGACGGCGAGCCGGACGGTCGGTGCTGTACTCACGGTCGGCGCTGGGAGAGGCGGTGCTGAACGCGCCCCTAAGGGGCGCGGGGAACTGCGCGACCAGCCCCCACTCACCCGCGGTTTCCAACGGCACCACCCACCGGCGTTAGCATCCGCCTCATGACGAATGCAGACAGCAACGACCTCTCCCCCCTCGACGTCGACATCAACACCCTCACCGGCACCCCCGCCGACCTCCCCCAGTACACGGGCAAGGCGATCCTCGTCGTCAACGTCGCCTCCAAGTGCGGCCTCACCCCCCAGTACACGGGCCTGGAGAAGCTTCAGGCGCAGTACGCGGACCGTGGCTTCACCGTGCTCGGCGTGCCCTGCAACCAGTTCCTCGGCCAGGAGCCCGGCAGCGCCGAGGAGATCGCCGAGTTCTGCTCGGCGACGTACGGCGTGACCTTCCCGATGACCGAGAAGGTCGAGGTGAACGGCGAGGGCAGGCACCCGCTGTACGACCGCCTCGTCGGGTTCGCCGACGCCGAGGGGCACAGCGGCGACATCCGCTGGAACTTCGAGAAGTTCCTGATCGGCCGGGACGGCAAGGTCGCCGCCCGCTTCTCCCCGCAGACCGAGCCGGACGCGGCGGAGCTCGTCGCGGCCGTCGAGGCCCAGCTGGCGTAGCCGGGCGTTGACCTTGCCCCTGGGGCAGGGCCGACCGTTCTTCGCACCGGGCGGAGAAACCGCCCGGTGACGGAGGATGAGGCGTGGACGACGAACTGCTCACCATCGGCGCGTTCGCCGCACGGGCCAGGCTGTCGGCCAAGGCGCTCCGGCTGTACGACCGCCTTGGACTACTGCTCCCCGCCCATGTCGACGAGGTCAGCGGCTACCGCTACTACCGCGCCGACCAGGTCGAACCCGCCCGCCTGGTGGCACTCCTGCGCCAGCTGGACATGCCGCTCGCGCGGATCGCCGAGGTGGTCGAGGCCCCGGACGGTGCCACGGCCGCCGACCGGCTCGCCGCGTACTGGGCGGACGTCGAGGCGCGCATGGCGGGGCAGCGGACGCTCGCCGAGTACCTCCGTGGACGACTGTCGGGGAGGAGTTCCGAGATGTACGGGAAGTTCGAGGTCGAGACGGTGGAGGTGCCCGAGCAGGTGCTGATCACCGAGACCCGGCATGTGCTGGCGGGCGAGCTGCCGGCGTGGATCGGGGCGTCACTGGGACGCCTGGAGGAGGCGGCGAAGGACTGCGGCGGCATCACCGCGGCGCCCTTCGTCGTGTACCACTCCGACGTGTCGATGGAGAGCGACGGCCCGGCGGAGTCCTGCGTGCCGGTGGCCGACGAGGCGGCGGCCCGGGCCTGGGCCGAGCAGCGCGGCCGTAGCTGGGAGACGAAGGTGCGCGTGGAGCCGGCCCACCGGCTCGCCTACACCCGGATCACCAAGGCCCAGGTGGCCCATCCGCAGATCATCGCCGCCTTCGAGGCGGTGGAGCGGTGGATCCGGACGGAGGGGCTGTGGCAGGCGGGCCCGTGCCGGGAGGTCTACTTCGCGGACTGGGACGCGGCGGGCGCCGAGGACCCGGTGTGCGACGTGGCGTTCCCGGTGCGCTGACCGGCAGACACAGACCGGCAGACGCAGACCGACCGACCGAGGCGGGCTGCGCCGGGGCTCACCCCTGGCGCAGCTCGTCCGGGCAGGGCGTCCCGCGCGGCACGTCGTACGGCGCCGCCAGGCGGTAGGTCCCGGCCTTCGGGGCCAGCAGCACCGTCCACTTGTCGCCGAAGGCGTCCTCGTCCGTCTCCATCAGGCAGCCGTTCACGTTGTGGTACGACTTCGGCTCGCCCTCGGGGCGGTTCTTGGACGCCTTCGTCTCCCGCGGCGGGTCGAGCTTCGTGCCCTCGGCGTCGACGATGCTCAGCCACGGCGAGTAGGGGATGCGGATGAGGACGCGGCCCGGCTTGCTCACCCGCATCGTCATCTCGCCCTGCTCGGCCCGGTCCACGACCGCGTTCGGCTCGGCGAACGGCGCCGGGGCGGTCACCTCGAACAGCTGCCAGTTGGCGTCCCCCCACACCTGCTTGAGGTACGGCAGGCCGCGCCGCAGCAGCTGCCGCTCGCGCTCGGCGGCCGTGGGGTCCGGCTCGTCCTTGGGCAGCACGACGAAGTGCACGGCCCAGCGCTGGAGCCACTCGCGGTAGTTCGCGGAGTTGAGCGTGTCGTCGTAGAAGAGCGGGTTGCGCTCCAGGTCGAGTTGGCGGTTCCAGCCGCGGGCCAGGTTGAAGTACGGGGCGAGGGCGGAGGCCTCGCGGTGGGAGCGGGCGGGCACGACCTCCACCCGGCCCTTCTCCGCGCCGACCTCCTGCAGCTCGTTGACCAGCGGCGCCAGCTCACGTGCCCAGGACGCCTCCGGGGCGGCGTGGATGATGTCGTCGACCGTCTTGAAGCCGATCCAGCCGACGAAGGTGACCAGGGCCAGCACGGTCGCGTACCACTTGCGCGAGCGCGGCACCGTGAACGGCAGCGCGGTGACCAGGACCACTCCGGCGAACAGCATCGCAAGGCGCGTGATGTTGGAGCCGATCTGCGAGCTGACCACCCAGACCAGGACGACGGCGAGGCCGTAGACCGCGGCCACCAGCCGGACCGTCTTCCACTCCTGCGGGACGACCACGAAGGTCACGACCGCGAACAGCAGCGGCAGGAGCACCGAGCCGATCACCATCGGCTGGGTGCCGGAGAAGGGGAACAGCCACGCGGACACGGCCACGACGGCCGTCGGCGCCAGTCCCAGCGCCCAGGCCCCCGGCCGTCGCTTCTGCAGGAACATCGCGACCGCGACGAAGCCCACGAACAGACCGGCCACCGGCGACGCCATGGTGGCGAGCGCCGCCAGCGGGGCCGCGCACAGGGCCTTCGCCCAGCGCTTGTAGCGCCAGCGGTGGGGCCAGCAGAACACGACGGCGACCGCGCCCAGCGCGAACATCGTGCCCAGGGCGAAGGTCACCCGCCCGGAGATCGCGTTGGCGATCAGCCCGAAGACCCCGGCGAGCGCCGCCCACAGCGGGTTCTTCACCGAGCGGGTGCGCAGGAGCACCAGCATCAGCAGGCCCGCGGAGATGGTCCCCGCGATCATCATCGTCGTACGGACACCGAGGACCGACATCAGATACGGCGACACCACGCTGTACGACACCGGGTGCATCCCGCCGTACCAGGCGAGGTTGTACGCCGAGTCGGGGTGCCGGCCGACGAACTCGGCCCAGGCGTCCTGGGCGGCGAGGTCGCCGCCGCTGCTTGCGAACGTGAAGAACCAGATGACGTGGAGAAGCCCGGCGAGAGCCGTGATCGACAGCACCGGGTGACGCAGCAGACGCTCACGCAGGGCGTGGACGGCGGAGGTCAGCCGCGACGGCGGTCTGTCCTGCGGACGGCTCGGACCGTCGCCCTGGCGCGGCGCGGGCACGCGTATTCGCGGACCGGCTCCCGGTCCCGGATCGGCGTCGTCGGCGCGTGTCGGCTCCGCAGTGGCCACTTGTGAGGCACTCCCCGTGTGTCCCGTCTTCTGTTCTGGCCGCGTCCCGTTTCCCGCGTCCCGTTTCCCGCGTGTTGTCGGCCCAGACCCTGAAGGTTCTCCGGTCGCGCCTTGTGAGCGGCGACCTGCCCGTTTCGTGACGCTAGCACGCGACCCGCCGACGAGCGCCGTCGAGCGCCGTCGGCGGGGGCGTGCTGCGGGTCAGCTGACGCGGGTCAGCTTCTGGGCGAAGCCGGGTTCCGTGAGGTCCTTCTGCAGGGCCACCGGGACCTTGACCGCGCCGCTGGTGCCGTCGCCGACGGTGAGCGTGCCCACCTTGGTGCCGGCCTTGGCGGTGTGCGGGACGTCGTCGGCGTCGAAGGACAGCTTCACCTTGAAGCCCGCCCAGCCGACGGCGGTGACGTCCTTGGTGAGCACGACCGGGGTGTGACCGCCGAGGCCGTCGTCGACGTACCCGACGACGTCGCCCTTCTTCAGGATCTTCGCCGAGGTCATCTCGTCCTGGGCGGCCAGCATCACGACCCTGCTGACGTCGTTGACGGTCTTGATGATCGGCGCCTTGTGCTGGCCGAGGACGGCGCCGACGAGGGTGACGGTCTCGCCGCCGACCTCCTTGCGGGCGGCGAAGAGAAGGTTGCCGCCGGCGGCGCTGGTCGTGCCCGTCTTGATGCCGATGGCGCCGTTGTACGGGACCAGATAGTTGTAGTTGTAGTGCTTCTTCCCGGAGGGGTCGATCCACTGGCCCATCGAGGTGATGTCCATCAGCGCCGGGATCTTGACCAGCTCGTGGCCCAGCTTCACCTGGTCCTGGGCGGTGGAGACGGTGCTCTCCTTGAGGCCCGAGGCGTCGGTGTACGTGGTGTTGGTCATGCCGAGTTCCTTGGCGGTGGCGTTCATCTTCTCGATGAAGGCCTTCTCCGAACCGGCGTCCCAGCGGGCCAGCAGGCGGGCGATGTTGTTCGCGGACGGGATCATGATGGCCGCGATGGCGTCGTGCAGGGTGATCTGGTCGCCGTTCTTGACGGTGGCGAGGGTCGACTCGCCGTCCTTGAAGTAGCCGCCCTCCTTCTCCGCCAGGGCGTCGATCGTGATCTTCTCGCCGTCGTCGCCCGACTTCAGCTCGTGGTCCTTGAGGACGATGTACGCGGTCATGGCCTTGGCGACGGAGCCGATGGCGACGGGCGTCTGCTTGCCGAAGTTGCCCATCGTGCCGATGTCGTTGACGTCCATCCAGCCCTGGCCCTGGGTGGGCCAGGGGAGGGCGGCCTGGTTGCCCTCGAAGGCGTACGACTCCTCGGCGGTGAGCGCGAGGGTGGGGGTGGGGAGCGGGCGTACGGACTGTGCGATCGCGAAGACGACCGCGAGCAGGAGGACCAGGGGGGTCCAGATCTTGATACGCCGTACGACCGTCCGGACCGCCGTGTCCGGGGGCGGCGGGGTGTTCGTCAGCTCGGCCAGCAGGTCGAGCGGGGGCTTGGGGGGCAGGGGTTGCTGGGCGGTGCGCTCGGGGCCGATCTGGGGGACGGCGGCGGTTTCGTCGGCGGCGGGGGCGGGGGCCTTCGGCGCGGCCGGGGCTGTCGGGGCCTTCGGGGCGGCCGGGGGGTCCTGCTTTATGTCCGGCTTGAGTGCGACGAACTTGCTGGTGCGTTCGGCGGGGGCCTCGGGCCTGGGGGCCTTCAGCATGGTGGTGGGCTGGTCGACGTGGGGCTTGGGTGGGCGTACGGCCTTGAAGACGGCGGTCGGCTGATCCACGGCCTCGGCTCCGCCTTCGGCCTTTTTGCTCCCACCCGCACCACCCGTACCACTCTCGTCGTCGAGTGCGGGTGGCCCCTGCGGGACGTCCCCACCGTCGGCGACCGCGGGTGCGTCGTCGGAGGCCGGGGCGTCGCCCGGTTCGGGCTCGACGCCGGGTTCGGGCTCGACACCGGGTTCGGTGGTGGCAGCCTTGGGGGCGGCGGCGGTGTCTTCGCCCTTGCCGACGCCCTCGGCCGCTTCGGCTTCCGCTCCCGCTTCGGTGTCCTTGGCCGGTTCGATCTCAGCGTCCGGCTCGGTTTCGGCGTCTGCGGGGGTCGCGTCGGCAGGGGCGGTTGTGGTGGTGGCGTCTACGCCGTCGTCCTCGCCCTTGTCGGGCTCCTGGGCCGCGTCCGCCTCGGGGGACGTCTTCGAGCCACCCGCGGGCTCGTCAGAGCCGTTCTCGGCGTCGTCAGCCTCGCCGGAGGCCTCCGTGTCGTCCTCGGCCTCGCTGCTCGCGTCGGAAGCGGAGCCGGAGTCGGCATCCGAACCCTCCGCAGATCCGTCACCCTCCGCAGACCCGTCCTCCGTGTCGGAGGAAGCCACCCAGGCCGCCACAGCAGCCCTCAGCCGGTCATCACCCTGCACAGCAGAGCCGTCGCCCTTGCCGTCGCCCTCGGTCTCCGCCGCCTCGGCGTCTCCGGCCTGGCCCTCATCGCGCCCGGCATCGCCGGCCTCGGCCTCATCGCGCCCGGCGTCGTCAGCCTCGGCCTCGCCACGCCCGGCGCTGTCGGCCCCCGACCCTGCGCCCGCTTCGACCTCGTCGTCAGCCCCGGACCCGGCGTCGGCCTCGGCCTCGGCCTTCGCCAGTTCCGCGCGTACCGCCTCCAGCTCGCGGCGCGACAGCACTCGCGTAGC
>JABFVM010000142.1 GCA_013362785.1 Streptomyces sp. | reverse complement strand
CTCCGGTGCGGCCCCGGGGCCCGCCGTGCGGATCACGCGATGTTGCCCGGGTCCTGCGGACGGATACGGCCGCGCCAGCCGCCGGTGCCGCCGCCGCTCTCGACGTAGTCCTTGAACCGGCGCAGGTCCCCCTTCACCCGCCGGTCGATCACGCCCAGCGCGTCCGCGCCCTTCTCGGCGACGCCGGTCGGCTCGACGTCCATCGTGAGCTCCACCCGGGTGTGCGAGGCGTCCAGCCGCTCGAAGCGGACCGAGCCGCGCTGCCGGGTCTCCCCGCCGATGGACCGCCAGGTGATCCGGTCGTCCGCCAGCTGGTCGACGATCTCCGTGTCGAACTCGCGCCGCACCCCACCGATGCTGGTGGTCCAGTGGTTGTGCCGGTCGTCGAGCTGCGTGACCTCGTCGACGCCTTCCATGAAGTTCGGGAAGTCCTCGAACTGGGTCCACTGGTCGTAGGCCCGGCGGAGCGGGACATCCACGTCGACCGTGTCCTTGACCGTGCTCATCGATACCTCCTGGTGGGTTGTTCGCCGTGCGGGTACGAGGCGCCGGGTACCCGGGAAACCCGACGTGAAAGACCGCGCCGTTTCCGCGCGACGGCCCGGGGGAACCCGGTCGGCACGTCATCGAGTCCAGAGAGAACCAGAGAGAAGTTGAAGCGCCGTGACCGCGCGCACCACCAAGAGGAACGTCCTGAAGGTTTCCAGGACCGGTTGGTCGAAGTCCCGCACCCTGCCCGGAAAGCCCATCCGTACCTGTGTCGCCGCCGTGTCGGACAGCAGTTCCCCGGCCATGGCCCACACCGGCACCGACGGGAACATCGTGCGGGGCGAGGACTGACCGGCCGGGAGAGGAGCTGGTGGTGATCCGTGCCGAACCCGAACCCGCCTGAACACCCCCACCCGAATCCCCAGCCGATCCGTCGGCGTGCCCCGCTCCGGATCCGCGTCCAGCGCGACGGGCCCCTGCTCGTCGAGGGACCGGTGGAAGTGGTGGGCGAGGACGGCGAGGTGACGGTCTCGCGGCGCTTCACCGTGGCCATCTGCACCTGCCGCCGAAGCCGTATCTTCCCGTGGTGCGACACCAGCCACCGGCGCCGCCGCTGCGAGAGCCGGCCCGGCGAGGGCGGAGCCGCATGAACCACTCCCGCCCCATGGCCCACCCCGGCCGTATGAACCACTCCGACCGCCTGAACCGCTCCCACCCCCGGCAGCGGTCACGGCACCGGCCCCCACCGCTGCCCGAGCCGCGCGGTCCGCTCTCCGGCGCCGTGACGGCGGCCCTGCTACGGCAGCGGTCGGACCCCGGCAACTTCCCGTCCCCGGCGCGCTGTTCACCGTACGGCGACGACCTCCACCTCGCCCTCTACGTCCTCTACGAGCTGCACTACCAGGGCTTCGAGGGCGTACCCGACGACCTGGAGTGGGACAGCGGGCTGCTGGCCCTGCGGTCCGGGATCGAGGACCGTTTCCTGGGCGCGCTGCGCGAGGACGTGCCGGTCGGCGGCCCGGACGACACGGCCCGGCGGGCGCTGGACGAGCTCCAGATCGAGCCGGTCCGGGCCGAAGCGGCGGACGGCTCCGGCGGCGTCACGCACTTCCTGCACGACGAAGGCGACCTCGACCAGCTGCGGGAGTACGTCGCGTTGCGCTCGCCGTACCACCTCAAGGAGGCCGACCCGCACGCCTGGGTGCTGCCCCGGCTGCGCGGGCGGGCCAAGGCGGCCATGGTGGCGGTGGAGTTCGACGAGTTCGGGGCGGGCCGGGCCGACGAGATCCACGCCCAGCTGTACGCCGACCTCATGGCGGACCTGGGGCTGGACCCGGCGTACGGACACTACGTCGACGCGGCGCCCGGCGAGGCCCTGGCCACCGTCAATCTGATGTCCCTGCTCGGCCTGCACCGTGCCCTGCGCGCGGCGCTCGTAGGGCACTTCGCCGCCGTGGAGGTGACCTCGTCCCCGGCCTCGCGCCGCCTCGCCGAGGCACTGCGCCGCGTGGGGGCGGGTCCGGCGGCCGTACGGTTCTACGCCGAGCACGTGGAGGCGGACGCGGTGCACGAACAGGTCGTACGGCACGACGTGGTCGGCGGGCTCCTGGCGGACGAACCGTGGCTGGAGGCCGACGTGGTCTTCGGGATCCGCGCGACCGGCCACCTGGAGGACCGGCTGACGGCCAGGCTGCTCGGTGCCTGGCGCGAGGGCGGCACGGCACTGCGCACCGGAGGGCCGGGCCGGTAGGGAATCGGATCCGGCCACCGGAATCCGGCCACCGGAATCCGCCCCTCGGCCCCAGACCCCCGGCCCTCACCTGCGCGTTCCCTTCCCGACGTATCAAACACACCCCGAGGGGTACACCGTGGCCTGTGAGGATCAGCGTGCTGGACGCCGGGTCCAATACTGTCCGGCTGGCCGTGTGCGACGTGGGGGACGGGGTACCGCTCCCGGTGCACACCGCGAAGTGGAAGCTACGTCTTTCCGAGCACGTCGGCAGCGACGGCTGCCTGGGGGAGCCCGCCACGGAGCGCCTGGTCAAGGCGTTGAACGAGGCGACCGCGATGGCCGGGCAGTGGGCCGCGCCGGAACCGCTGGCGTTCGCGACCGCCGTGGTGCGTGACGCGCCCGACCGGGTGGACGTGCTGCGGGCCGTGCACAGGCGCACCGGACTGCGCCTGCGGGTGCTGCCGGGCGAGGCCGAGGCCCGGCTGACCTTCCTGGGCGCCCGGCGCTGGATGGGCTGGCGGTCCGGTCCGCTGGCCCTGTTCGACATCGGCGGCGGCTCCCTCGAAGTGGCATTCGGCCGGGGCAGGACACCGGAGTTCGCGGCCTCCCTGCCGCTCGGCGCCAACCGTCTCACCAACGAGTTCTTCGCTACGGCGGACCCGCCGACGCCGGCCGACGTGAGCGCCCTGCGCCGCAATGTGCGCCACCAACTGCGCGACGTCTCCGCCCGCATCCGCTGGGAGCACCCGAACACCGCGGTCGCCACCTCACGGACGTTCCAGCAGCTGGCGCGGTTGTGCGGCGCCGCGCCGGGGCGGCACGGGCCGTTCATCGACCGGGTCCTGCGCCGCCGCGACCTGCGCCGCGCGATCGACCGGCTGGCATCGCTGCCCGCCGACGAACGCGCCGAACTGCCCGGCATCTCCGGCCCCCGGGCCCGGCAGAGCCTCGCCGGGGCGATCGTCGGGCACACCGCGATGAAACTCAGCGGCGCGAAGACCCTCGTGATCTGCCCCTGGGCCCTGCGCGAGGGCATCCTCCTGCGCTACCTGGAGGACGGCGCCGACTGGTGGGCCGACCTGGAACAACACGACGACGCGAAACGGGTCGGCCTGGACGGAGTCCCACGCGAACCGCGCCTCCCGGAGACCCGGCCACTGCGCGTGACCGCCCAACCGTCACCGTCCTGAACCCCGACCTCCCCCGGACTGCCACGGCCTGCCCCGACCTCCCCAGGCCTGCGCCCCCGCCTGCCCCGACCTCCCCAGGCCTACGCCCCCGCCTGCCCCGGCCTGCCCACGGCCTGCCCACAGCCCGGCCCGACCTCCCCCGGCCTGCCCCGGCCCGACCCGCCCCACCGCGTCATGGCCCGCATGCCGACCATGACGCGGGGAACCCGGCCCCCCATGGGTGCGAACCACGCCGAGGCCCCCGTTCTGGAGGCACTCGCCCGATATCAGAACGTGGACGAGCTGGGATTCACGCCCCCGGGCCACAAACACGCGCGCGGCGCCGACCCACGCGCCCGCGCGGTCCTGGGCGACGCCGTCTTCCACGGCGACGTCCTGGCCAACGGGGGCCTGGACGACCGGCTCACCGAGGGCCATGTACTGGCCCGGGCCGAGAGGCTGATGGCCGACGCGGTGCACGCGGACCACACGTTCTTCTCCACCTGCGGCAGTTCCCTCTCGGTGAAGGCCGCGATGCTGGCGGTGACCTGTCCCGGCCACCGGCTCCTCGTCGGGCGCGACGCGCACAAGTCGGTCATCGCCGGGCTCATCCTGTCCGGTGTCGAGCCCGTGTGGGTGGAGCCGCAGTGGGACGCCGCCCGGCACATCGCCCACCCCCCTTCCACCGCCGCCTACGAGAAGGCGTTCGCGGAGCATCCGGACGCCGACGGCGCCCTGGTCACCAGCCCCACGCCGTACGGTGCCGCCGCCGACCTCGGGGGCATCGCCGACGTCTGCCACCGGCTCGGCAAGCCGCTCATCGTGGACGAGGCATGGGGAGCGCACCTGCCCTTCCACGACGAACTGCCGGCGTGGGCCATGGACGCGGGCGCCGACATCTGCGTCACCAGCATCCACAAGATGGGCAGCGGCCTGGAGCAGGGCTCGGTGTTCCACCTCCAGGGCGACCTCATCGACCCCGCCGAACTGGCGTCACGGGCCGACCTCCTGGGCACGACCAGCCCCAACGTCCTGATCTACGCGGGGATCGACGCCTGGCGCCGGCAGATGGTCCAGCACGGCCGTGAACTCATCGGCGGCGCCCTGGAGTTGGCCGCGCGCACCCGCGCCGCGATCGAGGAGATCGACGGTTTCCACGTGGACGACGCGAAGGACTACTGCGGGCCGGGCCTCGCCGCCGACTTCGACCCGCTCCCGCTCGTCATGGACATCGGCGGCCTGGGCACCACCGGCTACCGGGCGGCCGACTGGCTGCGCGCCCACCACCACATCGACGCCCACCTCTTCGACCACCGGCGCATCAGCGCGCAGCTCACCCACGCCGACGACGAGCGCACCACGGCGCGCCTGCTCACGGCGCTGCGCGAGCTGGCCGCCCACGCCGACCGCGCCGCCGAACTGCGGGACGCGCCTCAGGTCGCCGTCCCCACCCCGGCAGGCCTGCGCATGGACCAGGTCCGGCTGCCCCGGGACGCCTACTTCGCCCCGCCCGAGAAGGTCCCCACCGCCGAGGCCGTCGGCAGAATCGCGGCCGAGATGATCACCCCTTACCCACCCGGCATCCCGGTCGCCCTGCCCGGCGAACGGCTGACCGAACCGGTACTGAAGTACCTGGTCACAGGGGTCGAGGCGGGCATGTTCCTCCCGGACGCGGCGGACCGGAGCCTGCACACCGTACGAGTCGTGGCGGACACCTGACGAACGCCCGCCCGCGACTCCCCGGCTCCCCTGCTCCCCTGCTCCCCGGCCTGCGCTACCCCCAAGCCTTTAACCCTTGCGGGCCCGCAGACAGCGCCGCAGTTCCTCGGCGTACGGCACGACGACGCCCAGCCCGATCACCCCGGCGAGCCCTGCGAGATACGCCGCCGGCAGCGGACGTTCCTTGGGCAGCAGGCGCCAGTCCTGGGGCCTCGGTCCGCCGCGCAGTGTCGAGCGGACCTCTTCGGGATGCAGACAGGCGGTGAACGCCAGCGCGGTGAGCGGCAGTACTTCGAGGAAGCTGTGGATGTGCTGCTCGACCGGCCGGATCTCCCGCTCGCCGGTCGCCAGCGACACGTCGTACAGCGCGGTGGCACCGTGCGCCACGGCGGCCGCGCCCATCGTGGTGAGCACCAGGGGATTGACGCGGGCGAGCAGCCCCATCACGACCGGTACCCCGGCCTCGGTCATCATCGCCGCATGCACCGCGGACTCCTTGGCCCCGCTGGTGCGTTCGATGCCGGTCCGCCGATGCATCCACCAGTCCGCGAGCCCGGGCACCACCCACAGGGGGAGAACCCCGAGCAGCAGGAACCGTCGGGCGGCGGCCTCGACATCGGCGGGATACGGCCCTGGCCCCAACAAATCGGCCCGCCGCCCCTGCCTCCGGCCCTTACGGGACAGAAACCGCACCGCTCCCATGGACACCTCCTGTGTACGCCCTCAGCGGGATCCCCCCGCCGGTCGCCGCCCCGGGTACCCGACGACACCTCCCCAGAACCGCCGACACGAGGGGGACGGCGATCCTGGCCGATCGCCGCCCCGTGTCACCGCCGGGTCAGAGGATCCTGATCTTGTCCATGCGGACCCCACCGGGGTGGTTCGGGAAGGTGTAGACGGTGTTCTTGCCGATCGGCGTGGCCGGCTGCCACCTTCCGTCCCCGTACCACTGGACGCGGTTGTTGCCGGTCTCGATCCGTTCGAGCCACATGTTGGCGCCGGACATGTCCACCGTTCCGGCGTTGGCGAGACACCAGTCGTAGGCGCCGTCGGAGTCCGTCGTGTCGACCCGGATCTTCAGGAAGTCCGTACGGCCACACGGCACCGTATTGATCGCGAACGCCTCTGTCGCACTGACGACGGTCAGCGAGGCCGCCAGCGCGAAGGTCGTGGTCGCGGCCAGGACGGCCCGTTTGGCGATGTGCTTCATGGAGGTTCTCCACCTTCACAGCAGAAGTCGAATGGTCGACTCCTATACGCCCGGCCCATGAAGCAGGTTGCACGGCCGACTCACCATGTCGCCGGTAACTCCCCGGCGCGGTCCCGTCGTTGTCAGTGGTGTCCCCTAGGTTCGTGCCATGAGTTCTTCGCTGAGCGTCTACCTGCTCGATGTCGCCGCCACGCGCGCCCTGGTCGGATCCGGGGACGAGCAGCTGCTGGAGGTGATACGCGACAGTTTCGGGGACCATCTGGACCGTGCGGACCGCTCCTTCCGTCACCAGATCGAGCAGGGCGCCCCCACGGCGTACGAGGCGCTGCACGCGGTCGTCCACGGCGGGCCGTTCAGCGAGGACGAGGACCACGCCTTCCAGTACGGCTACGCCTACGAGCGGCTGTGCGAACTCACCGGCTCGTTCCTGGACAACCGCTCCTTCACCCCGCACCGGGGTGACTGGCTCTCGCAGGTCGACCAGGGTCTGAAGGCGCTCGGCATCACCGCCGTGTCCGTGGCGGACTTCAGCTACAGCGGCCTGCCCGCTCCGCTGCCGTACACCTTCACGCCGGGCTGCGGCACGTGGACGCCCGATGACATCGCGCAGGCCCTGGAGCAGTTCGAGGCCACCAAGCGCGCCGTCGACGCGTCGGGCGAGGCGCCGCCGCTGGAGCCCGAGGTCGTGGACGCCGTGATGGAGTGCCTCGGCTGGATGCGGGCAGCGGCGGAGCGGCCGGGGTTCGGGGTCATCGGCTTCCGCTGCTGAGGGGTCCGGGGGCGTTCACGGGCTGTGTCCCTTGCGCTGATCGCGTGCTGTCGGCCAGGAGGGCGGCCACTGGTCGAGGGGTTCTTCGGGGGCGAGCTGGGACAGCGCCTCGGTCAGTCCCTCGCAGACCCGCTCGATCTCCCGGAGGGTGTGGTTGCGCTCGGTGATGACCGCCGAGAGCACCAGGGCGGTCAGGGACACGGTGCCGTTGAAGGCCTGGAGGATCACCATCTGGGCGAGGAGATCGTGGTCGTCGAAGGGGCCCACCCCCTGGGCTCCGGCGTGGATGGTGATCACGGAGGTGATCAGTACGCAGGGCGCGGCGCCGGCCAGCTGGAAGCGGAAGGCCGCCCAGATCAGGAAGGGGACGACGAGGAAGAGCAGATTGACCGGGCTGTGCGTGGCCACCACGGAGACCGCCGCGGTGCCGCCCAGCAGGGCCACCGCCTCCGCCCAGCGCAGGGCGGGTACGCCCCGCGGCCACCTGGCCTCGCGTGCGACCAGCAGCAGCGGCGCGACAACCAGGACGCCCGTCGCGTCGCCGGTCCACCACACCGACCAGGTGGGCCAGAAGTCGTCGCCCTCCAGTGCGCCGGAGGCGACCAGCGCCCCCGTGCCCACCGTCGCGCTGATCACCATCCCGCCGAGGGCCCCGAGGAACACCAGCGCCAGGGCGTCCTGGAGCCGGTCCAGGGCGATACGGAAGCCCACCCGGCGCAGCAGCAGGTAGGCGAACACCGGCGCGAGGGTGTTGCCGACGGTGATGGCGAGGACCGGGAAGGCCGACGGGCCGAGCGTCACGTTCACCACGAACGCGCCGAGCGCGACGGCGGGCCACATCCGCAGGCCCCACAGCAGCAGTACGACGAGGGCGATGCCGGTGGGCGGCCAGAACGGCGTGACCTGGCCCCGCACCAGCTCCTGCTGGAGCCCGAGCTTGGCGCTGAGGTAGTAGGCGGCCACGACGGCGACCAGCCGTACGCAGTCGACGGCGTACCGGCGGCTCCGCGCACCGTGTGCCCTGCCGGTCGTCGTCCTCGCCTGCCCCGGCAGCCGGGGCGTGCCGCTCATGCCGTCACCCCTCGTCCTGCCGCGCCCGCTGTTCCGGAAGCCCTCCGTACCGCAGGACGAGGACGGCGGCGTCGTCGCTGTGGCCGGTGGAGTCCGCCACCTTGATGATCTTCTCGGCCAGTGCGTCCGGGTCGTCGCGACAGGCGCCGCCCGCCAGCGTGGCGACCCGGTCGAGGCCCTCCTCGATCGGATAGCTGGGCCCCTCCACCAACCCGTCGGTGACCAGTACGAACGCGCCCACGTCGGTCAGCTTGCGGCTGGTCGACGGGTAGCTCTCGCCGCCCTGGATGCCGAGCGGCAGCCCGCCCTCGTTCAGCACGATGTCGCAGCGGCCGTCGGCCGTGGCCCAGACCGCGGGGACATGCCCGGCGCGGGCGTCGGCGAGCTCGTTGGTGAGCGGGTCGAAACGCAGGAACGTACAGGTCACGAAGAGACCGGAGGCCATGTCGACGAGCAGGTCGTTGGTCCGGCGGAGCACCTCCGCCGGGTCCGTGGTCGCGATCGCGACGGCCCGCAGACAGGTCCGCACCTGCCCCATCAGCGCCGCCGCCTCGACGTCGTGCCCCTGGACGTCTCCGATCACGAACCCCACCGAGCCGTCCGGCATGACGAAGCCGTCGTACCAGTCGCCCCCGATGTCCAGCCCGGCCCGCGCGGGCGCGTACCGTCCCGCCGCGTGCAGACAGGGCAGGTCCGGCAGCTCGGCGGCGAGGACCTGCCGCTGCAGGGCGGCGGCGAGCTCCACGCGGGCCTGCTGGAACTTGATCCGGTCCAGGATCCGCCCGGTCAGGTCGCCGAGCGTCTGGAGCAGGTCTCCGGAGCCACCGGACGGGGTGGTGTGTCGGTGAGCCATGGCATCACACTCCGGCTTCGATCGGAGTTGCGCCATTTATCACGTTTTTACGGTACCCCTGTACGCCTCGGCACACGGCTCCAGCAGGTCAGCGGCCGGACTCGAACGGGCGTGGCTGCCCGATCCGGAGCCGGTGCTGCCCCGGGAACTTCGAGGGTGCGCGGGGAGTTGGCAAGGCGATGCGCGGATTCGCGTTCGCGACCGGAACGACACGGGCTGAAGCCGAGGTGGCACGGATGGCGATGTGGGATCGGATCAAGGACCAGGCCAAGGGTCTGCAGCAGCAGGCCCAGGGCGCGCGGGGCGGCGGACACGGCGCGGGCGGGCATGGCGTAGGCGGACACGGCGGCCGGCCGGGTTCGGGGTCCTCCGGTGGTTCGAAGGCGCAGCTGGTGAGCGCGCTCAAGTCCCAGCTCACCTCGCTCAAGACGGAGCTGAAGAGCGGCGCCTACCGGGACGCCAGCATGGCCATGTGTGCCCTGGTCGCCGCCGCCGACGGGCAGGTCGACCCGGCCGAGCGGCAGCATGTGGAGTCGCTGATCCTGAACAACGACGTCCTGCAGAACTTCCCCTCCGAGCAGCTGCGCCAGAGTTTCAACAAGCAAGTCGACCAGCTGGCGTACAACTTCCAGCAGGGCAAGCACGACGTCCTCCAGGAGATCGCCAAGGCCGCGAAGAAGCCGGCGGAGGCCAGGGCGGTCGTCCAGACCGGCTTCGTCGTCGCGGGCGCGGACGGCTACGTCGCGCCGGCCGAGGAGCAGGTCCTGCGCGAGGCGTGCTCGACCCTGGGCCTGTCGCCCCAGGAGTTCGGTCTCTGATCGGTCTCCGACCCGTCCCGCCGGAGTCCTTCCGGGATCTCCGGAACCGAGGCGCCGGGGGAAAGTCCTCGCTGCGAGGCGGCACTCACGGCGCGGCGTCCGCCTCGGTCCCGTACGGCTGGAGCGGCAAGGTGGTGGTGACCTCGAACCCGCCCCCCGGTCGGGGCCCCGCACGGAGTTCGCCGCCGATGGAGTGGGCGCGTTCGCGCATGCCCATGACGCCGAAGCCCTGGGAAGGGGCGGCCCCGGCGCTCTCGGGCGCTGCCGTGGGGCCGTCGTTGGTGACCGTGATCAACAGGCGGGCGCCGGAGTAGGCGAGCCGGACGTGGGCGGACTCCGCGGTGGCGTGCTTGGTGACGTTGGTGAGGGCCTCCTGCACGATGCGGAACGCCGTCAGGTCCACGCCGGGGGACAGCGGCCGCGGCTCTCCCTGCGTGGTGACGGTGACGGTGACCCCGGCGGAGGCGCACGCCGAGACCAGTTCGGGCAGCCGGACCAGCCCGGGCGACGGCTCCAGCGACGCGGAGTCCGGGTCGTCGTTCTGCCTCAGCAGCCCCAGCGTGGCCTTCAGCTCGCGCAGCGCGGCGGACGTGGTGCCGGTCAGGTCGGTGAGGATCTTCTGCGACTGCTCCGGACTGGAGAGCGCCAGGTGCGCGGCCGTACCGGCCTGGGCGTTGGCCAGGGCCAGATGGTGGGCGACGACGTCGTGCAGTTCACGGGCGATGCGCATGCGTTCCTCGGTGACCCTGCGCCGGGCCTCCTCCTCCCGGGTGCGCTCGGCGTGCTCGGCGCGGGTCTGCATCGACCGCACGTAGGCGCGGCGCAGCTGGGTCATCTTGCCGGCGGCCAGGGGCAGCATCAGCCAGAAGAACGGGCCGATCGTCCTCAGCAGCAGCGAGACGTGGTCCATGGAGTCGGAGAGCGCGGCCGCGAGCATCAGCGCCACGACGGTGGGGATGCCATAGGCGCGGGTGGTCGTGCGGTCGGTGTGGCTGGACAGCCAGAACAGCGCCGCCATGATCGGCGCCAGCAGCAGCGGCGTGACCAGGTATCCCACCGCCACGACGGCGACCGTGCAGACCGCGGTGACTACGAGGGCCGTGCGCGGGTGGGTGCGGTGCTTCAGCAGGGCGAGGCAGGAGATCCCCAGGAGAACGGCGCTGGTCCTGTCCTGGTCCGGCGGCTCGGCGCCGGGCAGGGTGAGCTGGCCGCCCAGGGTCGCGGAGCCCATCAGCGCCGCGACGACGACCAGGTCGACGACCAAGGGGTGGCGGTCCGCGAACCCCTCGATACGGTCCGCGTAGCGGCGCTCCTGGTGGGTGGTCATGGTGCTCCCCGGTCGATGTGCTGCTGAGGCCATGGTGGACGAGCTGAGGCCATGGTGGACGAGCTGAAGCCGTGGTGGACGATCCCTGGCACAGACCGGCCGACGGGGCCGCCCGCGACCTCGTCCTGGATCGCGGGCGGCCCCTGGTGGCCGGGGGGGGTGGGCCGGTCGGGTCGGATCAGGTGCGCGCCACTTCCAGCCCGGCCGGGTCCGCAGGGTCCGCCGGATCCGCCGGGCCTGTCTCGGCCTCCGCCTCCGCCTCCGCCCGCCGGGTGAGCGCCTCGCCCTCCACATCCACGCGCGGCAGGATCCGGTCCAGCCACTTCGGCAGCCACCAGGCCTTGTCGCCGAGCAGCGCGAGCACGGCCGGCACGATCGCCATCCGTACGACGAAGGCGTCGAGGAGGACGGCGGAGGCGAGCCCGAACCCGATCATCTTGATCATGGAGTCGCTCTCGCCGATGAACCCGGCGAACACCGCGATCATGATCAGCGCGGCGGCCAC
>JABFVM010000238.1 GCA_013362785.1 Streptomyces sp. | reverse complement strand
CACCAGGCGCGGCTGGTGGTAGATCATGCCGCTGTTGAGGAGGTTGCCGAGGGCTCCCGCGTTGCCGATCAGCATGCCGACGCTGACGAGCGAGATGCTCGACACCGACGCGACCCGCAGTCCGGCGATGATCGCGGGTGCCGCGATCGGCAACTGCACCTGGAAATAGCGCCGTACGGGCCCGAAGCCCATGGCGGTGGCGGCGGCCAGGGTCTCCTGCGGCACCGACCGCACGCCGTCCACGATGGCCGGGACCAGCACCACCAGGCTGTACACGGCCAGCGGGATCATCACCGTGAGCTCGCTCAGGCCGGTGTAGTCGATGAGGATGACGAAGAACGCGAGGGACGGAATCGCGTACAGCACGGTCGTCACCCACAGCACAGGCGGGTACAGCCAGCGCAGCCGCACGCACAACTGGGCGACGGGCAGGGCCACGAGCAGTCCGGCCAGCACCGGGATCAGGGCTTCGCGCAGATGCAGGACGACGAGTCCGAAGTAGGTGTTCTGGAGGTCGCTGGGCATCCGGAGGAGGTCGTTCACGGCGCGACCTTCTCGATGTCCGGGACGTCGTCGTCCGGTGCGTCGCCGTCCGCGCTCCGCTCCGCGTGCGCCCCGCGGATGGCCTCGCCGATGGTCAGCTGGGAGACGACCCCGGCGGCCCGCCCGTCGGCGTCCACGGCGACGGCCCATCCGGTGGGCGAGAGCACGGCACAGTCGAGGGCGGCCCGCAGCGAGTCCGTAGCGGGGACGAACGGCCGCCCGTACGGCAGCAGCCGGTCCGTCCCGATCTCCCCGGCGGTGAGATCCCGCGGCTCGCTCCAGCCGAGGGGCTTGCCGTCCGCGTCGGTGACGAGGAGATACGGTGCGTCGCCCGCACCGGCGGCGGCGATCTGCTCGGCGGTGGCGTCGACGGCGACGACCGGCTCGGTCAGCAGCTCCAGGCCGGCCGAAGGGAAGAAGGACAGCCGCCGGATGCCGCGGTCGGCGCCGAGGAAGTCCTCCACGAACGCGTCGGCGGGGTGGGTCAGCAGCTCGGCGGGCGGGGCGAACTGGGCGAGGTGCCCGCCGGTGCGCATCACGGCGACCATCGTGCCGAGCTTGACGGCCTCGTCGATGTCATGGGTGACGAAGACGATGGTCTTGCCCAACTCCTCCTGGATCCTGAGGAGTTCGTCCTGCAGCTGCTTGCGCACCACGGGGTCCACGGCCGAGAACGGCTCGTCCATCAGCAGCACCGGCGGATCCGCGGCGAGCGCCCGCGCCACCCCTACGCGCTGCTGCTGGCCCCCGGACAACTGGTACGGATACCGCCTGGCGAGCGCCCCGTCGAGCCCCACCCGCTCCATCAACTCCCGCGCCCGCGCCCGCGACTTCTCCTTGCCCCAGCCGAGCAGACGGGGCACGGTCGCGATGTTGTCGAGGATCGTGCGGTGCTGGAAGAGACCGGCGTTCTGGATGACGTAACCCATGGACCGGCGCAGCGTGTTCACGGGCTGCTGCGCGATGTCCACACCGTCGAGCAGGATGGCGCCCTCACTGGGCTCGACCATCCGGTTGATCATCCGCAGCGTCGTCGTCTTCCCGCAGCCCGACGGCCCCACGAGAACCGTGATCGAGCGGTCGGGTATCTCCAGCGACAGCCGATCGACCGCCACCGTGCCGTCCGGGTATCGCTTGGTGACTGAATCTATCCGTATCAAAGCGCCGAATATCCTTCGGGTTTGGCAGATTTCGCCCGCTTTCGATCACGGGCCCGGGCCGTTGAGGCCCGAGTCTAGACGGCTCGTGTTGCGGCAACCTTGCTGTGACCTGCCTGTGCAGTTGGCGCTGCCGATGGTCGCGGTGGGCGTCGGCTGAAGCGGAGAGCCGCTCGTCAGGGCTCCCGGCCCCGCTCCACGGTCAACGGAATCGTCACCGTGAACACCGTCGCCCCCGGCTCACTGCTCAGGCCGATCCGCCCGCCGTGCGCCCGCACCAGCGACTCCGCGACCGCCAGCCCCAACCCGCTGCCGCCCCGGTCCCGGCTGCGCGCCTTGTCGACGCGGTAGAAGCGGTCGAAGACGCGTTCCCGGTCGGCGGGCGGGATGCCGGGTCCGGCGTCGGCGATGCGGATCTGTGCCGCGCCGTGTGCCATCGAGAGCGACACGGACACCGGTGTGCCCACCGGGGTGTGCACGGCCGCGTTGGTGAGGAGGTTGTCCAGGACCTGGCGGATGCGCTGCGGGTCCAGGCGCAGGGTCAGGGAGGTGGGGCCGGGGGTCACCGTCAGCGGGTGGTCGGCGTGGGTGACGCGGAAGGCGTCCGCCGCCTGGTCGACCAGTTCCACCAGGTCTGCCTCGCGCGGGCGCAGCGGCGTCTCGACCTCGGCGGCGTCGAGGCGGGCGAGGAGCAGCAGGTCGTCGAGGAGGAAGCCCATACGCGCGGCCTCGGCGCGCAGTCGGGCGAGGTGCCTGTCCCGCTCCTCGGGGGCGTTGGCCGCGGCGTACTGGAAGAGGTCGGCATAGCCGCGCACCGACATCAGCGGGGTCCGCAGCTCGTGCGAGGCGTCCGCCACGAAGCGGCGCAGTCGCTGTTCCGCCTCCGCGCGCACCGCGAGGGAGTCGTCGATGTGCTCCAGCATCGTGTTGAACGCGGTGCGCAGCTCCTCGACCTCGGGCCCGCCGCCGCGCCGGGGGTGCCGCACCGGCAGCCGGGCCGAGTCGGTCAGGTTGTGCGAGGTGATGTCGTGGGCGGTGTGCGCCATGTCGCTCAGCGGTTGCAGGCCGCGCCGCAGCATGCCCCGTCCGAGGACGACGAGGGCGAGCAGCGCCAGCCCGAAGGTGACCGCCTGGATGGTGATCAGCTGGCCCACGGTGTCCTCGATGTCGCCCATGGGCGCGGCACTGACCAGCACCACTCCGGGCTCCACCTCGCAGGCGCGCAGCCGGTACTCACCCTTGCCCTTGAGGTGCTCGGTGCGCAGGACCTCGGTGTTCGCGGCGGTCTGCGCCCGGGCCACGGCGGTGAAGTCGTCGACGTCGTCCGGCACGTCGGCCGGATCCTCGGGCCTGCGCAGCACGGGCTCGCCGTCCGAGACGTCGTACACGGCGTAGAACCAGCTGTAGTACTTCTTGCCGGTGAGCGTGCCGTAGTCCGCTATCGACTTGGACTGGGCGATCTGGCCCTGCGCCAGCTGGGTGTCGAGCTGGGCCGACAGGTAGTCCCGCATGTAGGTGGTCAGGGCCGTGCCCACGACGCCGAACACCACCAGCGACAGCACGCCGAGGCCCAGCGCCAGCCGGGTCCCGAGCCGCATTCCGCGATACGCCCGCCGCAGCCGCCCGATCACTCGGCGGCCTGCCGGATGACGTACCCGAAGCCGCGCACGGTGTGGATCAGCGGTCCCCTGCCGTCGTCGGACTCGTCGAGCTTGCGGCGCAGCCGGCTGACGACCAGCTCGACGACGTTGGAGCGGCCGCCGAAGCCGTACTCCCACACATGGTCGAGGATCTGCGCCTTGGTGAGCACGGTCGGTGACTTGCGCATCAGATAGCGCAGCACCTCGTACTCGGTCGGCGTGAGCGTGAGCAGTTTCTCGCCGCGGCGGACCTCGCGGGTGTCCTCGTCCATGGTCAGGTCCGCCACCCGAAGGACGGAACGCTGGAAGCCGGGCCCGGCGCTGCGGCGCAGCACGGTGCGCAGCCGGGCCATCAGCTCCTCCACCGCGAACGGTTTGACCAGGTAGTCGTCACCGCCCCGGGTCAGCCCGGCCACCCGGTCGGCGACCCCGTCGCGGGCCGTCAGGAACACCACGGGCACCATCGCACCGGCGGCACGCAGCCGGTCCAGGACGCCGAAGCCGTCGACATCGGGCAGCATCAGGTCCAGCACCACGATGTCCGGGTGGAACTCGGCGGCCAGCCGCAGCGCCTCCTCGCCGGAGTTCGCGGTGACCGCCTCCCAGCCCTCGTAGCGGGCGACCGTCGCGACGAGGTCGGCGATGGGCGGGTCGTCGTCCACGACCAGCAGGCGTACTTTCTCCACCCGCCCATAGTGCGGTACCGGGTGGCCGTCCTCGCAGGCCGGGAAGCGGTCGTCGGCACATCGATAAACACTTGAAAGAACAAAGACAGCTTTTCGACAGGTCTTTCCGGACAAGCTCGGTATCCACAGACGAGATCAAGGAGCTGTCGCCGTGACGACCGTCCAATCGCCCCCTGCGCCCCCCACGGCGATACGCCCCAGGGTGGTGGCCCGCACGGGTCTGTACGCCGTGCTGGCCGCGAACGTGGCCGTGGTGCTGTACTTCTTCTTCGCCGCCGGTTTCGCCTCGAACACGCTCATCGTGCTCGGCCGTCTCGCCGGACTGTTCGGCGCACTGCTCATGGCGCTCCAGCTGCTGCTGGTGGCCCGGCTGCCCTGGCTGGACCGCCGGATCGGCATGGACCGGCTGACGTCCTGGCACCGCTGGACCGGCTTCAGCGTCCTGTGGGTCCTGCTCGCGCACGCCGTGTTCATCACGTTCGGCTATGCCGAGTCGTCCTCGCTGGACCCGGTGAACCAGCTGGTCGACCTCGCCGAGACGGTCGAGGGCGTGCTGCGGGCGGTCGTCGCGCTGGGGATCATCATCGTGATCGGCGTGGTGTCGGCCCGGTTCGCGCGGCGCAGGCTGGCGTACGAGACGTGGCACTTCATCCACCTCTACACCTACGTCGCGGTGGTGCTGGCGTTCACGCACCAGGTCGCGGTCGGTACGTCCTTCACGTCGTCCTCCGCCGCCACGGCGTACTGGTACGGGGTGTGGGGCGTCGCGCTCGGTGCCGTCCTGGTCGGCCGGCTGGTGCTGCCGCTGTGGCGGAACCAGCGCCACCACTTCCGGGTCTCGGCCGTCGTCCCCGAGTCCGACAACGTGGTCTCGATCTACATCACCGGCCGTGACCTGGACAGGCTGCCCGCCCGGGCCGGCCAGTTCTTCCTGTGGCGGTTCCTGACGAAGGACCGCTGGTGGCAGGCCAACCCGTTCTCCCTGTCGGCCGCGCCCGACGGCAACCGGCTGCGGCTCACCGCGAAGGCGGCCGGTGACGGTTCGGCGGCCCTCAGGCACCTGAAGGTCGGCACGCGTGTCTTCGCCGAGGGCCCGTACGGCGCGTTCACCGCGCTGCACCGCACCCGGCCGGAGGCCGTGCTCATCGCGGGCGGCGTCGGCGTGACCCCGATCCGGGCGCTGCTGGAGGAGCTGCACGGCCACGCGGTGGTGATCTACCGGGTGGCCTCGGACCGGGACGCGGTGCTGTACCACGAGCTGGTGGAGCTCGCCCACGCCAAGGGCGCCGAGCTGCACCTGGTCACGGGCCCCGCCGTCCCCGACAAGCTGGCCCCGGCCGAGCTGGCGGGGCTGGTGCCGGACATCACCGACCGGGACGTGTTCCTCTGCGGACCGCCGCCCATGATGAACGCGGTGATCGGCAGCCTGCGCGAGCTGGGCGTGCCGAAGCAGCAGGTCCACTTCGAGCGTTTCAGCCTGGCCGGCTGAGCAGGACAAGGAAGACATCGTGAAGCGAGCAATACCTGTCCTGGTCCTCAGCATCGCCGGCCTGGTCCCGGTCTGGCTCTACGAGCCGTCCCTCGGCACGGCCGCCACGGAGACCGCCGCACCGGCTTCGACGCCCTCCGCGTCGTCCTCGGCGGCGGCCGGTTCGGCGAACACGGTCGTGAAGGGCTCGACCCTGCAGACCGACAAGGGCCCCGTGCAGGTCCAGGCGACCTTCCAGGGCTCCAGGATCACGGCTGTGAAGATGCTCCAGCAGCCGAACCACCCCCAGACGACAGCGGCCGTCCCGAAGCTCATCGCCGAAACCCTGGAAGCCCAGAGCGCCGACATCGACACCGTCTCCGGCGCCACGATCACCAGCGACGGCTACAAGGAATCCCTCCAGGCCGCCATCGACGCCAACGCGGAGTCGGTGTCCTCGTCCGCCGCCTCGCCCTCCCCCTCGGAGTCCGCCGCGGCGCAGGCGCAGACGGTCGACGGCTCGACGGTCAACACCGACAAGGGCCCGGTGCAGGTCCAGGTGACCTTCGAGGGCGACAAGATCGCGTCGGTGAAGATGCTCCAGCAGCCGAACCACCCCCAGACCACGGCAGCCGTCCCCAAGCTCATCGCCGAAACCCTGGAAGCCCAGAACGCCGACATCGACACCGTCTCCGGCGCCACGATCACCAGCGACGGCTACAAGGAATCCCTCCAGGCCGCGATCGACGCGAAGGGCTGATCATGCACCGAGTCGAACACGTCATGGGGTTCCCGGTCTCGCTGCGGGTCGACGACGAGCACGTCGGCGAGGACGCGGCGGACGCCGTGTTCACGTGGCTGCGCGAGGTCGACGCCCGGTTCAGCCCGTTCAAGGCGGACAGCGAGGTGTGCCGCCTGGACCGGGGCGAGATCGCGCGCGGCGAGATCGGAGCGGACCTCGCCGAGGTGCTCGACCTGTGCGAGGAGTACCGGCTCGCCACGGGCGGCGCCTTCGACGTACGGCTGCCCGGGCGCGGCCTCGATCCGTGCGCGGTGGTGAAGGGCTGGTCCGTGCAGCGGGCGGCCGAGCTGCTGCGGGCGGCGGGCGCGCGGCGGTTCGTCCTGAACGCCGGTGGTGACGTGGTCGCCTCCGGCGGGCCCTGGCGGGTGGGGGTACGGCATCCCGAGCAGGCCGACAAGGTGTGCATGGTGGCCGAGCTCACCGACCGGGTCATCGCGACGTCCGCCCGCTACGAGCGCGGCGACCACATCGTCGACGGCCGCACCGGGCGTCCGGCGACGGGTCTGCTGTCCCTCACGGTGGTGGCGTCCTCCCTCACCGTGGCGGACACGGTGGCGACCGCCGCGTTCGCGATGGGCGCGGAGGGGGTGGAGTGGGCCGCCGGTCGGGAGGGCTGCGAGGTGTTCGCGGTGGACGCCGAGCGGCGGGTCTTCCGTACGGAGGGCTTTCCGGTGGCCCGGACGGAGGGGCGCGCGGAGGAGCGGGCGGCGTAACCGCGGGGAGTATCGAGCGAGTTCGGCACACTGACCGAGGGGCCGCGGCACTGCCCCTCGGTCAGACGTTTTTGCGGCGGGTCGGCGGCGCTTGTCGGCGCGTCGGTGGTTGGTGAAGCCAGAAGGAAGAGCTAAGGTTAGGCTTACCTAAGTCGAAACCGAGGTGCTCGAAAGGTTCCCATGTCTGCTGCCACCTGCCCTGAGCCGACGCCCGCCGAGCGTGCCCGCTCGGTGCTCTCGGCCGCCGACTCACTGACCGTCACCACGCACGGCCATCGCGTCGAGCTGATCGGCCTGCACACCGTGGACGCCGCCGCACGACTGCTGCTGCAGAACCCGCCGGACGCGCACCTCGCCGCCGAACTCGCCCTGGCACCCCACGGCGACCTGGCCGCCCTGGTGGAGTTCACCGACGTCGCCCCCGTCGCCGTACGCGAACGGGTGCGCGCCCGGCTGACGTTGGGCGGCTGGCTCTCCGCCCTCGGCCCGAAGGCCCTGGTGTTCAATCCGGCGCGGGCCGTGCTCACGGAGGAGGACGGCACGACCGTCGTCGGCCTCGACGAACTGACCCTCGCCTCCCCCGACCCGCTGGCCACCCACGAGGCGGAGATGCTGGCCCGGCTGAACGCCGCCCACGCCGACACCGTGGCCCCGCTCGCCCGCCTGCTCCCGGCCCGCAGCCGCCTCGGCGCGACCGACGTACGGCCGCTGCGGCTCGACCGGCACGGCCTGGTGCTGCGGGTGGAGACGGCGGACGCCCACCATGACGCCCGGCTGCCCTTCGCCACCCCGGCCACCCACCCGGGAGACGCGGTCCGCCAGATCCACCTCCTGCTCGCCGAGGCCACCGCCCGGCCGCGCCGCCGACGACTGCCGACCCGGTCGTAGCGGCAGCAGCCGTAGAGCGCGCGCGTCCCAAAGCCGCCGACCTCCGGGCCACTCGCCGAGACCTTTCCCGTCTCCTCAGCGATCGCGCCCGGAGGTCGGCTCATCTCCTGCTCATCGCCGGGTCCCCGCCTCCAGCCGCTCCGTCGTCTCCATGAGCGAGATCGTGAACGGATGCCGAGGCTCCGTCAGGATCCGTCGCGCCGCACCCTGTTCGACCAGTTCGCCCGCGTCCAGTACGGCGATGCGGTGGGCCAGGCGTGCGGTGTCCAGGTCGTGGGTGATGAGGACCAGGGACAGCTCCTCGCGCTCGCCGGCCGAAACCTCCGATCCCGTCAGTCCCGTCAGTCCCGCGAGCACGTCGAGAATGCCGCGCCGGGTGACCGTGTCGAGGCCTGAGGTGACCTCGTCGCAGATCAGCACCCTGGGGCGGGCGAGGAGGGCGCGGGCGAGGGCGGCGCGCTGGAGTTCGCCGCCGGAGAGTTCGCCGGGGCGGCGCCGGGCCAGGTCCGTCGACAGGCCGAGCCGGTCCAGGGTGGCCGCCGCCTCGTCCGTAGCGGCACGTTCGTCGGCGCCGCGCAGCCGCACCGCCGTACGGGCCACCTGGTCCAGGACGGGCCGGTGCTCGTCGAAGGCGGCGCGGGCGTCCTGGAAGACGTACTGCACGGCGGCGAGTTGGGCACGGCCGCGGTGGCGCAGGCTGCGCGGCAGCGGGGTGCCGTCGAGCAGGATCTCGCCGTCGTGGTCGCGGTGGAGGCCCGCGAGGCAGCGGGCGAGGGTCGTCTTGCCGCTGCCGGAGCGGCCTACGACGGCCAGGCATTCGCCGGGGTGGAGTGCGAGGTGCGGGGCGTGCAGGACGGGGGTCCGGCGGTCGTGTACGGCGGTCAAGTCCCGTATCTGCAGGATCGGTTGCCCCGGTGATCCGGCCGTCACTGCCGCTCCGCCCTGCCGGTCCGCGCGCTGTTCGTCGAGCAGGCGTCGGGTCCACTCATGGCGGGGCGCCGTCCACAGCCGCTCCATCGGGCCCGACTCCACGACCCGGCCGGCGCGCAGGACGAGCACCTCGTCGGCGAGGGCGCGTACGACGTCCAGGTCATGGCTGAGCAGCACGATCGCGATGCCGCGGGCCGCCACCGCCGCCAGCTGCTCGACAACCCGGCTCTTGGTCAACGCGTCCTGGCCGGTGGTGGGTTCGTCGGCGACGATGACGCGGGCGCCGAGCAGCAGGGCCTGGGCGAGGACGACGCGCTGCTGCTGGCCGCCGGAGAGCTGGTGCGGGTGGCGGCGCAACAGGGCTTCAGCATCCGGGAGTTGGGCGTCGGACAGGGCTCGCAGTACCAGGGCGCGGGCCGCGGTGCGGCGTTCGGTACGGGGCAGGTGGCGGACCTGTCGGCGGGCGATGTCGTGCAGGAGGGCGCCGACGCGGCGGGCCGGGTTGAGGACGGCGGCGGGGTGCTGCGGGATGTAGCCCACCGGGCCGTCGCCGGTCCGGCGGACCTCGCCCGTGACCTGGGCGTCAGGCGGGTACTCGTCCAGCAACGCGAGGCCGGTGGTGGTCTTTCCGCTGCCGGAGGCGCCTACCAGCGCGGTCACCTTCCCGGGCAGCACCCGCACATCGACCCCGTCGACGATCGCCCGCCCGTCGATCTCCACGCGCAGGGCGCGGATCTCCACGAGAGGGGGTACGACAGGGGGTGTCCCGGCCCTCATCGGCGCCGTCCCTTCTTCTCCAGCGCCGCGTCGAAGAGCAGGTTGGTGCCCATCGTCAGCGCCACGATCAGCAGCGCGGGCACGACCACGGCCCAGGGCTGCACGAACAGTCCGGTGCGGTTGCGGTCGACCATGACCGCCCAGTCGGCGGCGTCCGGCGCGACGCCGACGCCGAGGAAGGCGGCCGTCGACACCAGGTAGAGCACGCCGGTCAGCCGGATCCCGGCGTCGGCGGCGACGGTGCGCAGCGTCGACCGGCCGACGTAGCCGACGGCGATCCGCCACCAGCTCTCCCCCTGCATGCGCAGCGCCTCGACGGCGGGACGCGCGGCCGCCTCTCCCGCCGCCGCCCGCACGATCCGGGCCGCGTCGGGCACGTTCACCAGGGCCACCAGCAGCGCGAGCCCGGCGGTGCCCGGCGAGAACACGGCCGCCACGAGCAGGATGAGCAGCAGCGACGGCACGGCGAGCAGCACGTCCAGCGGCCGCATCAGCAGCTCCTCCAGCAGGCGGAGCCGGGTGAGGGCGCTGACGAGCGCGACCGGGACGGCGACGAGATAGGCGAGCGCGGTGGCGGCCAGGGCGGTGAGTACGACCGTACGGCCGCCCAGCAGGACCTGGTGCCACACATCGCGGCCCACGAAGTCGGTGCCGAGCCAGTGGCCGCCACCGAGGGTGAAGGAGATGGCACGGGGGCCGGGGTCACCGGTGAACAGCGGTCCGAGGAGGGCGAGTACGAGGGGGACGGCGATGATGCCGAGGCCGAGCGCGAAACGGCGATACGTCGTCACGCGGCCACCCCCGCGCGGGGCGTGAGCCGGTGGGCCACCAGGTCGGCGCCGAGGTTGAGCAGGACCGTCAGCACACCGAACACCACGGCCAGCCCCTGCACCACGGGTACGTCCCGTTCGGCCACGGCGTTGAGCAGGACCGTGCCCAGTCCGGGGATCACGAAGAGGGCCTCCACCACGATCACTCCGCAGAGCAACCAGTCGACGGTACGGGCGAGTTGCTGCACGGCCGGGGCGAGGGCGTTCGGCAGGGCGTGGGCGTAGCGGACGCGGGCGCCGGGGATGCCGTAGCGGCGGGCGTGCGCGGCGTAGGGGGAGGCGAGGGCGTCCACCATGCCGGCCCGCACCAGGCGGGACAGGGAGCACACCGGGCGGGACAGCAGGACCAGCACCGGCAGGACCAGGGCCGCCGGATGGGCGAGCAGGTCGGTGCCGTAGCCGAGGGCGGTCGGCGGCAGCCAGGCCAGCTTCAGGGCGAGCAGCGTCACCAGCAGGACCCCGAGGGCGAACTCGGGGACCGCGTATACGGCGAGTGTCATCGAGCTGACCAGCCGGTCGACGGGGCCTCCCTCGTGGCGGGCGGCGAGCACGCCGAGGCCGAAGCCGAGAGGGACGAGCAGGGCGAGGGTGAGGGCGGCCAGGATCAGGGTCGGGCCGAAGGCGTCGGCGATGTACTGGGTGACGGGGCGGCCTGAGGTCAGTGAGGTGCCGAAGTCGCCGTGCGTCAGGGCTGCCGCCCAGTCGGCGAGGCGCTCGTGTGCCGGGCGGTCCAGGTTCATGGCGTCGCGGATGGCGGCGATGCGGGCGGGGTCGGGCTGGTCACCGGCGAGCGCGACCGCCGCGTCGCCCGGCAGCGCCTCGGTGAGGGCGAAGACCAGCAGCACGACGGCCACGGTTTGGGCTGCGCCGAGTAGCAGGCGCCGGGCGACGAAGGATGTGCCACGGTTTGCCGGTTGTCGACTGCGGCGCCGTCGTGGCTTGTCGCGCAGTTCCCCGCGCCCCTTGAGGGCGTTGCCGGCCGGCCGTGTCATCACGCTAGCCACACCTTGTCGAAGCGTGCCCAGTCCAGGGTGTTCGCAGGCGCCCTCGACTCAACTCCCCTCACCGTCCTGGATGTTCCGATGATCCAGTCCGCGAACCCCCACACCAGGAACCCGCCCTCGGCGTACAGCCGGCGCTGCATGCGCTCGTACACCGCCGCCCGTTCCGTCTTGTCCCGGGTCGACTGGGCCTGCTGGTACAGGGCGTCGAAGTCCTTGTGGTGCCACTTGGTGGCGTTGGTGGTGGAGTCGGTGAGCAGGCGCTGGGAGAGGTGGGCCTCGATGGGCATGGCGCCGGAGCGGTAGCAGGACAGGGTGCCGGCGTCGAGGATGTCGCTCCAGTAGGAGTCCTTGCTGCCCATCCTCACGTCGATCGTGACGCCCGCCTTGGCGGCCTGGTCGCGGAAGATGCCGGCGGCCTCGGTGAAACCGGCGGCGACGGCCGACGTGTCCAGGGTGATCTTCAGCTTCTCGGCGCCGGCCTGCTTGAGCAGGGCGCGGGCCTTGTCGAGGTCCTGGGTGCGCTGCGGCAGGCCGGCGGCGTAGTACTCGTACCCCTTGCCGAACAGGTCGTTGCCGACCTCGCCCGCCCCGGACAGCGCGCCGTCGACCAGTTCCTGGCGGTCGGCGATCAGGAAGAACGCCTCGCGGACCCGCTTGTCGTCGAAGGGCGCCCGGTCGGTCTTCATGCAGAACGCCTGCATGGCGCTGTTGCGCAGCCGCACGATCTCGATCTGGCCGCTGCCCTCGTGGGCGCGCGCGGTGGTCGGGTTGAGCTCGTGGGCGTACTCGACCTGGCCGCCGAGCAGGGCCCCCACGCGGGCGGACTCCTCGTTGGCGACGACGAACTCGATCTCGTCGAGGTGCGGGGCGCCGTCCCAGTAGGCGTCGTGGCGGCGGAAGACTGCGGAGCGGCCGGGGGCGAAGGAGACGAAGCGGAAGGGGCCGGAGCCGACCGGCCTGCTGTCGAAGTCGGTGGCGGTGGCGTTCTCGGGGACGATGTACGCGCCGAACGCCGCCAGGACGTTGGGGAATTCGGCGGTGGGCCGCTTCAGCACGAACTCGATCGACCGCTCGCCCGTGGCCCGGCTGGCGTCGAGGTCGATGGGTTCCAGGGACGCCTTCGCGCGGAACGCCTGCTTCGGGTCGGCGATCCGGCGGTAGCTGTAGAGGACGTCCTTGGCGGTGACCGGGCTGCCGTCGTGGAAGGTGGCCTTGCGCAGGGTCACCCTCCAGCGGTCCAGGCTCTTGTCGGACTCCCACTTCTCGGCCAGGCGAGGCTCGGCGGAGAGGTCGGCGCCGTAGTCGGCGAGCTTGTCGAAGAGGGCCTTGGCGCGGGCCACGTCGGCGAAGAGGTTGGCCAGGTGCGGGTCGAGGGTCTCGCTCGCGCCGCCCCCGGCGAACGCGGCACGCAGTCGGCCGCCGCGCTTCGGGGTCCCGCCGGAGGGATGGTCGGCGGTGCCGCCGCCGCATCCGACGAGGGTGAGGGCCGCCGCGCCCGTGGTGGCGGCGAGGAAGCCGCGTCGGCGCAGGCCGGGGAAACGTTCGTCATGCATGGGTGAGTGGTCCTTCGGGTCAGTGGGTGGGGCGGCGCGCGACGACGTGCAGCCGGTCCGCGTCGGTGGTGGTGCCGGGCAACTCGCCCTGCTGCCAAGGGGGTTCGGTGCGCGGACCGGGCCCGTCGTGCAGTTCGAGCACCTCGAAGCCGTGCGCGGCGAGGAAGTGGCGCAGCTCCTGCGGGAGCAGCAGCCGCCAGGCGGAGCGCTGCTCGACGGGCGGTGATCCGTCGCCGTCACCGTCGTCGGCTGTCCATATACGGGTACGGCGCAGGAGCTGGGCCGTGCGGTCGACGGTCAGGGTGGTCGTGGACCGGTAGGCGGTGCCCTGCCAGGTGAAGGCGTTGACCGTCGGGCAGTCCAGGAGGTCCGTACGGCCCAGGAAGTACGCGCCGTTGCGCATCTCCGCGACCAGCAGCCCGCCCGGTGCGAGGACCCGGCGGCAGGAGGCAAGGAAGCCGTCGAGCTGGTCGTTGGTGTGGCAGTACAGCAGGGAGCTGTCCAGGCAGACGACCGCGTCGAAGGCGGCGTTCTGGCCCAGGCCGCGCAGATCGAAGCCGTGCAGGTCGGCACGGACATACGCAGGTCCCGGGTGGTGGGCCCGGGCATGGGCCAGCATCGACTCGGAGATGTCGGCCCCGGTCACCACGCGACCGGCGCCGTGCAGGTGCGCGGCGTCGCGGCCGGTGCCACAGCCCATGTCGAGGACACGCGGCCCGGCGTCGTACCGGCGCAGACAGTCCTCCGTCCAGCGCCCGGCGAGCCGGTCGGCGTCGGGGAAGCGGGCCTCGTAGAGGGCGGGGTTGTCGGTGAGGAGGTTGGCGTCGGTGAGGAGGTTGGCGTCGGTCATGCGTTGGCCGCCTCGCGCACCGGGGCCGCCTGAGCGGGCAGCGCCCCACGGCGATACAGCCACGCGACAGCGCCCGCCGAAGCCAGTCCTACGACGGCGCAGCACACCCAGGGCAGCCACTCGTGCCCGCCGTGCTCCCCGGCGTCCATGGCCCAGCCGACGACCGCGTTGCCGGCGGCGGCGGCGATGCCGGAGACGACGTAGAAGATCCCGAAGTACGTGCCGGTCAGCTCGGGGCGGCCGAAGCCGGGGATGAGCTCCATCACGAACGGGGAGGCGATCATGATGCCGAGGTAGAGCAGGAGGGCGCTGAGCAGCACGAGGGGTGCGCCGAGGAGGGGCGGCAGGAAGGCCAGCCCCATCACGGCGAGTCCGGTGGCGATCCAACGCGGCCTGGAACCACGGGACTTGAGCGAGCCGGTTATTCGCAGCTGGAGCGCGAGGTTGGCCACCGTACCGATCAGGAAGACCAGTCCGGCCGCCCCGTCCCACCCGGTGGCCTCCCGGGCCCCGTCGGGCAGCAGCAGATACAGCTGGTTCTCCAGCGTGAACATGCCGACCATGGCGAGCGCGAAGGCGAGGAAGGCCCGGTTGCCGAGCACCTCGCGCCAGTCCCCGAGGACGCCGCTGCCGGTGGGCTCGACCTTGCCGGCGGGCAGGACGAGGGCCTGCGCGACGGTGAGCACCGCGAAGATGGCGGCGGCGGTCAGCGCGGAGGTACGGAAGTCGACCAGGAGCAGGGCGCTGCCCAGCAGCGGACCGATCAGCGCGCCGGTCGTGGCGAACACGTTGAACAGCGCGAACGCCTCCGCCTTGCGCTCCCCCGACTCCTGCGCGAGATACGCCCGCACGGCCGGGTTGAACAGCGCCCCGGCGAGCCCGCTGAGCACGGAGGCGGCGAGCAGCACCGGCAGTCCGTCGCCCAGCGCGAACAGCGCGAACCCGACGGTCCGCAGCGCGCATCCGGCGATGATGACGCCCCGCGCCCCGAGCCGGTCCGCTGCCGAGCCGCCGATGATGAACAGGCCCTGCTGGCTGAGGTTGCGCACCCCGAGGACGATGCCGACGACCGCCGCCGACATGCCCAGGTTCTCGCCGAGGTGGGTGGCGAGGTACGGGATGAGGAGGTAGAAGCCGGTGTTGACGCCGAGCTGGTTGACGAGCAGGAGCTGGACGGCGAGCGGGAAGCCGCGCATCTCACGCCACGTCCGCATGCGCCGTCACCTCCTCGACTCCCAGACCCGGGCGGCCACTTGGGCCCACGAACCCGTCGGCGCCGCCGATCCCCCGCCACGGGTCGTGGGCGAGCAGCAGATGCCCGTCCAGGTCGGTCCAGCGGGCGCGGTCGGCCAGGTGGACGGCGGGCGCCAGGCCGAGGCTGCTGGCGGTGAGGCAGCCGAGCATCAGCTCGGTCCCGCTGCCCTCGATCAGCTCCGCGATGCCCAGGGCCGCCCGGACTCCCCCGCACTTGGCGAGCTTGACGTTGACGCCGTGGACGCGTCCGGCCAGCCGCCGTACGTCCGCCACGCTCACCGCGTCCTCGTCGGCGATGACGGGCAGCGGCGACCGCTCGGCTAGGGCGCCCAGCGCGTCCGGGTCGCCGGGCGGCAGCGGCTGTTCGACGGCCTCGACGCCGAGCGCCGCGAAGCGGGGCAGCAGCCGCTCGGCCTGAGCGATGCTCCAGGCCCCGTTCGGGTCCAGCAGCAGCCGTACCCGCGGAGCCGCGTCCCGGATGACCCGTACGCGCTCCACGTCGTCCTCGGGATCGGACGAGCCCGCCTTCACCTTGACGATCTCGAATCCGCTCGCGGCGAGGCGCCGGGCCTCGGCGGCCGCGTGCGCGAGCGAGGTGATGCCGATGGTGCGTGCGGTGGCGACTCCGAACGGCGCCGTGGTCCCCAGGAGTCGGTGGACGGGCACGCCGTCCCGTTTGCCCACGAGGTCCAGCAGCGCGGACTCGACTGCGGCGGTCACGGCAGGCGGTACGGCAGCCGAGGGCAGGGCCTCCAGGGCGCTCTCGGGGTCGGCGAACCGTTCCAGACCGACGGCCGCGATCAGCCGTACGAGCGTGTCGGCGTCCAGCCCGTAGTACACGCTGCTGACGGCCTCGCCGTAGCCGGTCGTCCCGTCGTGCTCGACGCTCAGCCATACGGCGTCGCGGGCGGTCATGGTGGAGCGGGAGATGCGCAGCGGCTCGGCGAGTTCGAGCCGTACGGTGCGCAGGCGGGCCTTCATTCGGTCCTTCCGGAGGAGAGTGGATCGGCGACCCGGGTGCACCGCGCCCACCCGTCCGCCTCGGCGGCGTAGGGGTGCGGCAGCTCCACGGGCCGGGTGGCGGCACCGGCCGGGTCGAGGCCGTGGGCGGCGATGAAGTCGTCGTCGTAGACGGTGCCGAGGTAGCGGTGCGGCCCGTCGGGGAACACGGTGGCGACGACCGCGCCCGGGTGTACGCGGGCCGCCCAGGCGGCGACCCGCGCGACGGCTCCCGTGCTCCAGCCGCCGCTGACGAAGCAGCCCCGGGCGAGCCGTCGGCAGCTGTCCACGGCCTCGGCGGGGCCGATCCAGTGGACCTCGTCGAAGGCGTCGTAGGCGACGTTGCGCGGGTGGATGCTGCTGCCGAGGCCGCGCATCAGGCGGGGGCGGGCGGGCTGGCCGAAGATGGTGGAGCCGGTGGCGTCGACGCCGACGAGGCGCAGCGCGGGCCAGTGCCGGCGCAAGGGGGCGATGAGGCCGGCGCTGTGGCCGCCGGTGCCGACGCTGCACACCAGGATGTCCAGGTGGTCGAGCTGGGCGCCGAGTTCGGCGGCCAGGGACGCGTATCCGGCGGTGTTGTCGGGGTTGTTGTACTGGTCGGGCCAGTAGGCGCCGGGGAGTTCGGCGAGCAGTTCGCGCAGCCGGCCGAGGCGGGCCGCCTGCCAGCCGCCCTGGGGTGCGGGGCGGTCCACGATCTCCAGGCGGACGCCGTGGGCGCGCAGCAACTGCCGCATGGACGGCTCCAGTTCGCTGTCGCCGACCAGGACGACGGGATGGCCGAGCACCTGCCCGGCGAAGGCGAGCCCGATGCCGAGGGTGCCGGAGGTGGACTCCACCACCGGGGCGCCGGGCCGCAGTTCGCCCCGCTCGCGGGCGCCGAGCAGCATCGACAGGGCGGCCCGCGCCTTCATGCCGCCCGCCGCGAGCCCTTCGAGCTTGGCCCAGAAGCCGGGGTGGGCGTGCGGCAGGTCGGCGGTGACCCGGACGACGGGGGTGCGGCCGAGCAGGGTGAGCAGCTCCGGGCGCGCGGTGGGACGTACGGCGGTGGCGGTCATCGCGCACCTCCGGCCGGCGCCCCGGAACTCCGGTACCGGTGGACGACCCCGGGCCCGCCGTCGAGCCAGAAGAAGGGGTACGGCTCCGCGCACACCGCGCTGACGCCGTGCCCGAGGAAGCGGGGCAGGACCGCGCTGCCGGTCTGCGCGAACATCACCAGCTGCTTGCCGTGCCGCAGCGCGTGCTCGCGCAACGGCTCGAAGGTGCCGTTGCCCAGGGTCATCCCGGACACCAGCAGCGCGTCACAGCTCCCGGCGGCGGCGAGCGCGTCGCCGACCACCGGCTCGCCCCACTCCGTCGTCCCGCCCTTGAGATCGCACGGCACATAGCGGAGCCCGCGCGAACGCAGCGCCTCCAGCAGTGAGTTGACGACCCCCACGACCAGGACGCGCGAGCCGGCGGCCAGGTCCAGCAGTTCCACCACGGCCTCCGCCCTGGCCCTGGACTTCTCCAGCGACGACCCGGCGGGCAGGGCGACGGGCAGCGCCCCGTGGTCCGGGGTGTGCGGGGTGATGTGCATCAGGTACGCGTCGAGGGCGGCCACCCGCACCGCTGGCACCGGATGGTCGAGAAGCTGTGCGACATCGGCGCCGACACACTCGTCCAGCGCGCTGTCGGGCAGTTCGCCGGGTTCGACCGCGCAGGATCCGACGGCCCCGGCGAGGCGCAGGCTGAGGACCTCGTTGTGGTAGCCGGTGCCGCGCCCGTCGTGCCGTACGGCCTGCCGGGTGGTGAAGGCGACGGCGATCCGGCGGCTGCGGGGGTCGGGGCCGAGGGCACCGTCGCGGACGCGGGCGACGAGTTCGTCGTACGTCCGACAGGGCGCCGTCGGCGAAGCGCCGAGGGGGGCGGCGGTCATCGGATCACCAGCCCCGCGCGCAGCCCGGCCAGCAGGTCCTGGACGCGGTCGCGGGCGCCGGGCCCGTCGGGGTCGCCGGCCATGACGTGCCCGAGGTACTCGTTGTTGCTCCCGGCCGCCTTCACGGCCCTGCCGGGCTCGGCGAGCTGCACCTCCAACACCTCTGGGCGGTCGGCCAGTTCACCGGCGTCGAGGGTTTCGAGGGTGCCGGTGCGGTCGGGGACGAGGAAGCCGATGGCGGCGCTGCGCAGCCCGGTGTCGTTGCGCCTGAGGTCGGGCGCACGGCCGAGGGCGACATCGACACAGGCGGCGGCGAGGTCGATGCCGGTGACATGGCGGACGAGCTCGGTGATGCGGTTGCCGGCGGGCCGGGGGTTGACCTCGACCACGCGCGGCCCGGCGGAGGTCAGCTTGATCTCGGTGTGCGCCACGACCCCGTCGGTCAGCCCGAGCGCCTTGAGCGCGCCGAGCGCGGTCTGCTCGGCGGCGTCGACGTCGGCGAGCGGCAGGGCGGCGGGGAACATATGGCCGGTCTCGATGAAGGCGGGCGCTCCGCCGATGCTCTTGTCGGTGACGCCGACCATGTGCACCGCACCCCGGTACGACACGGTCTCGACGCTCACCTCGGGGCCGTCGAGGAGCTCTTCGAGGAGCACGGCGGAGGTGCGCCGCTGCCCCCGGGCATTGACCGGGAAGCCACTCAATGCCCTTACCGCATCGGCGAGTTGACTCTCGTCGTCGACGCGCCGCACGTACATGCCCGCGCACAGGTCGACCGGTTTGACGACGAGCGGATAGCCGATCTCCCGCGCGGCCCGCGCGAGGTCGGCCCACTCCTCGTGCACGGCGAAGCGCGGTCCGGGCAGGCCCGCGTCGGCGAGGACACGGCGGGTGGCGTCCTTGCGGCAGGCGTTCTCCACCGCCTCGGGGCCGGGGCCGGGCAGGCCGAGGTGCCCGGCGATACGGGCCGCCGTCGGCAGGTAGTAGTCGCAGGAGGTGATCACGCCGTCGAAACCGAGGACCGAGTGCAGCCGGGCCGCCTCGGGCAGCAGGGTGTCGAGGTCGTTCGTCTCGGCGGTGATCACATTGCGGGCGCCGAGCAGCGGATGGGCGGCCCCCTCGGGCGCCGAGCGCAGATAGTGATGCAGGTCCCGGGTGAGGAAGGTGAACTCGTGTCCGCCCTCCCGGATCGCGCGTGGCAGCAGCCTGCTCATCGACCCGACCCAGCTCTCTACCACCAGCAGATGAGCCACAACTCCCCTTTTCGTGCCATGAGTTCAGACTTTCGGGCAGCCCGGGGCGCCCCTCGGCGGGAGGGGGCCGGACTTGACCGGCACACGCTATCGATAATCATTTTCATTTGCTAGCCCGTTCTTACCCAACCGCCTCGGAGTGACCTCGTGTCCCTGCCACCCCGCCCCACCGCCCTGCTGTGCGCCCTCGTGGCCGCCGCGGCCCTGCTCCCCACCGCCGGCCCCGCCCGGGCCGCCACCTCCCTCGCCTTCGGCGCCTGCCCCGACTCCGTGCCGAAGCCGCCCGCGCCGGACCGTGTGGAATGCGGGCGCCTCTCCGTCCCGCTCGACCGGCGGCACCCGTCCGGCCCGCACATCGAGATCGCCGTCTCCCGGGTCCCCGCCTCCGGCACCCCGGCCGAGCGGCGCGGCATCCTGCTGGTCAATCCCGGCGGCCCGGGCGGCTCCGGGCTCCCCTACGCGGTGACCAAGCGCGCCAAACTCCCCGCGAGCGTGCGGCGCGCGTACGACGTCATCGGCTTCGACCCGCGCGGCGTCGGGAGCAGCACCCCCGTGGACTGCGGCCCGATGGGCGGCCTGTTCACCGCGCCGGGCGCGGACCCGGTGCCGACGACGCCGCGGGCCGAGCGGACGTACCTCACCTCGCTTCGGCAGATGGCCGACGACTGCGCGACGGGTGCGGGCACGGCGGCGCTGCCCTACCTGTCCACCGAGCAGACGGCGTACGACATGGACGCCATCCGCGCCGCGCTGGGCGAGCCCCGGACGGGCTTCCTCGGTGTGTCGTACGGCAGTTACCTGGGCGCGGCCTACGCGGCCCGCTTCCCGCAGCGGGTCGGCCGCATGGTGCTGGACAGTGTGGTCGGCCCCTGGGACTGGTACGACTTCGACGTCGTCCAGAGCCGTGCGATGCTGCGCGCCCGCGACACCTTCTTCGCCTGGAGCGCCGCACACCCGGAGCGCTTCGGGCTGGGCGGCGACGCGGATGCCGTACGGCAGGCGTATCTGCGCGCCCGCCGGGGACTCGCCGCGCGGCCGGTGAACGGCTTCGGTCCGGCGGAGTTCGACCGTGCCGTCTACCGCGCCCTGGGCCGCACCGAGCGCTGGGCGGGCCTGGCCGACGGGCTGCGCGGCTACCTGGCCGACGGCAGCCCCGACGGTCTGCGTCCCGCGTCCGCCTTCGACAGTCCCGCGGCCCGCAACTACGAGGCGGCCAACCGGATCGTGAAGTGCGCGGACGGTCCCGGCCCGACGCCGCGCGAGATCGTGGCGGACATCCGCCGCACCCGGCGCCTCGACCCGCAGCCGGTCCTGACCGGCATGGAGGCCTCGGCCTGCGCGTACTGGCACCACCGCCCCGACCGCCGTACGCCGCTGGGCGGTCCGGCCGCGCCGCCGGTGCTGCTGGTCGCCTCCGCGCACGACCCGGTGACACCGATCGAGGGCGCACGTGAGCTGCGGGAACTGCTGCCGGGCTCCCGTCTGGTCACCCTCGACGACGACTACTCGCACGGCGTGTTCGCCAGCCGCGGCAACGCGTGTGTGGACGAGGCGGTGGCCGCCTATCTGATCGACGGGACGGTGCCCGCGGCCGATGTGCGGTGCGCGGGTCCGGGGCTGCCGGAGGTGCTATGACAACGGACGGGCGCTCCCCGACGCCGATCAGCAACAGTCAGCCCGTCCGGCGTTTGAGGACGAGGCCCCTTCAGGGCCGAAGCGGGGGCCTGGGGGCGGCAGCCCCCAGCGTCACGGCAAGGGCTGCTCCGCCCAGATGATCTTGCCCTCGGGCGTGTACCGGGTCCCCCACCGTTCCGTGAGCTGGGCGACGAGGAACAGGCCGCGGCCGCCCTCGTCCTCGGTGCGGGCGCGGCGCAGCCGGGGTGAGGTGTTGCTGCCGTCGGAGACCTCGCAGATCAGGGCGCGGTCGCGCAGGAGGCGGAGCTGGAGCGGGCCGGTGGCGTGCCGGATGGCGTTGGTGACCAGTTCGCTGGCGATCAGCTCGGTGGTGAAGGCCAGTTCGTCCAGGTGCCAGGCGGCGAGCCGCTCGGTGACCGCCACGCGGGCGCGGGAGACGACCGCCGGGTCGCTGGGCAGGTCCCACTGGGCGACCCGGTCCGAGCCGAGAGTGTGGGTGCGGGCCACGAGCAGGGCGACGTCGTCGCCGGGGCGGGCCGGGAGCAGGGCGTGCAGGACGGCCTCGCAGGTCTCCTCCGGCGGACGGTCGACGCAGGCCAGGACGGCACGCAGCTTGTCCAGGCCGGTGTCGATGTCGCGGTGCCGGTCCTCGACCAGACCGTCGGTGTAGAGCACGAGCTGGCTGCCCTCGGCCAGCTCCAGCTCGACCGTCTCGAAGGGCATGCCGCCCAGTCCGAGGGGCGGCCCGGAGGGCAGGTCGAGGAAGGCGACGGTGCCGTCGGGGGCGACGACCGCGGGCTGCGGGTGCCCGGCGCGGGTGAGGGTGCAGCGCCGGGACACCGGGTCGTAGACGGCGTACAGACAGGTGGCGCCGACGATGCCGGAGTCGGGGGAGCTCTCCGCGGCCCAGCCCTCGCCCCGGTCGAGCCGGCCGACCAGGTCGTCGAGGTGGGTGAGGACGTCGTCGGGCGGCAGCTCCAGGGAGGAGAAGTTGTGGACGGCGGTGCGCAGCCGGCCCATCGTGGCGGCGGCGTGCAGCCCGTGCCCGACAACGTCGCCGACCACGAGCGCGACCCGGGCGCCGGACAGCGGGATGACGTCGAACCAGTCACCGCCGACCCCGGCCTGCGCGGGCAGATAGCGGTAGGCGACCTCGACGGCGCTCTGCTCGGGGCGGCCCCTGGGCAGCAGGCTGCGTTGCAGCGTGAGGGCGGTGTTGTGCTCGCGGGTGTAGCGGCGGGCGTTGTCGATGCAGATCGCCGCGCGGCCGGCCAGTTCCTGGGCGAGGGACAGGTCGTCGTCCTCGAAGGAGGCGGGCTGCAGGGAGCGGTAGAAGCTGACCACGCCGAGGGTGGTGCCGCGCGCCCGCAGCGGCACGGTGATCAGCGAGTGGATGCCCGCCGCGAGCACCCGCTCCAGCCGCTCCGGGTCCTGCGCGATCCAGCCGCCCGCCTCGGCCAGGACGGGTTCCAGCACGGACTGCCGGGTCTCCAGCGAGCGGGCCTGCGGCGTGGACGGCAGGTACTCGACGGGATCACCCACGTCGTACAGGTTGTGCGGGTCCTTCCGTACGGCGCGGATGGCCACCCGGCGCAGCGCGGTCCGGCCGCCGAGCGCCTCCGGTTCCTCGCCGCGCAGCACCGAGTCGGGCAGGTCGACGGCGACGAAGTCGGCGAACCGGGGCACGGTCACCTCGGCCAGCTCCTCCGCGGTGCGGGTGACGTCGAGGGTGGTGCCGATCCGCACGCTCGCGTCGTGCAGCAGCCCCAGCCGCCGCCGCGCGAGCATGGCCAGCCGTCCGACGCCGGGCTCACCGACGAGCAGCAGCCAGCCTTCGGCGCCGACGTCTTCGCCTTCGCCTCCGCCTCCGCGGTCACCGTCCGGTTCGGGGCGGGTGACGGGCCCGGGTGGGGGTACGGCGGTGTGCGTCACGGCGTCGGGTGCCGGCCGTGGCCGCGGTTCCGGCGCGGGCGGCGCTTGCGTGGATTGCGTGGATTGCGGTGCGGGCCGGGGCAGGGGCTGTGGGGGCACGGATGCGGGTGCCGTCGTCGGGCCGGACGGTGCGGAGGGCTCGATGGGCTCGGTGGGCTTGGAGGGCTCGATGGGCTCGGAGGGCTCGGTGGGCTTGGAGGGCTCGGTGGGCTTGGAGGGCGCCGAGGTCCGGGCCGCTGCCTGCGTGGAGGGCGGCTGCGGCTGCACGTCCGACGGTGCCGGGCGGAGGTGGCTCAGACGGGGGCCGCCGAGGATGCGGGCCTCGACGGCGACGCCGCTCTCCCCCGCCGCTCCCCTGACCTGTCGGCGCAGCAGGGTGGCGGTGCGGCCGCTGGGCAGGGTGATCTGGTCGAGGGTGCGATGCGGTGCGGCGATGAGTTCCTCGGCCTTCTCCCGCAGTACCGCCAGGTCGAGTCGGCCGAGGGCGCCGCCGTCGGGGCCGAGTGGCAGATGCTCGGGGCCGGGCGGCAGATACTCGGGCTGCTTCGGCCAGCCCCGCACATGCCCGTCGGCCCGCCGGTACGCGGCGAGCAGCGCGCGTTCGCGTTCGGTGGCCTGCTCCAGCAGCCGGGCCTCGATGTCCCGGGCGGCCTCGCGGACCATCCCCACCATGGCCGGGTCGCCCTGATCGCGCAGGCAGGTCAGATCGAGGACGGCCTCGATCCGCCCGCTCAGCGGGTCCCGCACGGGCGCGCCCGCACAGGCGAAGGGCTGCAGACAGTCGGCGAAGTGCTCCCGGCCGACGACGTAGACGGGGCCGCGCTCGGCGAGGGCGGTGCCGATGCCGTTGGTGCCCACGACCTGCTCCGAGGCGTCGAACCCGGGCGCGAACTGCACCGCGTCGAGGCTCTCGCACAACTGCCGGTCGCCGCCGAGCCGTTGGACCATCCGGCCCTGTCCGTCGCAGAGCGCGATCGTCATGCCGACGTCGGCGAGGGAGGCGGAGAGTTCCGTCAGGACCGGGTCGACAGCGCGTTGGAGCCGGTCGTCCAGGGCCACGTCAGCGGTGTAGCGGACCAGCAGCCGGTGCGGTTCCAGGCCGGCGGAGCGGCAGCGCTTCCAGGAGTCGAGCACGGAGTCCCGCACGTCCGACTCGACCGGTGAGCCGGCGAGGAACCGTTCGTGCGCATCGACGAGCCCGCCGATGTCGTCCCAGGCGACGGACAACGGGATCACTTCCCTCACCCGAAGCCGGCCGGATCACGAGCGCCGCCGCTCGGCCCACGGCCCGGTGGGCTTCTTCAAGCGGTAATCACCCTAGCTCCAATGTGACACGCCTCACAACGGCTCTCCTGGGCGTCGGATGCCGCTCCTGTTGACTGTCGGCGGTCGTCTGCGGCGCCGTCATGGCTGGTCGCGCCCCGCGGCGGAGCCGCATATCGATACAGCCCTGCACCCCTTCAGGGCGCTGCCGAACCGGCGTGGCACTGCGGGTGCCGCTCAGCGCAGTACCGCCGCCAGCAGGTCCGTTCCCAGGGCTGTCAGGGCGGGGAGGTCGAGGGTGTAGCGGACGTAGCGGCCGTGCCGCCGGGCCGTGACGAGGTCCGCGCGGCGCAGCAGCGCGAGGTGGCGGGAGACCTCCGGGCGGGTCAGGTCCCAGACATGGGCCAGCTCACCCGTGGTGTGCGGGCCGCGGACCAGGGTGCGCAGCAGCCGTAGCCGTACCGGATGGGCGAGTGCCTCCAGCCGCAGGGTGACCGTTTCCAGCGACACCGGCTCCGACGGACTCGGCTCGGCCACGGGGTACTGCACCACCGGCTGCCAGCCGGGCGCGTGGACCGCCACCAGGTGTGGGCGGCCGAAGACCGTGGGGATGAAGGTGACCCCGGCGCTCTGGGCGGCGGTCGCCTTGTCCTGCAGCTTGTCCACGACGATGCAGTCGCCGTCCGGTGCCAGGGTGACCGCGCCGGAGACGGAGGCGAGCGCCGCTCCGATGCCCTGGCGCTTCAACAGGTCGTTCTTCAGACGCAGGTCGGTGGCGAGCTGCACGGCGACGCCCGCCCAGGCCTCGTCGAAGAAGGCCTCGGCGCACTCTTCGAGGGTGTCGCGCACCCGCGCCCGCACCGTGGCCGGGTCCGCGAGCAGCCGTTCCGCGAAGGCCTCTTGCCGCGCGCCGCGGGCCTGGGCCAGATCCAGGGCCCACTCGCGCGCGGTCGCGTCGGTGAGCGGCGACGACGCGCCGAAACGCACCCGGTTGCTGCCGCACGTGGTGACGAGCGCGGCGGTCACGTACCTCTCGTCGTCGATCCGGTCCACTTCGTCCAACTCCTCGGCGAGGGTCGGCCGGGGGCGGGCGGGGATCAGGAAGTCGGCCTGAGAGGAACGCCAGAGGAACTCCGCCTCCCGCAGCCGCTCGGCCAGCTCGGGCCGCAGCACCGCCCAGACCTTCGCGGCCCACTCGGCGTGCTGGGGATGGTGGCCGGGTTCGGCCAGCACATGCAGCATCGCGGTCAGCTCGGCCAGCGGGGAGGCGGCGAACCGTAGCCGCTCGGGCGGCAGTCCGCTGATGTCGATCCTCAACGTCACGCCCGCATCATCATCGACCGGAGAGCCGACGACAGCGTCGGTTGACGGTTTCCGTCAACCGACGCGGCCCGTGCTGCGGCCGAACCCACCGTTGGCACTATGCCAACCACCACCAAGATCCGGCCCCGCGCCCTCGTCCGCGCCTCCGGAGGCCCCCGCTATGCCGTCGCCCTGGCCGTGGACGCGCTCGGCACCGGCCTGCTGCGACCCTTCCTGCTGCTCTACGGAGTGACGGTGCTGAAGCTGTCCGCGCCGGTCACCGGCGTCGCCATGACGGTCGGTGTCGTCGCGGGCCTGGTGTGCATGCCCGCGGTGGGCCGGTGGCTGGACCGGGGTGCGCGCAGCACGGTCGTGGCGGCGTCGATGCTGGTCCGGGTGCTCGGCGTGGTGCTGCTGCTGGCCACCCCGGCGGGGCATGTCTGGCTGTTCGGGACGGCGGCGCTGTTCCTCGGCGTCGGCAACCAGGCATGGCCGGCGGCGCACGCGGCCGTCGTGGCCACGGTCGCCCACGGCCGGGACCGCGACGCCGCCCTCGCGGCGGGCCGCGCCCTGCGCAACGCCGGTCTGGGCGTGGGCGCGCTCATCGCGACCGTGTCCCTGGCGGGCGGCACGACGGCGTTGCGGGCACTGGCCGCCGTGACCGGGCTCGCCTATCTGGCCGCGGCGGCCCTGGCATGGTCGGTGCAGCTGCACGCGCGTCCCGCCGCCGCCCTGGCCAAGGACACGGACGGGGCCGGGGTCGGGGCTGGAGCAGGGGCACGGGCTGGGGCAGGGGGCGACGGTCTGGTGCCCCGGATGCGTGCGCTGCTCGCCGCCAACGTGGTCTACGTCTTCTGCCTCAACGTCCCCGAGATCGCGCTCCCGTTGATCCTGGTGACCCAGCTGGACGCGTCCCCGGTGTGGTCGGCGGCCATCTTCGTGGCCAACACGGTGCTGGTGGTCACCCTCCAGGTGCCGGTCACCGTGCTGCTGTCCCGGTTCTCCCGGCGCACGGTGCTGGCGCTCGCCGGTGTCCTCCTCACCGTGTCCTACCTGGGCTTCCTCGCGGCCACCTCGCTGGGTCACGGCTGGGGCGCCCCGGCCGTCGCCGCGGTGTCCGTGCTCTGCACCATCGGGGAGATCGTCTACGCCGGCAGCGCCACCGCCCTCGTCACGCACCTCGCCCCGGCCCACGCCCTGGGCCGCACCCTCGCCCGCTTCGAAGTCTCCACGGGCTTCGGGCTCGCCGTCTCCCCGGCCGTCATCACCGCCCTGGCGCCGCACGGCCCGAGCGCTCTGTGGGGCAGCCTCGCCGCCGCGACGCTCGCCTCGGCCGCCGCGATCGCCGCCGAGAAGGATCAAGAACCGGGGCACAGCGGTTCCGGCCTCCGGGCGACCGGGGCCGAGCAGGCGGTTCACGGTGGCGTGTGACGGACGACGCACAGCGGGCCGTAAGTTTTTTCCCGCGGCGGTGATTGTTTCGCGTGTTCCATCCGTACCTCCTGGGGACCAAGCCGCTCACGTCAGGAGGCACGATGCCCATCTCGCGCCGCATGGTAGGAACCGTTTTCGTGGGAGGCGCGCTCGTCCTCACCCTCTCCGCGCTCGCCTACCCGGCCATGCTGGGCCTGGACAACACCTCCACAAGCCAGGACCGTGTCATCGCCAATACGCAGTTCGGGCCCCTGACCGAGGCGGACCGGGACTTCGTCGTCAAGGTCCGCGCGGCGGGCCTGTGGGAGCACCCGCTGGGCATGATGGCGATGCAGCGCGGAACGACTCCGGCGATGAAGGAGGCCGGCCAGCACCTGGTCGTCGGCCATGCCCGGCTCGACCTCGCCTGCCGCAAGCTCGCGTCCCAGCTGAACATCACGCTGCCCAACCAGGCCAGCCCGCAGCAGCAGCAGTTCGTGGCGACGGTGGACTCCAAGACGGGCAAGGAGTTCGACGCCACGGGGGTCGCGATCATGCGGGTGACGCACGGGCAGATCTTCCCGGCGATCGCGAAGATCCGGGGCACCACGCAGAACACCCTGGTCCGTCAGCTGGCAGACCTGGCGAACGACACCGTGCTCGACCACATGACGATCCTGGAGAAGACGGGTCTGGTGAACTTCGACGCGAACAACTTCCAGCAGACCACCCCGCCGAAGCTCCCCAAGGACCAGATGACCCCGCCCGCACCCCAGCCGGGCTCGCCGGTTCTCACGCTCGCCATCCCCAAGGGCCTGGAGGACCTGAACACCGCGTCCCCGTCAGCGCTGCCTAGCGCGGACGTCAAGTGACGACGGCGGACATCAGATGACCGCGTCGGACGTCAGTTGACGATGTCGGTGGGCCGCGCCGATCGTGGTGCCGACGGTGCCGTGCGGTGCGGCCGTGCCGTGTGGTGAGACGGCGTATCAGCCCGTCTTCCACCCCCACGGCGTGTCCATCTGCTCCCACTCCGCGGCCCACTCGTCCATCCGCCGCCGCTCAAGGCCCAGCCGTACCACCCAGGTGCACCCAAGCACGACGCCGCCGGCGGCCCCGGCGGCCAGGATGCCTCCGGCGACCGCGTGGAGCAGGATCTCGGTCTCGGTCAGCGGCTCGTTGACGACGGCGCCGTGCCGGTCGGCCCACACCACGACCTTGCTGCCCGCGTGCGTCTTGGGCGGCACCCGGGCGTCGTCGGTGTGGGTCGTACCGTCCGGGTCGGTCCAGCGGACGGTGCCCCACACGAGATGGTCGGTGGTGACCCGTGAGGCACCCGGATCACCCGCGTCCTTCACGAGTACGGCCGTGACCTTATGGCTCGCGGCCCGCTGCTCCTTGGCGGAGTGGGTGACCGCGTCGGCCGCCGCCAGCCCCGCGAACAGGGCACCGACCAGCGCGAACAGCCATCCGGCCAGCACGACCCAGGCTTCGACGAGGTCGCTGCGCCGCCTCAACGGGCTGCGCCGCCACCGCCACAGCCGCACCCTCGGGCATTCTGACGCAGCCATGCCGACACCCCCTTGAGCACCGACGGCACACATATCCAGTGTGCGCCCCCTGTGGGAACCTGCCTCCTGAACCACCCCATTGAATGAAACATTCAGCATCTCTAGCATCTCTCGGTGGATACATTCACCCCGGGAGGATTCGTGCTTCCATCCCTTCGTGTAGTTCCAGCGGCCCTGCTCCTCGCCATCGGCCTCACCGCACCGTCCGCAACCGCCGCACCGTCCGCAGCCGCCGCGCCCACACCCCCCGCCCAGGACCAGACCCGGGCCCCGGCCCCACAGGTGTGGCCCACCCCCAAGAGCATGCACACGGACCCGGCCCGCCTCGCCGTCCCGGACAGGGTCGTCGAGGTCGTCGGACCGGACACCGACCCCGCCGCCCGGCGCCTCGTGGAATCCGTCCTGCGCGACGCCGGTGCCCGGCACATCGTCACCGTGCCCGCGGACCAGAGACCCCCGGCCTCCGCGCTCACGGTCTACGTCGGCGGCCCCACCGAGAACACCGCCACCGACCGGGTGTTGAGACGACTCGGCGCCAAGTCCCCGACGGGACTGCCCTCCGGCGGCTACGCCCTCGCCTCCGGCCGCTCCCACGGCCGCGCCCTCGTCGCCCTCTCCGGCACCGACACCACGGGCACCTTCTACGCGGCCCAGACCCTGCGCCAGCTCGTCGCGCGAGACCGCCTGCCCGCGGTGAACGTCCGCGACTGGCCCACGGCCGGCCTGCGCGGAGTCATCGAGGGCTTCTACGGCAAGCCCTGGTCACACGCCGAACGCCTCGCCCAGCTGGACTTCTACGGCCGTACGAAACAGAACGTCTACGTCTACTCCCCCAAGGACGACGACTACCTCCGGGCCCGCTGGCGCGACGCCTATCCGCCCGCCGAGCTGGCGAAGCTGAGGGAACTGGTCGACCGGGCCCGCGCCGACCACGTCCGCTTCACCTACGCCCTCTCCCCCGGGCTCTCCGTCTGCTACTCCTCCGACGCCGACATCAAGGCGCTCACCGCCAAGTTCGACTCGCTGTACGCGATCGGCGTGCGGTCCTTCGCGATCCCGCTGGACGACATCAGCTACACCAAGTGGAACTGCCCCGCCGACGAGGCGGAGTTCGGGTCGGGCGGGGGTGCGGCGGGCACCGCGCAGGCCCGGCTGCTGAACACGGTGTGGCGGGAGTTCAGCGCCGGGCACTCCGGCCTCCAGCCCCTGGAGATGGTCCCGACCGAGTACTCCGATCTCGCCGACTCCCCGTACAAGAAGGCGCTGCGGGAGAAACTCGACCCGTCCGTGGTGGTGGAGTGGACCGGCGTCGGCGTGATCGCGCCGACCATCACCGCCGAGCAGGTGAAGCAGGCCCGTGAGGTGTACGGCCACCCGATCCTGGTCTGGGACAACTATCCGGTCAACGACTACGTCACCACCCGCCTCCTGCTCGGCCCCTACACCGGCCGGGAACCCGGCGTGGCCGAGGAGGTCACCGGCGTGACCGCCAACCCGATGGTGCAGGGCGAGGCGAGCAGGATCGCGCTGTTCACGTCGGCGGCGTATCTCTGGAACCCGGACGCCTACGATCCCCGGGCCGCCTTCCTCGCCTCGGTACGGGATCTCGCGGGCCACGGCGGCGCCGCGAAATGGCTGCGGATCTTCGCCGAGAACAACTACTCCTCCCAGCTGGATCCGACCGAGTCCCCCACGCTCACCGGGCTCGTCGCGGCATTCCGCAAGGCGTACGAGGAGGACAGCGGACTCGACCGTGCGGCGGCCCGGCTCATGTCCTGCTTCACCGACATGGCCGCCACCCCGGACCAATTGCGCGCCCGCCTGGACAACCCCGGGTTCCTCGACGAGACCTCCGCCTGGCTGGACAAGCTCGGCCGTTACGGCACCGCGGGCGGCACGGCCGTGGAGCTGCTGCTGGCCCACAAGCGGGGCGACACGGACACGGTGGCGCGCCTTTGGGCTCAACTCCGCGAATCGCGTGGTGAGTTGGACGCCATTCCCCAGCAGGTCTCCCCTGGTGTGATGGACCAGTTCCTCTACACGACGATGCTGGACACCGCGCCCGACCCGGGCGTCGACGCCGCCTTCTCGCCCGGCTCGCTGTCACTGAAGCCGGGGGCCTCCGCCAAGGTCACCCTCGACCTGTCCGACGAGCGGGCCAGGACCGTCAGCTGGCGGCTCCATGTGCCCGACGGCGTCAAAGCCACGCCCGCCGAGGGCACGGCGACGACCCCGGCCTCGGTCACCGTCACCCTCACCGGCGTCACCGAGGGCGTCCACTCCGTCGTCGTGTCGGGTGAGGGGCTCCTCGACCGCGCGCTCCCCGTCCGGGTCACCGACGGGACGGGCACGCCCCGCGCGCTGACCGCCAACTTCAGTGGGGCGTCGGTGAGTTCGATCGATCTGTCCAGCGGCACGAGCAGGAACATCGCGGTCGGCGACAACCCCGGCGAGGTCGTCGTCGGCGCGGACGGCCGGACCGCGTACGCCGCCAACCAGGGCTCGAACACGGTCAGCGTGATCGACGTGGCGAAGGGCACCGTCACCGCCACGGTCCCCGTGGGCAGGGTCCCCGCCGGGCTCGCCCTCACCCCGGACGGCCGTACGCTCTGGGTCGCCAACTACACGGACGGCACGGTGCAGCCGATCGACACCGGCACACGGACGGCGGGCCCACCGGTCCCGGTGGGCTCCGGGCCGGAGAACATGGCGGTCACGCCGGACGGCAGGACCCTGTACGTGGCCAACATCCACGACAACACCGTCAGCCCCGTCGACCTCGCCACCCGAAGCGCCGGCAGGGCCATTCCGGTCGGGCCCCGTCCCTTCAACGTCATCGCCGCGCCGGACGGGCGGACGGTGTACGTGTCCAACTCCGGCGGCTCGACGGTGACTCCGATCGACACGGCGACCAACGACGCCGAGCCGACGCTCCTGGTCACCGGCCAGGCGTACGGCCTCGGGCTGTCACCGGACGGGCGGACCCTGTGGGTGAGCCCGAGCACCGGGGACCACGTCACCCCCGTCGACACGGTGACCGGCGCCCCCGGCGCCAGGGTGACGGTCGGGCGGTCCGCCTTCGACGTCGGCCTGGACTGGAACGGCGGCACGGCCTACGTCACGACGGCCGACGGGAACGCGCTCGTGCCGGTCGACACCGCGTCGGGCACCGCCGGGGAGCCCCTGAGGACCGGCGCCTATCCGCTGGCCGTGGCGCTGACACCCGTACCCGTGGAGTGATCAGCTCGCGGTACGCCGGATCCGCCCGGCGTACCGCTTCTCCAGCTCCAGATTGCCCTCGAAGCCGCCCGGCACATTGGCCGAGACGTACACCGGCGGGCGTTCCCCGGCGGCGAGGAGCAGGGCGGAGGCCTCGGCGACGGCCATCTGGACGAGCATCACGCCGGTCAGTGTGGACAGGGCGCAGACCGCGCCGCCCTCGGGGAGCTCCAGCAGGGCGTCGCCGCGCGGTGCCCGGTTGTCGAGGACGACGTCGGCGAGGTCGGCGAGCTTCCTGCCGCTGGGGTGCCCGGCGGGGACGGCGCGGGTGTGGGCGAGGGAGGTGATGGCGAGGAGGCGGTGGCCGTGCTCCTTGGCGTGCAGGGCCATCTCCACGATGACGTTGTTGACGCCGGAGTTGGAGATCACGACGAAGAGGTCCCGGGGGTGCGGTGCGGCCAGTTCGTAGAGGCGGCCGGCGACTCCGGCGCGGCGCTCCAGGAGCGGGTCGTCGAGGACGCTCGGGGGCTCGCCGCCGTACAGGACGAGGTCGGCGATGCTGAGCCGGTTCGTGGGCACCAGGCCGCCGGCCCGCCCGGCGAGTTCGAGGACGATGGCCTGGGAGTGGCCGGTGCCGAAGGCCTGGATCACGCCGTCCGCGCGCACGCAGTCGGCGATCAGCTCGGCGGCGCGTGCCACGTCGTCGCGTGCGGACTCGGTCGTGCGGTCGAGGACGGCCATGCTCTCGCGGGCGAAGCGCCGGGCGCTCACGGAGTCGTCGGACACGCGTCACTCACTCCCCACTGGTGGATTGAACCACCTCGTATTACTCCATCGATGAATCAATAAATCACACCCGGACGGCACCGGCAATGACCCACCCATGAGCACCCGTGACCCACCTGAGCCGCCACCCCGAAGGCGGTCCCGGCATCTGGTCCTGGTATTCATTCAGTGGCCCGAACGGTGGCTGCTACCTTCTTCCCATGCCCTCGACCGACGTCACCACACTGATCCGCACCGAGCTGCCCCGGCTGGCCGGCTCCCTGCGGAAGGTCGGCGAGCTGATCCTGGAGGATCCGGCCGCCGTCACCCACTGCTCGGCCGCCGAGCTGGGCCGCCGCACCGGCACCTCGCAGGCCACGGTGACCCGCTTCTGCCGGGCCATCGGGCTCGACTCCTACCAGCATCTGCTGATCGAGCTGGCCCAGGAGCGAGGTCGCGGCGAGGTCTCCGACTGGGGCACCGCCGAGATCGGCCCGGACATCTCGCCCGACGACAGTCTTGAGCGGGTCGTGCAGGTCGTGGGCACCGCGGATCTGCGGGCCATCCAGCAGACCATGGACCGGATCGACCTCGACGCGATCGAGCGGGCGGCCCAGGCCCTGGCCCGAGCGCGGCGCATCGACGTCTACGGGGTCGGCGGCAGCGGCGCCGTGACGCAGGAGACGGAGACCCGGCTGTTCCGGATCGGCTGCTCGGTCCGCGGCTGGACCGAGGTGCACGCGGCGGCCACCTCCGCGGCCCTGCTCACCCCGGCGGACGTGGCGATCGGCATCTCCCACTCCGGGGCGACCCGCGAGACGCTCGAACCGTTCGAGATGGCCAAGGAGCGCGGCGCCACCACCGTCGCCCTCACCACCGACCCGCGCTCCCCGCTCGCCCGGGCGGCCGACATCCGGCTCGTCTCCTCGTCCGCGGAGACCAGCTTCCGCGCCGAGAGCATCAGCAGCCGGCACTCCGTCCTGATGCTCGTCGACTGCCTGTACGTCCGGGTCGCCCAGCTCACCTACCAGCGCGCGAGCGCCTCGCTGGCGCTGACCGACCACATCACCCCGCAGCACGCGGTGAAGTCCCGCCGGACGCGCTGAGCCCGCCCGGCCTGTCCAGCCCGACCGACCTGTCCGGGACTGCATGGATGAACCACCAAGGATGCGCCCGAGTGGTTGTTTGAACCATCCCGCCGGTGCCAGGATGGGGCTCCCCCACGAGTACTCGTAGGAGCCCCATGCGCGTCATCTCTGTCGAGTCGACCGAGCTGTTCGTCGGCACCGAGGACCGGCCGCGGCAGGTGCTGGCCGTCGAGATCGGGCACACTCCCGGCCGCGCGGTCCGCCTCACCGTGGAGGGGCCGGGTGTGCACGGCACCGCCGAGGCGACCACGGGGGACGACGGCACGGTACGCGCCGAGATACCGGTGACGACCGACCTCGCCCCGGGCGACCGGACCCACATCAGGGTCACGGCGGAGGACGCCGAGGACCCGGCCCACGCCGCGCGACACTCCACCGCCTTCACGGCCGCCGAACCGGGCTGGACCATGTTCATGGTCAGCCACTTCCACTACGACCCCGTCTGGTGGAACACCCAGGGCGCCTACACCGAGACCTGGGACGTCGCCGACGACCCCGCCTCCACCGGCCTGCCCGCCCGCACCTTCGACTCACGCGGCCAGTCCGGCATGAGCCTGGTCCGGGCCCACTGCGAGCTGGCCCGGCGCGACCCGGCGTACACCTTCGTGCTCGCCGAGGTCGACTACCTCAAGCCCTACTGGGACGCCTTCCCGGAGGAGCGCGCCTTCCTGCGCCAGCTGATCCGCACCGGCCGCGTCGAGATCATGGGCGGCACCTACAACGAGCCGAACACCAACCTCACCGGCGCCGAGGCGACCGTACGCAACGCCCTGTACGGCGACGGCTTCCAGCGCGGGATCATCGGGGCGTCCCCGGAGACGGCCTGGCAGCTGGACGCGTTCGGGCACGATCCGCAGTTCCCCGGGCTGATGGCGGACGCGGGGGTCAGTTCCAGTTCGTGGGCGCGCGGCCCCTTCCACCAGTGGGGCCCGACACTCTCCGTCTTCGGCGAGGAACCCCGCGACCCGCAGCGGATGCAGTTCCCGGCCGAGTTCAGCTGGATCGCGCCGTCCGGACGCGGCCTGCTGACGGCGTACATGGTCAACCACTACGGCGCCGGCTGGGCGATCGACAACGCACCCACCCTGCCCGCGGCCGAGGCCGCCGCGCTCAAGCTGTTCAAGGGCCTGAAGCAGGTCGCGCTCACCCGCAACGTCCTGCTCCCGGTCGGCGGCGACTACGCACCGCCGTGCCGCTGGGTGATGGGCATCCACCGGGACTGGAACGCCCGCTACGTCTGGCCGCGTTTCATCAGCGGCATCCCCCGGGACTTCTTCGCGGCCGTGCGCGCGGAACTGGACGCGGAGGGCCGCAAGGCGTCCCCGCAGACCCGCGACATGAACCCGGTCTACACCGGCAAGGACGTCTCCTACATCGACACCAAGCAGGCCCAGCGGTACGGCGAGACGCTGCTCGCCGACGCGGAGGCCTGGGCGACGCTCGCCTCGCTGACGGCCGGGCACCCGTATCCGGACGCGGCACTCGACAAGGCCTGGCGGCAGCTGATCTACGGCGCCCATCACGACGCCATCACCGGCTCGGAGTCGGACCAGGTCTACATCGACCTGCTCACCGGCTGGCGGGAGCTGTACGACCTCGCCGAGACGGTGCACGCGGACGCGACCGACGCCCTAGCCCGCCGGGTCGTCCAACTCCCGGGCACCACACCTGACTTGGTGGTCTTCAACGCGGCGACCTGGGAACGACGGGACGTACTCACGGTCGCGGACCCCGGGCTCGTCCCCCTCGACGACACCGGCCTGCCCCTGCCCGCCGTACGGGAGGACGGCGAACTCCGGGTCGTCGTACCGGAGGTGCCCGGCATGGGCCTGAAGACACTCCCGCTCGCCGAGGGCACCGTCCCGCAGTGGACGCGCGGCGAAGGCACCACCATCCGCAACGAGTTCTACGAGGTGACGGTCGACCCCGCACGCGGTGGCGCCGTCAGCAGCCTGCGCGCTTTCGCGGAGGGCGGCCGGGAGCTGCTGCGCCCCGGCGACATCGGCAACGAGCTGGTCGTCCAGGAGGAGTACCCGAGGCATCCGCGCTTCGGCGAGGGCCCCTGGCACCTCACACCGACCGGCACGACAGCCGCCCGCAGCGGGGACATCACGGCCGACATCGATGTCGAGCACTCCCCCGCCGGCGCGCGCATCACGGTCCGCGCCGACCTCGGCCTCTTCACCTACACGCAGCGCCTGACGCTGTGGAAGGGCGTCGACCGGCTGGACCTCACGACCACTCTCGACGGCTACGACGGCTCCGACCGGCTCATCCGGGTCCGCTGGCCCTCCGACGTGCGGGGCGGGCTGCCGGTGCACGAGGTGGCGGACGCGGTGATCGGGCGTGGCTTCGGGTTCGTGGAGGTGGACAGCGAGCGGTTCCCGTGGACGCTGGACAACCCGGCCAACACCTGGTTCGGGCTGGGCTCCACCGCACGGGTCGCGGTCGCCGACGGCTCCGGGCGCCCGCTCGGTGAACGGTCCATCGGGGTCGCCGAGTTGGTGTACGCCTCCTGGGACGACGCCGGTGACCTGGGCACCGCGCTCGCGGCGGCCCTGGTGCGGGTGGGTGTGACGGCGACGTCGACGATCGCCGGGGGCCCGCGCTACGGCGATCTGGAGGTCGACTCCAATCTGCCCGACATCCGGATCGCGGTCGGCGCGCCCGAGCGCAACTCCGTGGTCGCCGAGGCCCTCGGCTGGGACCCGGCGGCCGGGCGGGAGCTGCGGCGGCAGCTCGCCGAGCGGGGCGTGGCCGCCGTCTGGGTGGCGCCGCGCGCCTCGCTGCGGGAGGAGTGGGTGCCCGGCGCCGACCTGCGCGACCTGGAGCGGCTGCCGCTGCTGGTGGTGGCGGGCGCCCGCCCCGAGGACGACGCCAAGGCGGTGGACGCGCTGATCGCCGACCTGGACGACGGGGTCGTGTCGGCCACCGCTGCGGGCGGCGGGGAGGCCCTGCCGCCCGGGGACGCGTGGGACGGCCGCAGCTTCGCCGTCCTGAACCGGGGCACCCCGGGCTGCGTGGTCACCTCGTCCGGCGACCTCTACATGTCCCTGATGCGCTCCTGCACCGGCTGGCCCTCCGGCATCTGGGTCGACCCGCCCCGGCGTACGGCGCCCGACGGGTCCGCCTTCCAACTCCAGCGCTGGTCGCACACGTTCGAGTACGCGGTGGTCGCGGGCACCGGCGACTGGCGTGAGCTGCGACTGCCGCAGGCCGGGCACGCCTTCAACCACCCGCTGACGGCACGGCTCAGGCGGACGGCGGCCGAGGATGCCGTACTGCCCAGGAAGGCCGTGCTGTTGGGGCTCGATCCTGCCGGGGAGGTGCTGCTCGACGCGTTCAAGGCGGCCGGGTCACCGCTCGCGCGGGGAAGTGTGGCGGCGGCCGATCCGGGGCGCGGGGTCGTCGTACGGATGCATGAGGTGAACGGGCGGTCGGTGACGGCGCGGGTCACTGGGCCTCGGGAGTGGACGGAGGGTGCGCGGGCGGACGTACTGGAGAGGCGGGGCGAGCCTCTGCCACCCGACGACCAGGGGACACTCGACCTCACCCTGACCGGCTTCGAGGTCGCCACCGTCCTCGCCGCCACCGAAGCGTCGCGCACCTCACCCGGCCAGTGCGCAGCCGCCCACGAACCCGCCCAGCCCGTCCCCACCCGCTACTGGCTCCACAACTCCGGCCCCGCCCCACGCGGCAACATGCCGGTCACGGTGTACCTCTCGCCGACCACCCTCACCCTCTCCGACGGCCCCGTCACCGCGACGGTCCGGGTCGCCTCAGAACTCACCGACGCCCCGGCCACGGGCACAGTGACCCTGCACGCCCCGCCCGGCTGGTCCACCGAACCGGCCGAACTGCCCTACACGCTGGGCCCCGGCGGCTTCACGGTCGCGGAGATCACAGTGACCCCACCACCCGCCCCCGAGCCCGGACGGCACTGGCTCGCGGCCCGGTTGCCGTACGGCGGACAGACGTACGAGGACGTCGTGGCACTGGACGTGGAGGCCGGACACCGGGGCCCAACCCTCGTGACAGAGCTGGGAGTTGAACGGATCAGCGTACGCCGCGGCGAACGGGCCCGGGTCCCGGTAACCCTGCGCAATACGACCCGTGGCCCGATCACCGGCACCCTGTGGGCGGTCTCGCCCTGGGGAACCTGGGCAGCCGTGACACCGGGCTGCCAGGGCTTCACCGTGGCCGGCGGGGAGCGACTGGAGTGCGTGATCGAGGTGGACGGCGGGGCGGTGGCGCCGGGTTCGTACTGGCTGATGGCAAAGGTGGGCTGGCACGGCTGCGTGGCGTACACGAAGGCCGTAGAGCTGGAGGTGACGTCATGACGGGGGAGCATGGCGAAACGGAGTACGCGGCCCGCGTACAGGGAGAGGAAGTCCCGAGAAAGAAAGTGGACGCCTTCTTGGCCAGCGGTACCGCAACGCCGAGCAGGGGCGCGGGGAACTGCGCGACCAGCCACAACGCACCCGCAGCCGAACAACGACACATCCCGGCACTCACAGCGGACCGCACGGCCCGAGCGGAGAGACAACGCCGCCGCTGGGCCACCCAGGTCGTCCTCATCGACGAACTGGCCCGCAGAACCTGCGCGGAGCGCGAACTCCCGGCCCCACCGGACGTGTCCCCCGCCGCCATGCTCACCGTGCCGGAGGCAGCCGTCGCCGACCTGGGCAGCATCATCGCGGCGGCCCTCGCCCACTCCCCCGCCGCCCGCGCCCTGCTCACCGCACTGGAGGCCGAGCAGCACATCCCGGAGGAAGCGGTACGGGAGTACTACGCCCGCAACCGGGACCGCTACCTGACCCCGGACGCGCTCCGGCGCGGTGTCGATCCCTACGGCGCTTCGGCCGGACCCGCGGACTTCCTGACGTACGGCCAAGTCCGCGGCGGCATCGAACGGGAACTGCGCCAGGCGGCCGGCCGGGTGGCGTTCTTCGACTGGCTGGACGGGATGCGCGGGGGCGTGGAGTACGCCCCGGGACACGAGCACCCCGGCGACCCGTCCCACTCGGACCACGAGCACCGTCACTGAACCGAACCCGAAAGCAACACGGCAGCTCTTGACCTCCGATGAATTCTGGTCCACCTTTTCATCAATCGAAGCCGAAGTTGGTGAATTGAACCGCCATTGGCTGCCATCCGGCAGGTTGCAGGAGGCTACACATGCGTGCGAGACGACTGACCGGAACTCTGACCTGCCTCGTCCTTCTGACGCTCACGGCCGCCGGCTGCGGCCTGTCCGGCGGATCCGACGACGGCGACGCGACGGCCGGCGGCTGCAAGGTCGACAAGGCGAACGTCGGGTCCGGCGCGCTCTCCGGGGACGTCAAGGGCGGCATCACCTTCCAGACGACCAACCTGAAGAAGGACTTCGGCGACTACTTCAACGGCGTCATCGCCGCCTTCGAGAAGGAGCACCCGGACACGAAGGTCAAGTGGATCGACGACCCCGGCGACGCCACCTTCACCCAGCGCCTGGTCGCCGACGCGCAGGGCTGCACGCTGCCGGACGTGGTGAACATCAACGTCAACACGGCGATCGCGCTCACCAAGAACGGCTATCTGCTCGACCTGGACAAGAAGGCACCGGACGCGGGCGAGCCGTTCGTCCCCGCGCTGTGGAAGTCGAGCCTGTACGCGGACGCCTCCGGCACCAAGGTGCACTCCGTACTGCCCTGGTACTCCGGCGGCATCGTGCAGACCTTCAACACCGAGTTGATGAAGAAGGCGGGCCTGGACCCGGCCAAACCTCCGACGACCGTCCTCGGCCTCTTCGAGGACGCCCAGAAGGTGGCCAAGGCCTCGGGCGGCAAGTACTACGCCTTCCTCGCCAACCCGCAACTGCGCATCCCGGCCGACTGGCAGCAGATGGGCATCAAGATCTTCGCCGCCGACGGCAAGTCGTTCACCTTCGCCGACGACCGGAAGACCGTGCGGTGGGTCGAGGCCATGACCAAGCTGTACCAGGCCGGCGGGATGCCCCGGGACTCCCTCTCCTCGACCCAGGACCCGGCCAACGTCTACGGCCAGGCCAAGCTGGTCTACGGCCCCACCAACCCCAACTTCCTTCGGTTCATCCAGCAGAACAACCCGACCGTCTACAAGAAGACCGGCGTCGCCCGCTTCATGCTGGACGACCTCGGGCACACCGTCGGCGCCCCGCAGTACATAGGCGTGGCCTCCACCGGCAAGAACGCGACGACCGCCCTCTCCTTCGCGCGGTTCCTGACCAACGCGCGGAACCAGCTGGAGTGGGCGAAGGACCCGAACGTGGTGATCTTCCCGTCGACCACGGCTTCCCTGGACGACCCGTTCTTCCAGTCGGTCAAGGGCACGGACCCCTTCGCCGAGGCCCGGAAGATCGTCGCCAGTGACCGCAAGACCGCGACGGCGGACGAAGTCGCCCTCACGCCGGGTGAGTTGAACGCGATCTCGGCCCAGATCCAGCTGGCCATGCAGGGCAAGAAGAGCGCGGCGGACGCTCTGAAGGACGCCCAGTCCAAGGCCAACGAGCTGATCGAGCAGGCGGGCTGACGATGGCCCAGCACACCGTGGGCCGGGCGCCCGCTCCGACTCCCCTGGGATCGGGCGCGCCCCGCCCCGGCTCCGTACCCGAACCGCCGGGGCGCCTGCGCCGCGTCCTCCGCCGCGTGGTCCCCGGCCCGACCGCGGACGCGGGGGGCGCGGCGCTGTACCGCCGCTGGTGGCTGCCGTGGCTGTGGATGCTCCCGGCGATCGTCGGCACGACCGTCTTCGGGGTGTTCCCGTTCCTCAACACGATCCTGGTGTCCTTCACCGACGCCAAGCCGCTCGGCGGCGCGTACGACGTGGTGGGCCTGGACAACTACACCCGGATGCTGGGGGATGCGGACTTCTGGCTGGCCACCCGCAACAGTCTGCTGTACGCGCTGATCGTGGTCCCGCTGATGGTGCTGCTGCCGCTGCTGCTCGCGGTCCTGGTGGAGAAGAACCTCCCGGGCATCGGCTTCTTCCGCTCCGCCTTCTACACGCCGGTCCTCGCCTCGTCCGTGGTCGTGGGCCTGAGCTGGCAGTGGCTGCTGAGCGATCAGGGGCTGGTCAACACCTGGCTGCAGAAGGCGCACCTCATCCGCGAGGCCGTCCCTTTCCTGTCCGACTCCTGGCTGATCCTGCTGTCGGCGATGGGCCTGACGCTGTGGAAGGGCCTCGGCTGGTACATGATCTTCTATCTGGCCGCGCTCGGAAACGTGCCCAGGGAACTCCACGAGGCGGCGGCCGTGGACGGCGCGGGCGCGATCCGTCGCTTCTGGCACATCACGGTCCCCGGCGTCCGCACTTCGATGATGCTGGTCGGCACCCTCACCGGCATCGGCTCGCTGCGCGTCTTCACCGAGATCTACATGCTCGGCGGCTCCACCGGCGGC
>JABFVM010000374.1 GCA_013362785.1 Streptomyces sp. | reverse complement strand
CTCCGCCGCCGAGTGCGCGGCCCGCCTCGGCGTGTCACGGGTCAGCGCCCGCCGCTACCTGGAGCACTTCAGCGTCACCGGACAGGCGGAGGTGTCCCTGCGCTACGGGCAGGCGGGGCGGCCGGAGCGCCGGTACAGCTGGGTGGACGCCTAGAAAGGGCCGCTGAGACACCCTCAGGGCCGCTCCCACGCCCGGCTGCCTCCCTGATCGACCGGGCCGGCCAGCTGGACGATGTCGTCGGAGGCGATGTCGTGGAGTCTGATGGCCAGGTCCTCCAGGGCGCGGCTGGCGGCGAGCTCGTCGCCGATCTCCGGGATGGGCCGGTCGATCGGATTGCGGTGGGCCACACCCCGGCCGGTGACGGCCATCATGTCCTGCGGTGTTTCCTGCGTGGTCAGTACGGCCTCGGCGCGGGTGTCGTCGCCGTCCTCGGTGATGTGGATCCGGACGGTCCAGTTCTTGTCTTCCATCGAGATCACTTCCGTACTGGGTCGGAGTCCTACTGATGAGCGTGCGCCTGTTCCCGGTCCGGGTCCAGCGCTCCCCGGCCCGGCCCGGGGGGCCTTCCGTCCTCCCTGGGAAGTAGCCCGGCGCGCAGTTGCTCCTGCCGCGGAGGCATGACAAGTGCCTCCGTGGGCACGATGTGCCGAAAGGTTGCGCAGAGCAGGCTGGTCGCAACGGACCGACGTAAGAGGAGGGCGCCATGAACCGCCAGACCCACGTTCGTGTGCGTGTCACCCGCCGGCCCGCCGCTCCCCGCGACACCCGGGGCGAGATCGACCGACGCACCCCGTCCGGCCGGATCCTGCCGTACTGAACCGACACCGGGCCCGTTCGCCCCCACGGACGTAGCGTGAGGGCATGCGGGTGCTGGTCGTCGAGGACGAGGAGCGGTTCGCGGACGGGCTCCGGGACGGCCTGGAGGCCGAGGGCTTCGCCGTGGACGTCGCGCTCGACGGGGTGGACGGGCTGTGGCTGGCCCGCGAGAACAGCTACGACGCGATCGTCCTCGACGTCATGCTGCCCGGGCTCAACGGCTACCGCCTCTGCCGCACCCTGCGCGCCGAGCGCGACTGGACGCCGATCCTCATGCTCACCGCCAAGGAGGGCGAGTGGGACGAGATCGAGGGCCTCGACACCGGCGCCGACGACTATCTGACCAAGCCCGTCTCCTACGCCGTACTCCTCGCCCGGCTCCGGGCCCTGCTGCGGCGCGAGGCGCGGGAGCGGCCCGTCGTACTCGCCGCGGGTGATCTGCGGCTCGATCCGGCGGCCCGCACGGTCAGCAGGGCCGGGCGGGACATCGAGGTCACCGCGCGGGAGTTCGCGGTGCTGGAGTTCCTGCTGCGGCGGGCCGGGGAGGCGGTGTCCAAGCGGACCATCCTCGACCACGTCTGGGGCGACGACTTCGAGGGCGACCCGAACATCGTCGAGGTGTACGTACGGCGGCTGCGCAACAAGGTCGACCGGCCCTTCGGACGGCGGTCGCTGCTGACCTCGCGGGGGCACGGGTACCGGCTCGTGCCCGACGACGGGGACCGATGACAGGGGACCGATGATGGGGCGCCGATGAGCGGCGAGCGGTACGAGCGCCGGCTGCGGGCCGTACGGGTCCGGGCCACGGTCGTCGTCGTGCTCGCCGTCGCCGCCGCCCTGGTCGCCGCCGGGGTCGGGCTGGTCGTCGGGCTGCGCACCGAGCTCAGCAACGACGTACGGGACGCCGCCCGGGCGCGCGCCTCGGACGTCGCCCGGGTCATCGAGGCGGGCCGCGGGGTGCCCGCACCGACCGTCACCGCGCCCGACGAGGAGTTCCTGCAGGTCATCGCCGCGGACGGCACGGTCGTCGCGGCCAGCGAGAACGTCGAGGGACAGCCCGCGCTGGCCCGGCTCGCCCCCGGCGGCAGCGCCTCCGTCGACACCCCGCTCGACGACGACCCCTTCCTGGTGGTCGCCGTCGGCGCCCGGGACGACGGCCGCGACCTGGTCGTCCTCGACGGACGGGACGCCGCCGGAGTCTCCGAGGCCACGGACACGGTGACCTGGCTGCTGCTCATCGGCCTGCCCGTACTGCTCGTCCTCGCGGCCGCCGCGACCTGGACCGCCGTGGGCCGGGCACTTCGCCGAGTGGCCCGGGCCGAGGCCGCGCAACGCCGGTTCGTCTCCGACGCCTCGCACGAGCTGCGCTCACCCGTCGCCACCGTCCGCCAGCACGCCGAGGTCGCCCTCGCCCACCCCGAGCGGTCCGACACCGGCGCCCTGGCCGGCACGGTCCTGGACGAGGCCGTACGCATGCAGCGCCTCGTGGACGACCTGCTGCTGCTCGCCCGCGCCGACGAGAGCGCCCTGCTGCGGGGCGGACCGCGCCCCGTCGACCTCGACGACCTGGTCCTGGAGGAGGTACGCCGACTGCGCTCGGCCTCGCCCGCCCCGCGCGTCGACGGCACGGCGGTGGGCGCGGCCCGTGTGACCGGCGACGAGGAGGCGCTACGGCGCCTGGTCCGCAACCTGGGCGAGAACGCGGCCCGGCACGCCCGCACCCGGGTGGCGTTCGAGCTCACGGACACCGGAGACGGCTGGGTGCGCCTGGCCGTGGAGGACGACGGCCCCGGCATCCCGGCCGCCGAACGGGCGCGGGTCTTCGACCGTTTCGTACGCCTTGACGAGTCCCGTGCGCGCGGCGCGGGCGGCGCCGGACTGGGCCTGGCGATCGTCGCGGAGGTGGCGGGGGCGCATCGGGGCCGGGTGACGGCGGGGGCGAGCGAGGGCCTGGGCGGGGCACGCTTCACGGTGCGGCTGCCGTCGGCGGGGGAGTGACGCCTGGGTACGGCCTGGGTCCGGCCGCAGTACGGGCCGCCGCCCGGCACAACGGTTTCTGACAGGTCGTTCAGGGGCGTTCAGGGGCCGTTCAGCGCCCAGGAGAGACCCTCGGCACAACGGACCGGCATCGGGACCGGGACCGGCACCGGCGTCGGAGCCGGGCGCCGAATCGAGGAGGCCGTCATGAACACTCAGCGCAGGATCCTGTGGCCGGGGGCCGTCGTGGGGGCCGTCGTGCTGATGGCGGGCGGCTGCTCCGGGAGCGCCGGTGGGTCGGAGCCGGCGGGCGGCGCCGAGGACTGTGTGCATGTCGTCGACGAGGCGACCGGCGAGACCGGCAAGGACTGTCTGCCGCTCGCGCCCGAGAGCGACCGCGTCGACCTGGCCGAGCCGTCCTTCACCCACCCGACGCGGATCACCAACCCCCTGCACCCCACCAGCGAGGTCGACCAGGTCGTCATGGGCGGCCAGGCGGACGGCGAGGTGTTCCGCACCGAGGTGAGCTCCCTGCCCGGCACCAAGACGATCACCTTCGACGGCCGGACGGTCCACGCCCTGACCGAGCAGTACGTCGCCTACTCCGCCGGCCGTGTCCACGAGGTCGCCCTCGACTGGTACGCCCAGGCCGACGACGGTTCCGTCTGGTACCTCGGCGAGGACGTCTTCAACTACGAGGACGGCGTGGTCGCGGACACCGAGGGCACCTGGCAGGCCGGCCGGGACGAGGCACCCGCCGCGATGATCATGCCCGCGGATCCGCAGCGGGGGGACGTCTACCGGCCGGAGAACCTGCCCGGCGTCGTCTTCGAGGAGGTCACCGTCAAGGAGGTCGACCGGACCGTCGACGGGCCGTACGGCAAGGTCGACGGCGCGATCACCGTGCGCGAGGTGCACATGGACGGCTCGACCGAGGACAAGACCTTCGCACCGGGCTACGGCGAGTTCTCCACGGGCGGCCAGGGCGGCGACCTGGAGGCGGTGTCCCTCGCGGTGCCCACCGACGCCCGACCGGGGCCGCTGCCCGCGCGGTTGGCCGCGCTCGACCGTGCGGCACGGTCCGCACAGGACGGCGAGGTCACCGCCGCCGACCTCGGCGCGGTGCGGGCCGCCTGGGCGGCGTACCGCGCCTCCGACGCCGTACCGAGACTGCTGGACCGTCAGATGACCCGTGACCTCGACTCGCTCGCCGGGGCCGTCGCCGCCAAGGACGGGGAGGAGTCGGTGGAGGCCGCGCTGCGGGTCGCGCAGAACACCTCGGACCTGCGGCTGCGCCACGAGCCCGTGCGGACGGTCGACCTGGCGCGGTTCGCCCTGTGGGCACGGCAGCTGGGGACCGACGCGGCGGCCGGGGCCGCGGGGGCGGTCGCGGGTGACGTGACCAGCCTGGAGCTCGTCTGGGAGCGGCTGCGGGACGACTCCGCTGCCTCCGCCGAGGTCACGGCGGATCTGCGAGAGGCCCGGGAGGCGGCGGACCGCAAGGACGTCGCGGCGGCGGAACGGCTCGCGGCCGGCCTCGGTGCCGCTGTGGCGCAGATGAAGTGACGGGAGCGACCGATGGGGGTTGTAGGCGCCTGACGGCAAGTCAAGTCGCCTTGTGTGCAAGGTGGTTGGGCGGATTCGTCGTTTCGGCGCGCGCGCGTATGGGCAAAGGACGTGCATCGTGGCCCCGGTGTGGGGCTTCGAGAGGGGGAGCGCGGCGGTGTCTGACCATGTGCGGACGGCGGACGGGCGGCAGTTACGGGTGGAGGTCTCGGGCGACCCCCGGGGGCGGGCGGTGTTCCTGCTGCACGGCATGCCGGGCAGCCGCGTCGGCCCCCGCCCCCGGTCGATGTTCCTCTACCACCGGGGTGCCTGTCTGATCAGCTACGACCGCCCCGGATACGGCGGTTCGGACCGCAACCAGGGCCGCCAGGTCGCGGACGTCGTCCAGGACGTCTCGGTGGTCGCCGACGCGCTGGAGCTGGACAGCTTCGCGGTGGTCGGCCGCTCCGGCGGCGCACCGCACGCGCTGGCCTGCGCCGCGCTGCTGCCGGACCGGGTGACCCGGGCCGCCGCCCTCGTGGGACTCGCCCCGCGCGACGCGGAGGGACTCGACTGGTTCGCCGGTATGGCACCGTCCAACGTCGACGAGTTCCGCACGGCGTACACCGACCCGGAACGCTTCGCGGCCCGGCTCATCCCGAGGTCCACGGCGATCGGGCGGGACCCCGAGCGGCTGCTCGCGGAGCTGCGCAAGGACCTCACCGACGACGACCGGTCGATCGTCGCGGACACGGCGATCCGCTCGATGATGCTGCGCAACTTCCGGGAGGCGCTGCGCCGTTCCCCCTACGGCTGGATCGACGACATCCTGGCCCTGACCGGGCCCTGGGGGTTCGATCCCGCGGACATCCGGGTGCCCGTGCTGCTCTGGCACGGGGAGCACGACGTCTTCTCGCCCGTCTCCCACACTTCCTGGCTGGCCGCGCGCATACCGCAGTCCAGGAAGGTCGTCGACCCCGCGGCGGCCCACTTCACCGCACTGCGCGCCCTGCCCCGGATCATCGACTGGCTCATCGGCGGACCCGTCGTCTGACCGGCCGGGCCGTTCACACGGCCAACGGCTCCAGATCCCGGTAGATGCGGCGTCCCTCGGACGCGACACGGATGATCCCGTTGTCCTCCCCGAGCAGCCGGCGCAGCTCCTCCATGGTCTCGTCGCGCGCCCGGCGGGCCTCCTCGCCCCGCCCGAGCGCGTCCAGCGTGAGGGTGAAGTTGGCGACCACGGCCAGGGTCTCCGGATGGTGCTGCCCGAGCACGGAGCCCAGGGTGACCATCGCCTTCTTCTCCAGCTCCAGCGCCTCCTCCAGACGGCCCTGGTCGGCGAGGACGTTGGCGTAGTTGATCTCGGTGAACAGGATGTGCGGATGCTGCTCCCCCAGCACCTCCGCCATCCGCGGCAGCACCTGGCGGAACACCTCCGCCGCCTCCTCGATGTCGCCGCAGCCCCAGTGGAAGATACCGAGGTTGTTCAGGGCGGCCTGGGTGTAGGGGTGGGCCTCGCCCGGCACCTTCCGGTACTCGGCCAGCGCCTCCATGGCCACCTCGCGCGCGGCTTCGCGCTCGTCGGCCGCGAACAGGTCGGCGGCCAGGTTCAGATCGCAGGCCAGCGAGTCCGGGGTCGGCTTCGGGTACTGCGCCCGGTACTGGCCACGGGTCGCCGTCGTCAGCCGCCGGGCATCCTCGAACTGCCCGGCCCGGCGCAGCGACACGGCGAGCGACTTGGCGCACCGCAGGGTGCCCGGGAAGTCCTTGCCCAGGATGCGCTTGTGGGCGTCGTACGTCCGGGACAGCAGTGCCACGGACTCCGAGTAGCGGCCGACCTCGCGCAGATCGCGGCCCAGCCGCTCGGCGGACGCGAGCGTGTAGGGGTGGTCGGGGCCCAGGACCTCCATACGGCGGTCCAGGGTGTCCTGGTCCAGGACGCGCGCGTCGCCGTAGCGGCCCACCATGCGCAGGGCGAGCGCCAGGTTGTTGGCGGCGCTCAGGGTACGGCGGTGCGACTCGTGGAAGATCTGGCTGAACCCGTCGTGCGCCTCACGGGCGAGGCCGACCGCCGACCGGTACTCGCCGAGCGCTGCGAGATCGCTGGCCAGGTTGGACGTGGTCACGTAGGTGTGGGGGTGGGACGGCCCGAGGACGCGGCGCTGGCGCTCCAGCAACTCCTCGTCGATCGCGCGGGACTCCACATAGCGCCCCTGGGAGCGGAGGACGCTCGCGAGCTGGCAGCGCAGATACAGGTACTGCACGTCGTCGTCGCCGAGCAGTTCCTTCCAGTGGGCGAGCAGATCCTCGCCGAGGCGCTGCGCGCCGGGGAAGTCGCCGCGCTTCCAGAGGTAGCGGACGCGGTCGATGAGCAGGCGGCGGGTGGGAGCCTCGGTGCAGTTACGGGCGTCCGAGGCACCCAGGTGCGGCCAGATGACGGCGAAGCGCGGCCAGGACTCCGGGTCGTCGATGGGTTCGTCGCCGTCGGGACGGGCACCGGCGAGCACGGTGTGCACGACGTGCCGGGCCTGCTGCTGCTCCTCCTCGGTCAGCTGGTCGCGGATCACGGCCTGCACCAGCCGGTGGACCTGGATGCTGTTGCTGACCTGGTCGACCTTGGCCAGCGCGAACCGGCCGATCTCCCGGACGACCCGGCCCAGCAGCAGGCTCTCCTGCAGGGAGGGGTCGTAGGGCCGTAGCGCGTCGATCATCTCCTTGCTGTAGAGGAGCTGGGACGAGATCGGCTCGGGGGCGAGGAACGCGCACAGCTGGAGCAGCCGGACGGAGGCGGGGGATCGTTCCTTCAGTCGGGCGATGGAGATGTTCCAGGTCGCCGCCACCGAGTGGGAGTAGTCGGCGGGCTGGTTGAGCGCGAGGACGTCGGTGGTCTGCTCGGCCAGCTGCCGCAGGTAGTCGTCGATGGGGGTGGCGGTCTCGGCGAGCCAGGCCGCCGTCTGCTCGACCGCGAGCGGCAGGTCGCCCACCGCGCTCGCCACCTGGTCGGCCTCGTCGGAGCTGAGCCCGGAGGCCCTGCGGGTGAGGTGCTCGACGCTCTCGTCGCGCAGGAACACGTCGATGGGCATGGACGACCCCTGCTGCGCCCACGCCTGGTTGCGCGAGGTGATGAGGATGTGCCCGCCGCCGCCCTGCGGGAAGTAGCGGGTGAGCCAGGACGGGTCGTCGGCGTTGTCGAAGACCAGGATCCAGCGTTTGGTCGGCAGCCCCCGGGCCAGCATCGCCACGGCCTCCTGGCCGGCCAGTGTCATGTCGTCGCCGCCCGGCGCGCCGATCCGGGCGCCCAGGTCGGCGAGCGAGGCGAGCACGTTGTCCTCGTGCTCGGCCGAGGTCCACCACACCAGGTCGTAGTCGGCCATGAAGCGGTGCACGTACTCGATGGCCACCTGCGTCTTGCCGACCCCACCGAGCCCGAACAGGGTCAGCGGCTGCGGCACGACACCGGACACGCCGCTGGCGAGCTGGTCGCGTACGCGGTCGAGGATGAGGTTGCGGCCGGTGAACGTGCTGTTGCGCATCGGCGAGTTCCAGTGCGCGGGCGTGTTGCCGGGGAAGCGCGGGCCGACCGTGCCGGACTCGACCGACTGCGCGGGCAGCCCGACGGCACCGAGCAGACCGGCGACGCAGTTCGCCTCGTCCAGGCGGTGCAGGTCGACCGGGTTGTGGTCCAGATAGGAGGTGAGCAGCCGCACCTCGTCGACCCGCAGCGGGATCATCACGCCGCTCGGCGCGTCCGGGTCGGACTCGGTCAGGGCACGCCAGACCGCGTCGGCGTACCGGGACTTCTGGAAGGCGTTCGACAGCAGCACCAGGGTGCGCACCGTGACGTCCGGGCGCTCGACGGGGCCGGACGATATGTCGTGCAGGGTCACCTGGCAGCCGGCCCGCTTCAGCCGCGCCTCGATCCAGTCGGCCCACATACGGTTCTCGGCCGCGTACGCCACCACGATGTCCGCCGCGCTCGTCATGGGCCGCCGCCGCAGGAACGCGTCACGGCAGCGCAGCCGCACCGGCTCCGGGACCGGGGGCAGCGAGGTGACCTCGCCCTCCGAGATCACGGCGGTGAGGCGCTCGAACGCGGACAGCAGCGAGTTGGCGATGCCGCTCTCGTCCCCGACGGTGGCCAGGGTTTCCTCGTAGGCGTAGTACGGCCGGTACGGGATCTCGACGTTCCCCCAGTAGGCGGTCTGCTCCTCGGCGCTGAGGTCGTTGTCGTCGGGCCCCTTGGGCAGGCCGTCGAACTTGAGCCGGGCCAGCGCCCGTCCCGCGTCGACCTTCTCCTTCTCGCCCTCGTCGATGCGCATCGGCACCGGCAGCACCCGGATCCTGCGCTCGCGGTAGCCGTCGTGGACGCTGCGGGCCACCGCGGCGGCGCCGTCCATCGACTGGTCGCTGAGCGTGAAGCAGTCCACGAGGACGTCGGGCATCTGCATGGTGCAGATGTCGGCGTTGTCCGACAGACCGGTGCGGCTGTCGATCAGGACGTAGTCGTACGACGCCCGCATGCTGTCGCGCAACGCGTCGAGGAACATGCCGCCGCCCAGGCGATCGTAGAAGTTGTCCCACTCGAACGCCGACAGCGTGGTCGAGTAGGTGCGGTTCTGCTGCCCCGCGGACAGGAAGTCGAGCGAGCCGCCGTCCGCGAACCGCAGGCCCAGGCGCTCCGGCGTCAGTGAGATGGCGTGCTGCTCGACATCCGCGAAGTCCAGGTGCCAGGGCCCGGAGCGCTGGACGCCGCTGGTCGCGGCCGAGGCGTACTCGTTGATGATGTCGATGACTCCCGTGGTCGCCGCGAGGGCGTTGGGGTCGAGGAACGGATGGAAGAACCGGTGCAGACCGGGCGCCTCCAGGTCCCAGTCGACGGCGAGGACACGCCGGCCGTTGGCCGCGAGGATCCACGCGGCGTTGGCCAGGGCCATCGTGCGGCCGGTTCCCCCCTTGTACGAGTAGAAGGTGATGATGCGTCCGTCGTGCGCGGCCGTCATGCTTCTCCTCCGCTGTCGGGTCCCGCATCCGGGTACGGCTGATGGGTCGGGCCCATGAGACGGGGCCGTGGCACGTGCGGGCCCGGGGGCGGGTGCGCCTCCGCGTGCTTGAGGTACTGCCGGGTCGTGTGGGCCACGACGGCCGGGAGGACGTCGGTGAAGGCCTTGAGGCTGGGGACGCCGTTCACGGCCATCCGGCACTCGGTGCGCCGGCCCCGGTCCAGGATGAGCGGCAGGGTGCGCTCCAGGTCCTCGGTGAGCTTGCGGCCCTCCTCGCCGTGGCACTGCACGTCGGACCGGTTCCAGGGAATGACGGCGCTGACCCAGGGGCGCGCCAGCGAGTCGAACTCCTTGAGCCTGCGCCGGTGTTCCTCGTCGGTGAGGACCCAGCGGTCGACGAGGAGGATGCCCGGCCGGCCCGACGGCCGCTCCTTCTCGTGATCGCCCCCGGCACCCGGGTCGGCCCTCTCCTCACCACTGGTGTCCTCGTCGTCGAAGGAGGACACCGTGATGCGGTAGTCCAGAGACCGGATCAGTTCCTCGGCGAGGGCGGGCAGCGACCGGGTGCTCTCCGAGTGGTACGGGTTCCAGTCCTGCGGGTCCTCGCCGTACGGGCGGGTGTCGCGGTGCTCGGGGATGGTGTCGCGGGTGGGCGCCGCCACGGTCAGATGGATGTGACGGGGTCCCTCGCCGCGCGGCTTGAAGGCGCTGGGCGTGGACTCGTACGGGCGGGGCCGGCTGGCGGGCAGCGGGGACTCGTGGGCGACCCGCACGATGCGCTGCGCGAGCCCCAGCACCGTCTCCTCGTACTCGTCGTGCAGCCGGTTGAGTTTGATCAGCCCGTATATCCCGTGAGCGGCGTACCGCTCCCCGAAGGCGTTGTCGATGTGGATGTGCCGTACGGAATCCGGGAGTTGGGTGTATTCGACGCGCGTCCACAGCGCGGGCACGATGGCCGGGACGTCGCCGGCCCCCCGGGCCCGGGCCCGCAGGATCCGCTCGTTGAACGCGAACCACTCGCGCCCGCACATCTCGCTGGTGAAGTAGCGGGGCGAGAAAAGGGGGACGAACACCCGGCACAGGGCCAGGTTCTCACTGAGTTTCTCCGGCCATCCGTCGCCGGAACGCATTTCACGGTCCATGAACCCGGCGGGCGCTCCGGCGGGCAGGTCCGTCAGCGCCATGATGTGGTCGCACAGGTCGGTGAAGAGTACATGGACCCAGTGGTCGGGGTCGCCGCCACCTGGGCTCCAGGCCGGTGTGTGGGCGTAACTCAGAAAGAAGTAGGGCCGGTTGTCCGACTCGCGACCCCGCTCCGGTACGTTCACGCGCCCCCCTGCAACGGCTGACGACGCCTCGCCCCGCCGACGGTGTCATCCGGCCGGACCAACAATGTGCCCGACGATCCGGCCGAACGTGTCGGCGGTTTCACGTCATTCAGTGGCGATATCCGGACATCCGCTCGCAGACGAAATCAACGGCGGACCGCATCTCCACCAACGTGACCTCTTTTCCGGCGAGTTGGCCCCGGACCACCAGCTCCTCGGGAAGCCGGTCGCCCAGCGCGGCGAAATCCGAGTCATCCAGTGCGGTGTCCTCGTACGACACCCAGTTCCCCCGCTCACCGACCACACAGTGATACGTCCGCCCGGGCCTCGGCGGTGTCGTCCGGTACTCGGCGAGATGGAACGCGGTGCACACCTCGAACCCCACCCGCAGCAGCAGCACCTGCGCCCGCGCGTCGTACAGTCGGGCGAGCGGGGAGCGCTCCCCGAGCAGACAGCGCGGGTCGTGCCCGTCGAGCAGTTCGGCGGCGCGCGGCCCGAGCCCCGCCATGGACGTCTGCGGATGCGAACTGCGCACGGCCCCCGGCGTCGTACGGACGCACTCGGCGAGAACCCCCATCGCCGTGCACGGCGTGCCGCCGGGGTCGAAGGCCGGCATCGACGCCCGGAACCGCTCCTGCTCCTGCTCCGTCATGCCGACGGTCCGCGCCCGGTGGGCCCGCGACGTACGCGAGTTCTCCTGGGTGAAGGCGGGCACCACCAGCGTGCCGCCGGGCCCCAGGGCGTCGAGCAGGGCATCGCGTACGTCGGTGTCCCGCAGCCCGCTGCCCCCCAGGGAGGCGTGCACCATCAGCACCCCGTCCGTCCGGACCCCCAACTTGCCCAGCATCAGGGAGAGTTCGGGCGACTCGTCAAAGGCGGTCATGCTACTGCGCCCACTTCCGCCAGTCGGCCCGGAGCTGGCCGACGAACACCACCCCGGTCTCGGTGAGGTCCCGCTCCGGCTCGTCGGCCAGTGCGCTGAGCGCGCGGTGGGCCTCCTTCAGGGCGACCTCCCGGGGCCCCGTGTCGAAGGAGTCGTCCAATGCCCGGCAGGCGGTGGCGAGCGCGTCGTCGGCCTCGTCGAGCAGCCTTCCGGCCGGACGGCCCGGCACGGTGAGGTCGGTCGTCTCCCGCAGGGCGAAGAACCTGGCCCGCCGGGCGAGCCGGGGCAACTGCCGGGCGACGACCTCGGGTTCGGCGTCCACGGCGACCCCCAGCGCACCGGGGGCGTGTTCGCCGAGCTGGACACCGGCGCCCTTGGCCAGCGGCGTCACGACCCAGGGGGCGAGCAGGTCCGGATCGCCGCGCCAGCCGGGCAGCCGCTGGTCGGCGAGCTCGAAGGCCAGGTCGAGCCGCTTGCCGAAGAGTTCACGGTCCGTGGGCTCCAGCGGCTCGTGGACGTCGGCGGGGAAACAGCGCCGGGCCGGGTCGGCGTCATCGACCAACGGCCCGTCCGCCACGGACCGCAGGAGCCGTAGGGGCCGCCATGCCTCGCGGTCGTCCTCGTCCAAGCGCACCCGCTGCATGCCGTCCGCGTGGCGCACCGAGAAGCCGTCCGGATGCGTGGTGATCTCGACCCCGCCGGTCACCGGCAGCCGCAGCGTGCCCAGCGTCGGCAGATGCAGCCGCCGGTTCCGCTGCTCCCACGCCACGGTCACCTCGGTCCGGCCACGCACCCCCGCTGCCACGGTCAGGGCGGCGAGCCAGCCGGAGAGGGGCCCTTCGCTCCAGACCCGGCGCAGCGCGGACCGCACATAGGGGTGGGCCAGCAGCACGTCCAGCTCCGGCCCGGCGTCGGCGTCCCCGTCGAGGAACAGCAGCGTCTGCCAGGCCCTCGCCCAGTCCGCGTCCTCCGTCGTCCGGTCGTTCGCCCGTCGGAGCAGATCGCGGGTCAACTCGCCTTGTGCGACGCGCAGTTCGCCGATGTTGCGCACGGCCGGGGAGAGCGTGCGATCCGTGATCCGCTCCGCCACGCCCTCGATGAAGGCCCGCAGGTCAGCGCAGTAGACGGACGGATTATCAAACTCCCGTTCGGTGCTGTAGCGGTGAGTGTAGAGCCCGCCGCCGCACGACTCGACGACGGGGCAGCGTCGGCAGGTCTCGCTGACGCCGTCGATGCCGGACTGCCGGGCGCGTACGCCGGGGTGCCGGGCGAAGTCGTCGAAGGTGTGCTGGAAGACGTCGTAGCCGGTGGCCGGAGCCCCGTCGTAGGCGGCCTTCAGCGAGTCGGCCTGCTCGATGGCGCCGTCGGTCTCCACGACCGCGAGATCGGACGGGGCCAGCCCCATGGCCTCGGTGAGGCTGGGGCCGCCGCGCAGGGTGCTGAGCACCGAGTCGAACGTGCGCACCTCCATCGGACGGCCCTGCTCCAGCCACCGGTCGAAGACACGCAGCAACCAGTCGGCGTACGGCGTGGGAGATCCGGTGCTTCCGGTCGGCGGTGGGGTGTCCCAGGTGGAATGCGGTAGTAGATAGTCGATGCGCGGCGGCTGCAGGTGCGTGAGTGCGTCATGGACCGTGACCGGGTCGTTCTCCACGTCGACGGTGCACAGGATCCCCTGGAAAAGGCTCAGGTATTCAGGTGCTCGCAGCCGCTCGATCCCCCGCAGTACCTTCTCGTAACTGCTCCGACCTTTTCGGTCCAGCCGGTGCCGGTCATTGGCCGTTTGATCGCCGTCCACGGAGATTCCGACCTTGACGTCGAATTCTTTGAGGATCTCCAGATGCCGCTCATGAAGCAGGAGGCCATTTGTGTGCATATGGAGGTTCACCGTGGTGACGGGGGACAGGATGTGCGTGATTTCCTCGCAGATGCGGCGCAGTCGCGCGGGACCCACGAGAAGGGGTTCGCCACCGTGAAGAATTACGGCGACGGAATCGAGTCGGTGGGTCTTGGCATAGGCGGCCAGGCGTCGGGCGACCTGTGTGACCGTTTCCTGGGAGATCACGGTCGGACGCGTCTTCCAGCTCTGGTCGGCCAGCTCGTACATATAACAGATGTCGCAAGCAAGGTTGCATCTGCTATGGATCTTCAGGACCATTTCCTGGATGCGCGTCACTCGGCACAGCTTATGGGGTGCTGACCGATGGGGAGTCGTCAAGTCCTCACTCGATCAAGTGAGTTGAGGCGCTCCGGTTGTGACTTCCGGGTTCCCGGCGGTCGTTTCCGCCGGGAAGGCCGGGTTCGTCAGGATCCGACTTCGCTCAGAGTGCGGCGTCGAAAGTGATCGGCTTCTTCGAACGCCATCCAGCGGCATCCGTCACCCGGCTGGTCGCCTTCACGGCGGACGCTTTGTCTGTGGTGACAGAAGAAAGAGGAGTGGATCGACGGGCCGGCCGTGGCGCGGTCGATTCGTGCTGGATCTTCGCGGTCGTGGGGTTCATGGCTTTCTCATGGCTCCAGATCATGGTCGACAGATTCAGCCCGTTTCCCGTCTCAGGGTGGGAACCGAAGGGCGTTGGGACCTGTTGACGTCTGGAATCGACCTGAACACCTGTGGTGGACTTCTTCGAGTACCTCTTGCGCGGACAGTAACACGCAGGGTGGGCGGTCGCCTACCGGGGGCGCGCGTCTGGGTTGACGTGCACTCAAATGTTCACTTGCCGGCACTACGGGGGAATAAATGACAGCCGGAACTCCAGGCCCAAGTGTTACGTTGAGTGACGGTGACTTACCGCCGCTCTTTCGCGAGAGCGACCAGCGGGCGGTGGTTCATCAGGGTGAGGCGTTCCGGGCGGTCCGAGTCCAGCTCGTCGTCCTTCTGCTGGCCACCGCCGCGGCGATGCTGGCCGAGCGCCTCGACAGCCACATCCCTGCGGCCCTGGCGGCCGGGCTGTACGCCCTCACCGTCGTCATCGGCGTCCGCACCTCCCGCCGCCGCGCCCGGGTGCACTGGGTGACGGACAGGGCTGTGGCCGAGCTGCTGAAATCGCTCGCCTGGATGTACATGGTGCACGGGGGGCCGTTCCACTCCCGAGTGCTCCATCCCGACGACCGCTTCGAGGAGCAACTGGAGGAACGGCTCAGGGAGTTGCGCAAGGTCGGCTGGGAGGACGTACGGGACGGGCCCTATGTCCGGGGCGCGGCGCAGATCACGCCGGCCATGCGGGCGGTCCGGGCGAAGCCGTTCGAGGTACGCCGGGACATTTACCTTCGCGACCGTGTGATGGAGCAGCACGCCTGGTACAAACGCCGGGCCGCGCAGGCGCACCGGGCCTCGACGCATTGGTCGGCGATGACGGCCGCACTGACTTTGCTGGCGCTGGTCGCGGCCGTGCTCAGGGCCACGGGGGTGATCTCCGGCTGGGACCTGACCGGGCTGCTCAGCACGGCCGCCGCGGCCGGTGTGGCCTGGCAGGAGATGCGGCGTCACCGGCCGTTGACCTACGCCCATTCGCTCATCGAGCAGGAACTGGAGACCCTCCGGATAGCGATGGGGACGACCGTGACGGAGGAGCGGTGGGCCGACGCGGTGGCGGAGGCGGAACGGCTCGTGTCGCCCCAGCACTCGGACTGGCTCGGCCGGTTCGGGGGTTGAGGTGAAGTCGGCGAAGGGGGCGCGCTCAGAGCCTGTGCGCGGTCAGTCGCGCTGCACGCCGGTCCGCCACAGGACCGTCACCGGCACACCGGTGCGCCGCGCGTACGCCACCACGTCGCCGGTGCCGCCCACGCCACGGGCCGGACGGCCGTCCCAGACGGCGACCAGGCGATCGGAGTGGTCCACGATCCAGCGGCCCGCCGCGAGATACGCCTCCTCGTGCGTGGGCTCGGCCGGCATGTCGACGCGGCGCGCACAGGACTTGAGGATCCTGCGGTACCTGGCCCGGGTCTCCTCGTCACCGAGGTGCGCCTCGTAGTCCATGCCGGGGATCACGGCCGTCACGGGTACGCCGCTGTCCAGGGCGATCTGCGCGAACAGCTGATCGGCACCGGCCGCGAGGCTGCTGACGGCCTCCAGGTCGCCGTCGCCGCTGAGTTGGCGGCGCATCTCCGCACGCACGGACGGCAGGGCTTGGTCGGGGATCGAGCGGTGTCCGGTGATGCCGATGCGGAGGGTGGTGCGGGTCGCGAGAACGGGTGCGGAATCGGTCCGGGGCGTGCGGTGCGTGATGGTTCCGGTCGTGCCGGTTCCGGTCGTCACGAGAGGGCCCTCCTGCCACCGTCGGTACCGGTACATCCACCGTAGCGTCGTGTGGTGGGAGCGCGTAGAGGGCGTACCTGCGCACGGCCGGGACCAGGCCTGTCCGGCGGGCGGCTCAGATGGCCGTGTCCAGCTCCAGTGGCTCGATCTTGCCCTCCAGCATGGTGCCCAGGCCCTGTACGGCGCAGATGTCGGGCCGCTCGGCGATGTGCACGGGCATGTTGGTGGCCTGGCGCAGCATCTGGTCGAAGCCGGGCAGCAGCGCGCTTCCGCCGACCATCATGATCCCCCGGTCGGCGAGGTCGGCGACCAGATCCGGCGGGCAGTCCCGCAGCACCTTGCCGATGCTGTCGAGGACGGCGGTCAGGGGCGTCTGGATGGCGTCCCGTACGGCGGCGGTGTCGACCCGGACACTGCGGGCCAGGCCGGTGCAGACGTCGCGGCCGTGGATCTCGGTGGAGGTGGGGCCGTGGGAGGTGAGCCCGTTGCCGGACAGCGCGAGCTGCAGGGGCCGTACGTTCTGGCTGGGCAGCATGAGCTCGTGCTCGTGCCGCAGGTGCTGCACGATCGCGTGGTCCACGGCCTCGCCGCCGACCCGGATGCGCTCGGCGGTGACGATGGAGCCCAGGGAGAGCACGGCGACCTCGGTCGAGGCGGCCCCGCACACCATGATCATGCTGGCCTCGGGCTGTTCCACGGGCAGTCCGCAGCCCACGGCGGCGGCGATGAGGGTGTCGACCAGATCGACGTGCCGCGCCCCGAGGCCGACGAGGGTCTCTATTGCGGCGCGCTGGGCGAGCGGGTCGGCGTCGTGCGGGGTGCAGGCCGCGGCGCGCAGGAACGGCTTGCGGCGCAGGGCGCGGCGGATCTTGTCGCCGAGGAGGTGCCGCAGCATCCGCTGCGCCATCTCGATGTCGACCACGGTGCCGCCGGAGACGGGTTTGACGACCCGGATGTAGTCCGGGGTACGACCGGTCATCCGCTGCGCGAACTCGCCGACCGCGATGAGGGCGCCGGTGCGGGTGTTGACGGCGGCGCAGGAAGGCTGGTCCACGACCAGTCCGGAGCCCTTCACATAGACGCGGGTCCTGGCCGCCCCCAGGTCGACGGCGAAATGGCAGCGGCGAAGCTGCTCCAGCGTGGCGGTCATGGGGGGTCCTCCCGAAAACGCAGACCATGGGTCCGCCGGGTGGGTGGCGGGCCTCGCTTGGGGTGTCGGGTCGTGTGCGGGGCCGGCGTTCGGCGGGCCTCCTTGCCATCGATCGTGCGGGCGGCCGGAAGGGGGCGCCTTTCGGAGGGGGCCGGGTGGGGTGCCGCTGAATGGGGGGTTTTGATTCTGATGGGGTGTCAGTCCCGCGTGTCGGGTTCCGGTGAAAGCGCGGCGTCGAGTATGGGGCGCAGGTTCGATGCGTGGCCGGCGAAACGCATGCCCGCGGCATCGGCGGCGGACTGTTCGGCGGACGTGGAGCCGATCAGCACACAGCGGGCGGGGGCGACACCGAGCCGCTCGGCCGCCCGGAGCAGGACGTCGGGGTGCGGCATCAGACGGGTGAGGTCGGGCGAGCGTCCGTGCACGCCGCCGGAGAGGAAGGCGGCAAGGCCGTACCGGTCCAGGTAGGTCTCGGCCGCGCCCGCGGCGTGGTCGGTGACGACGGCTAGCCGCATACCGCGGGAGTAGAGCGCCCGGACCAGCTCCTCGGACAGCGGTTCGGGGCGTGCGGTGCGGGCGGCCCAGGTCTCCCTGCGGTTGAGCTCGACGCGTACGTCGTCCACCGCCCGGTGTTCGGCCAGCGCGCGGAGCACCTCGATGGGGGTGAAGTCGTCGGGGTGCGGGTCCTCGGTGGCGTGGCGGGCGAGGTCCCGTGCCAGCTCGCGCAGGGCCTCCGGGGTGAAGAGTCGGGTGAGCGTGCCGTCGAAGCCGAGGATGACGGCGTCGGTGTTCTGGAAGAGGGCGGTGGCGGCCGGGGGCATGGGCGCTGTGGGTGTGGTGGGTGCGGTTTCCACGGAGACGTTCCAGCGGACCGTGTATCCGGCCGCGGCCTTCTGGACCAGCGACTCGACCAGCGCGGCCTGTGCCTGGACGGTCTGCGAGGGCCCATACTGGCGGCTCACGTGGCGCAGCCGGGCACGCAGATGCTTGCGCACGGTGGCGGGAACGACCATCAGTTCGGGCTGTCCGGCCGCCGTGACCGGGTCGGTGACCCGCCAGAACGCCTCGCCCGTGGCCCTGAAGGCGGGAACGCCGTCGACCGGCGCGTTCGACTCGTCGAGCTGCACACGGTGCTCGGTGAGGTCCACTTCGTAGTAGCCCGTGGTCTCGGGGGCCGGGGTGTGGCCGAAGGTGTCGCTCGGGCCGGTGTAGACGACGGTACGGGTCCTGCCGGGGCCCATGGGCAGAGCACCGGTGGGCAGCGGGAACGGGCCGAGTACGGGGGAGACGGGGCTGGTGTCCGGGTCGTCGTAGAGCATGCGCGGCAGGAGGGCGAGGCGGTACCAGCCGGCGGACGGCTCGGGGCCGAGCGGTTTGAGGAGCGGGGCCACGTCGGGCTCGGTGTCCCACGCGTCGCGTAGGGACGGCGCGACGGCGATGATGCCGCGCTTCTCGGGGGCTTCCAGGTGGCGCCTGACCGCCGCGCTGTCGGGCTCCTCGGTGCGCCCGTCGCCCCAGGCGCACCAGAAGGTGACGCGCAGCCGGATGCCGCCCAACTGGACGAGCACGTCCTCGAACTGACGCCAGGTGACGGAGAACAGCATCCTCGCGGACACATCCGTGTCGGTGAGTACGGTGCAGTGTCCGTTGCGTGTGACCAGCTCGTACTCGCGCGGTTCCAGACCGCTCGCCGTCAACAGGCGGGTGACGGCCCGGCCCAGGGCCGCCGACGTGTCCTCGTCCCAGGGCCGGTCCGCCAGGTCGTAGAAGGCGCAGGTGCGGTAGCGACGTGGCCCGTCGCCGCCGACGAGTGCCAGCCGGCGCAGGCGGAGGAACTCCTCATGGTCCGGGTACTCGACCAGAAGGCCGGCCAGGTCGTCGGCGGCCCGCTCGAACTCGCCCAGTTCCAGGTCGAGTTCGGCGCGCGTCACGCACAGCGAGATACGGAGCCGGTAGAGGTGGGCGCGGGTGGCGTCGGCCGCCGGGCCGGGGACTCCGGCCAGGGCGGGCCCGTCCCACAGGCCCAGGGCCTCGTGCACCAGGATGCGAGCGGACTCGGCACGCCCCGCCGCGCGCTCCCCCTCGGCCCGCGCGACCAGCTCCTCGCACTCGTCGAGGTCCACGTGGTCCACGCTGGTGTGCAGGGCGTAGCCCCGGGAGGACGAGGCCAGCGCGCCGGAGCCCAGGGCGATCCGCAACCGGGACGCCGTCCCCATCACCTCGCCCTTCGCGTCCAGCGGCTCCCGGCCCCGCTCCCACAGCCCTTCCACGAACTCGTCGTGGGTCACCATGCGGCCCCCCTTGGCCAGCAGCATGGCGAGCATGGCGCCGACGTCCGGCGGCAAGTGCACGGATCTGTCCGGGAGTTCGACCCGCAGGGTGCCCAGGAGGTGGTAGCTGCGCCGGTCGGGGTGGTCGGCCGACAGGGGGGAGCTGCCCAGCGCCGCCAGCCGGGCCAGGCTCTGCGCCGCGGCGGCACGGTTGCGGGACAGCAGGGCGTCGATCGTGTCCGCGAGCAGTGGCCGGAAGGCGGCCGGGGCATGGATGAGCCGAGCCGCTGTCACCAGCCGCCGTGACGGACCCGCCGCCAGCGGGAGCAGCAGCTCGGCCAGGTCCCGGAGGTCCTGCGCATACCCCTCGGGGACCGAGATCTGCCCCGGCGCGGCGAGGGCGAGCTTCACCGTGCCGTCGGGCAGCAGGATGACCCGCGACATCACGATCCCGCCATGGGCGACACCGGCGTCGTGCAGGGCGAGGACGGCCTGCGCGAGCTGCGCCGCGACCGAGATCAGCAGCGGCGCGGGAAGCTGGTAACCACTTCCCGCCACCATGGAGTTGAGGTCGATCCCGTCCAGGTGCTCCGTGACGAGGTACGGCGTGTCCCCCTCGAACCCGAAGTCGTGGACCGTCGCCACATGAGGGTTGTCGACGCCCCGGAGCAGCCGGGCGTCCCGCAGGAACGCCTCCTGCCGGTGCGGATTCGTGGTCCGTGCGACCAGCCGGACCGTCACCACCCGGTCCGATTCCCGATCGTGCGCCCGCCACTGCTGCGACCGCGGTGCGAGCAGCTCCAGCAGCCGGTACCGGCCCCCGACCACCCGCTCGTCCACCCCCTGCTCGTCCACCCCCCGCTCGTTCGTTACCGACACCAGCCCGCCCTCGGCCAGCTGCCCCAGCCGCTCGGTACGGACCGTGGCGAACGGCTCCCCGTGCACCGCGGTCTCCGCCCCCGACGCCGTGGGGGTCGACGCCCGGAACTCCCCGGGCGCCCGTCCCACCCGCTCCTCGATCAGCCCGCCCACCTGCCGCAACAGGTCGGCGGTGCGGTTGCGGGCGGTGCGCGGCAGACCGCGCAGCAGCAACTCCCGTACGCCGGGCCGGAAGGCGTACGAGCCGGGCGGTCCGACGACCGTCGTGAGCATGCCGCTGAGGATCACCTCGGCGAGATGCTGCGGGCGCGGCTGTGGCTCCACGGCGGCCTGGACGAGACGCATGACGGGCAGGTCGGGGCGGCCGAGCGCCAGATGGCCGGCCAGCCGGACCGCCTCCTCGGAGGCGAGGGCACGGAAACGGAGGACCAGCTCCTCGGCGGACAACCGGGTCACGTCGGTGCGGCCGCCCACGGGGCCGTCGGGGTCGGGCGGCAGCGGATGGTGGTGCAGCCGCGCCACCGCGCCCGGGAACTCCGCCCGCCCCGGGGACGCGATGAGCGACGCCCAGTTCGCCAGCCACGCCGGGGCCGGTTCCAGCACGGGCAGCGAGACGGCGCCCTCGGGGCCGTACGCATTCGTCGTGCCGTACGGATGCGCGGTGCCGTACGGGTCCGTCGTGTCGTACGGCGTGAAGGCGAGCGCCGCCGTGGGTGCGGCCGGATACGGCGAGGAGAGCAGGCCGGGGGCCGTCGGCAGGGCCGTGCCGCGCCACAGGTGTTCCGGGAGGGGCTGGACGACGGCCAGCGGCATCCGGTGGGCCCAGCGGTGCAGCGTGCCGTACCAGCGGACGGCCGCCTCACCGGTGCGCCACTGCGGGCCCATGCAGTCGCTGACCAGGAGGGTGACCGTGCGGCCGTCGGCGGGGGCGAGTGCGCTGTGGCCGCCCACCGTGCCGTCGGGTTCGGCGCGGTGCAGGGTGACCGTGCGGAAGATGCCCGACTGGGCCAGAGCCGTGTGCAGTTCGCGGATCAGGGGGCGCCAGACGGGCATCGTGGGCCCGGTGTCGTGGACCAGGTTCAGGCGCAGCCAGCGCTCCCGTGCCGGGCGCAGGACCGGGAGCCACCAGTCGGGGGCGGCACCGAGGCGGGCGATGCGCTCGGCCGTCGCCGTCTCGTCCAGTTCCCAGCCGCGCGGGGAGGCGGCACGGCGTTTGAGGGGGCGCAGGGCGCGCTGCAGGGCGAGGGGGTGGCGCACCATCGGAGGGGCCGGGGCCAGGAGGGCGGCGTGGCGTTCGGTGGCCGTCGGGCGGTGGAGTGACGGTGCCGTCGTCGGGAGGTGGAGTGGGGCGCGTGCGGGGTCCGGGGATGGTGACGCGGACGGCTCCGGCGGCCGTACCGGTCGGGCCGGCCGATCCTCGGGGCCCGGATCCGGGCGAACCGTCGATGCCGATGCCGATGCCGATGCGGACGGCTCGGTCGGCGGTTCCATGTGGCGGGCCAGCCACAGCACTTCGGCGAGTTCGAGCGGGGTCGGGGGTGCGCCGTCGGCCGCCTCGGCCAGTAGGTCGGCCAGGCGGGCCAGCGGCTCCGGAGCGCCGGAGGGCTCAGAAGGCATCGGAGTGCGGGGTCTCGCTCAGATACGGCATCAGCTGCTCGGCCAGCTCGTCGAGGGAGCCCGGGGCGACGTCACCGGCGCGGGCCAGGTAGATCGCGTTGAGCAGCTGGTCGGTGGCCAGGTCGCCGGCGCCCGACCGGGACAGGAAGCGGGAGATCAGGGTCCGGGCGTAGTCGTCGGGCTCCTCGCCGAAGTGGGCGCGGACGATGTCGGCGAGATGGGCGTCGTCCGGCTGCCGCAGCCGCAGGGTGACGCAGCGGCGCAGGAAGGCGGGCGGGAACTCGCGCTCGCCGTTGCTGGTGAGCACGACGAACGGGAAGGCGCGGCAGCGGACCCGGCCCCGCGCCACCGTCACCCGGTCGTCCGTGCCGTCGACCATCACCTCGGCCGTGGGGAGGTGCCGGGCGGCGCGGACCAGTTCGGGGATCTCGTACTGGCCCTCCTCCAGGACGTTCAGCAGATCGTTGGGGAGGTCCAGGTCGCTCTTGTCGATCTCGTCGATGAGCAGGGCGCGGGGGCGTTCGTAGGGGAGGAGGGCGGTGCCGAGGGGGCCGAGGCGCAGATGGTCCTCGACGCCCGGGTCGGGGACGTCCGCCGTCGGGGGTGTCCGGCGTGCCGCGTACAGCCGGGAGAGCGGGTCGTACTGGTAGAGGGCGTCGTGGAGGGTGCTGCGGCTGGTGATGTTCCAGCGCAGGACCGGGCCGAGGCCCAGCTCACGGGCGACCGCGTAGGCGAGCGACGACTTGCCGGTGCCGGGCGGACCGGTCACCAGCAGGGGGCGGCGCAGATACAGGGCCGCGTTGACCAGTTGGACGGTCTCCGGGGTGGCCCGGTAGGTCGCCGCGCGGTGGGTGCGGTCGGGCGAGGTGGCGGACGAGTCGTCGCTCTCGGCGGGCACCTGGAGCGCCGGCCCGCCGTCGAAGGCACGCCAGGGCGGAGGGGCGGGCAGCCTGGTGATGCCGTCGTGCGGCTCCTTCGTGCCGGTGTAGACGGGCCGCAGGGCCATGGCTTCCTCTCCGGTGGTCGTAGTCGGTTGTAGTCGTGGTGGTGGTTGTAGCTGGTGGTCGTGGTCGTGTCGTGGTCGGTACGGCGGTTCAGGCGACGGGGGAGTGCAGGGAGGCGGGGGGTTCGGGGCAGCAGCGTGGGTCGTCCCACAGCAGCTGGACGGATGCCGCCCAGTGCCGGGCCGGGTCGTCGGAGGCGTCCGCCGTCTCCCGCAACGCCCGGACGTGGCCAGGGAGTTCGGCCGGCGGGACGGCCGCTATGGAGGCGGCGAGTTCGTCGAGGAAGGCGCTGCCGTCGCAGGGCGTGTCGTGCGCCGGGCCGGGGCAGCCGGTGCGTGGCCACAGCAGCACCGGCACCGGGAAGTTGATGCCGACGTGGAAGTACTCCTCGACGGCCGGGGGCGGTGCCCCGAACGCCGCCAGATGCGCGGCGTCGTCGCGGAGCCGCTTGCGCAGGCTCTGCGGCCTCTCCCGGGTGGCGCAGTCGATGCGGTGCACGGCGGCCTCGGTACGGGCGTCCAGTTTCCGCCACTTCTCGGCCAGCTCGCGGCGCAGTCGGCCGCTGTGGTGCCGGGACCGGTCCGTGACGACGAGAGGGTGGGCGCAGCCCAGCGGGGTGGAGTCGTCGGCACTGCACTCCCAGTGCGCCACCGGCTCGTTGAGCCACTCCCGGGGCAGCACGAAGACGATCAACTCCTGGGCTCCGGGAGCGAGTTGGGTGAAGGCGGCGTCGATGCGCTCCTGGACGTACGCCCGCACGTCGGCCCACCCGGCCCACGACAGCCGCCGGGTGCCCACCGGGCGGCGCTGTCCGTCCCGGTACGCGGACACCTCGACGGTGACCTGGTCGGCACCTGCACCGCTGCGGCCGAGCTCGACGAGGATCGGGGACCAGGCCGTCGTCCGGGAAGAGGGCGGGGGCGGGGTCGGGTGGAGCAACCGCGTCAGCCGGTTCGTGAACCGGGTCACGGCCTCGGGGTCCCGGACCTCGCACTGCAGGTACAGGGCGGCCCGCCACAGACTGGGGAAGCTGCCGGGCGGCAGCCGCGGACCGTGCGGATACACGGCGTCGTGATAGAGCTGCTCCGGGTCGACGGCCAGCCCCTCGCGCTCCGCCCGTTCCACCAGCGCGTACAGCCGCTCCCTGGCGTCCGGGTGGTGGCCCGGCATGGGGATCATGGCGCCCAGCGCGGGGTGGTAGCGGGCCATGACGGGAGTGGGCAGCATCCGGCCGGTCCGCCCGTCGCGCCCACCCGCGACCGACGTGACCATGCCGACCACCCGGTTGTCGGGCAGGGTCACCGCGGCTCCGCTGAACCCTGCCGTCAGCGCCGGGCCGTACCCCGTGGTCGCCACCAGCTGCACCCACTCGTCGGCGATCAGCGTGCGCGACACGGTGGTGAAGGAGGCGAGCAGGCCCTCGTCGTAGCCCTTCGGGAAGCCGTACGCGGTGAGGACGGGGGCCGGATCGCCGTACTCCGCGTCGGGCGGTGCGAAGACGGCCGGGGTCAGGGGCACCTCGTGGTCCAGTTCGAGGACGGCCAGGTCGCCCGGGTCGGTGGGCCCGCCCGCCCAGCCGCCGTGCGCGACGACGGTGGCGGGCACCTCGCCGAGCCGTCCGCACTGCGGGAAGGCCACGGTGACTCCCGCCTGGCCGCTCCATCGGACGACGTGCGCACAGGTGAGCACGCGGCGCGGGGCGATCAGGAAGCCCGCGCCGACCTCGCCCCCGCAGACGATCCGGGCGTGCCAGGCGACGCCGCTCATGACTGTCCGGCGGGCTCCTGATCCGCCGATGCACTGGCTGCCGGATCTGCCGGCGACCGGTCGGGGGACCAGCTGAGTTTCACCACCAGGTGGCCCTCCGTGGTCCCCTTGGCGATGACGGCCCCGGCCTCCGCGGTGAGCTTCACGCCGAATTCGAGTTCCACGGTGTCCGGCTTGAGGGAGCCGTCCCGGAAGACCCGCAGCGCGGAGTCGGCCGCCGCGCGGACCCCGTCCAGGGCGCTCTCGAAGGTGCGCGCCGCCCGGGCCGGGCCGTCGCCGCCGCGCGACACGAGACGGGCGCCGTGCTCGTCGTCGACGCCCTCCACGACGACCCGGGCGCCGCCGTCGGTCTCGAACTCCATCAACCCGTCCATGGCGCCGCTCGCTTCCCCCGTGGTGTGACCTCGCCGAACTCCATTGTTGCGGACGTCACTTGGAGATGTCCCGGGTTCCTCTGTGCAGGATTCGCGGAGCGTGGCGAGGTCAGTGCGCCCGTCAGTGCCTCGTCAGCGCGCCGTCAGTCGCCTCCCGAAGCGCCGACGATGCCGCGTACGACCCCCAGCTCCACCAGGTCCTGCGGCCGTACCCGGAGCTGGTCCGCCGTCGCCTCCACCTCCCCCGCCTCCCGCTTGAGGATCGCCGCCGCCAGCTCCGGTGCGATGACGGAGAAGTAGCTGTCCGGCGTGGCCCAGGTGTTGCCGGGTGCCGCGAGCGCCAGCGCGCCCCCCGAACCGCCCTCGCCGATCAGCAGCGTGGTGATCGGGACGCGGGCGGCGGCCACCGCGCCGAACAGGTCCGCGATCGCCGCGCCCGCGCCCTGCCGCTCGGCCTCCGCGTCGTTCGCCGCGCCCGGCGTGTCCACCAGGGTCAGCACGGGGATGCCGAGCCGGTCCGCGAGCCGGATCAGCCGGGCGGCGGTGCGGTACCCGGCGGGGCGGGTGGCGGTCCCGGTCTGCGCGGCGTAGGCGACGGTACGTCCCTCGTGCTCACCGAAGCCGCAGAGCATGCCGTCGGGGTCGGTACCGCCGCAGCGGTCGCCGCTGATCGCGACGCGGTGAGTGAAGTAGGCCGACAGGTAGGCCTCTGCGCGGGGGCGCCGGGGCGAACGGGCGCGGAGGACTGCGTCCCAGCCGGTGGTGGGGAGGGCGGTGGGGGGCAGGTCGGCCGCGGTTGTGCCGGGCGTGCCGGTCGAGCCGGTCGTGATGATTGGCCCGGTCGGCCCGGTCGGCCCGGTCGAGTCGGTCGTGCTGGTCGGCCCGGTCGCGCCGAGGGGGCGTGGTGGTGGGGCCGCGTCGGTGGAGGGCGCCGTAAGCAGGCGTAGCCACCGGGCCAGCTCGCCGCGCAGTTCGCCCGGTCGTACCACCGCGTCCACCGCCCCCGCCGCCAGCTGGGCCTCCGCCGTGTACGCCGCCGGGTCCGCGTCGGGTGGGCGGACTCGGGAGCCCGCGAAGCCGATCTGGGCGCCCGGCAGGGCGAGGGTGACGTCGGCACCCGCGCCGAGGGTGGCCCAGCCGCCGCCGGTGGTCGGATCCCGCAGTACCGCGATCTGCGGGAGCCCGGCCTCCCGCGTGAGCGCCGACTGCCTTGCCACGCGCTGGAGTTGGGTCAGAGCGAGCATGCCCTCCTGCATCCGGCTGCCGCCCGTCGCCACCAACGGCACCACAGGGAGGCGGTGGGCCCGGGCGTACGTGTACGCCGCCTCCAGCCGGTCACCGGTGCGTTCGCCCAGCGAGCCGCCCAGGAAGCCGAACTCGAACGCGATCAGGACCGCGCGGGTGCCCCCGACGGTGCCGGTGCCGCAGACCACCGACTCCTCCTCGCCCGTGCGCTCGGCGGCGCGGGCGCGTGAGGCGTCGTAGCCGTGCCAGGCGAGGGGACCGTCGGGACCGGACTTCCTGTCCGGCCTCCCGCCCGACTCCCTCTCCGGATACGGGAGTTCGGTGAAGGAGGAGTCGTCGGTCAGCAGGGCGACGACCTGGCGTGCCGCGAGCCGCTCCGTCATGAGGTCAGCGCCCGCTTCATGATCTTCCCCATGTCGTTGCGGGGGAGGGAGTCCAGGTAGCGCACCGTGCGCGGCCGCTTGTGCGGCGCCAGACGGGAGGCGACATGGTCGGCCAACTCACCCGCTCCGGGCGGCGATTGGGGATCCGCGGGGACCACCCACGCCACGATCCGCTCACCCAGGTCCGCGTCCGGCTCCCCGGTGACGGCGGCCTCCCGCACGCCGGGGTGTTCGAGGAGCGCGTTCTCGATCTCGCCCGCCCCGATCTTGTACCCCCCGCTCTTGATCAGGTCGGTGGCCTTCCGGCCGACGATACGGACGTACCCGTCGGGATCGCGCACCGCCATGTCGCCGGTGCGGAACCAGCCGTCCGCCGTGAACGCCGCCGCCGTCGCGTCGGGGCGGTTGAGGTACTCGGTGAACAGGTTCGGTCCGCGCACCTGGATCTCGCCCACCGTCTCTCCGTCGTACGACGTGATCGGCGCCCCGTCCTCCTCCACCAGCCGCAGCTCCACGCCGGGCAGCGGCACGCCGACCGTACCGGCCCGCGGTTCGCCGTCCGCGCGGACGCTGGTGTTCATCAGCGTCTCCGTCATGCCGTACCGCTCGACGACCCGCTGCCCGGTCGCGGCCGTGATCCGCTCGTGGTCGTGCACGGGGAGCGCGGCCGAACCCGACACCAGCAGCCGGGCCCTGCCCAGCGCCTTCGCCAGCTCCGGCTCCTCGGGGAGCGCCTGGGCGATGCGGTGGTACATCGTCGGCACGCCGAACAGCATGGTCGCGCCGCCGGTCAACTCGCGCGTCACACCCTCCGTGCCGAAGCGGCCGAGGTGACGGACCGATCCGCCCCGGCGCAGCGGGCCCAGGATGCCCAGGACCAGGCCGTGCACATGGAACAGGGGCAGCCCGTGGACGAGGACGTCGTCGCCGGTCCACTGCCAGGCGTCGGCGAGCGCGTCCAGGGTGGCGGCGATCGCCCGGCGCGGGATGACGGCGCCCTTGGGCGGGCCGGTGGTGCCGGAGGTGTAGACGACCAGGGCGGGGTCGTTGTCGCTGGTCTGGGCGGCTGCCTGGTCGTCGGCCTGCTCGTCCGGGCGGGGGCCGGTCGCCAGTACGTCGACGTCCAACCGCTCCAACTCCCTTAGGGGAGGCGGAAGTTCATCGCCGGGTGCGGCCAGCACCAGGCTCGGCGCGCTGTCCGTCAGGATGTGCCCCAGTTCCTTCTCCCCCGACTTCGGGTTGAGCGGTACGGCGGCGATCCCGGCCTCCAGCGCCGCGACCACCGCGACGGCGGTCTCCAGCGCCGGGGTCGCCCAGACGGCCACTCTGCCCGCCCCGCCGATCCGCGCCGCGAGGGCGCCGGAGGCGGCGCCGAGTTCGCCGTACGTCAGGGAACGGTCGCCGAACCGCAGGGCGGGCCGGTCGGCCGTCCGGCTGCCGGTCAGGGCCGGGAAGAGAGAGGACACGCGTCGTACTCCTTAACTGTTCAACGGACACCGAGTGTTCTCGTCCACCGGCCTACCCCCAGCCCGGCACGACCATCACCAGCCACACCACCGCGGGTACCACCGCCACAACGATCCCTCCGTACATCATCAGCTGCCGGAAGAAACGCTCACGGTCGACGTCCGGTGCCGCGGCCAGCACCAGCGCGCCGTTCGTCGAGAAGGGGCTCACGTCCACGACCGTCGCCGACACCGCGAGCGCCGCCACCATGCCGACCGCCCCGATCTCGCCCTGCGCCAGGAACGGCACGGCGAGTGGGATGAGCGCGCCCATGATGCCGACGGACGAGGCGAACGCGGAGACGATCGCGCCGATGTAGCAGAGCAGTACGGCGGCCAGCAGCGGTACGCCGATGCCGCTGACGCCCTCGCCGGCCCAGGTGATGGTGCCCATCTCGTCCAGTACGCCGACGTACGTCAGCACACCGCAGATCAGCAGCACGGTCGGCCAGGCGATCTCGCCGACTGCCTTGCGGCTGTCGTCCGGCCAGATGGTGCTGAGGACGACGGCGAGGGTGATCGCGGTCAGGCCGGCGTCCAGGTCGAATACGAGGACGGCGATGACGAGGGCGATGAGGGAGAGGAGGGTTGCGATTCGGGGTGGGGTGAGGGGGAGAGGGGTGGTGGGGGTGGGGGTGGGGGTCGTTTCGCGGGTGACGGTTGTGGTGGTTGTGGGGGAGGGGTGGGTGCCGGGGGCTGTCGTAGGCCCTGTGTCGGTTCGTTGTGGCTGGTCGCGCAGTTCCCCGCGCCCCTTCAGGGCGCCTCCGGCGCCCTCCAGGCCTCTGTCGACCTCCGTCACCGACCCCTGCCTCCATAGCCCGAGCCCTCCGCACGCGACGAACACCACCGCCGCGATGACGAGGTTGACGATCAGCGAGGCCAGGAACAGCGTGACCTCGTTGCCCGGGAGTTTCTCCCGCTCGACGATGCCGTTGACGATCGAGCCGTAGATGCTGATCGGGGAGAAGCCGCCGCCCTGCGCGCCATGCACCACCATCGCGCCCATCAGCAGCGGACTGATCCCATATCGCGCCGCGAAGCTCAGGGCGATCGGAGCGACGATCGCCACGGCGGCCGGACTTACCGCTCCGATCGCGGTGAGTGCGCCGGTGAGGGCGAACATCACCCAGGGGATGAGCGCCACCCGGCCCCGGACGAGCCGGACGGAGGCGTGCACCAGCCAGTCGGTGGTGCCGTTGGAGCGGGCGATCGCGAAGAGGTACGTGACGCCGACGAGGACGACGAACAGGTCGCCGGGGAAGCCGGCGAAGATGCCGTCCGCGTCGAGGTCGGCGACGAGCGTGCCGACCGCGAAGGCGGCGGCGAAGGCCAGCGCGCCCATGTTGATCGAGCGGGTCGTGGCGATGACGAACACCACGGCGAGGACGAGGATCGAGATGAGTTCGGGGGACATACGGGCTCCCGTCTTTGGGTCCCGGAGCTGTTGGGGGTCGGGGGTCGGGGGTTGGGGGTTGGGGAACGGCGGCAGTGGTCGAGTGGCTGAGCCAATTCGGTCCTGCTGGCTGGATAGCGTGGGGTCGGCGGAGGGCGGCGTCAAGGGTTCCCGCAGAAATTGGCTCAGCCACTCTGCCACCTGACGGCCCGGTGTTACGCTCCCGGCGAGAGGGGGAGCCCGTGACCGATGCCCTGCGCCCCATGACCAAGCAGCGCCTCTACGAGCAGGTGCTCGACCGGCTGCGTTCGTACGTCGCCGAGGGCGGCCTCGGCGCCGGGGACCGGCTCCCGACCGAGCGCGACCTGGCCCAGCGGCTGGGGGTGAGCCGGGCCTCCGTGAAGCAGGCCATCGTGGTCCTGGAGGTGCAGGGCCTGGTGGAGGTGCGGCACGGGGGCGGTACGTATCTCGTGCGGGACAGCCTCGACGTGGAGCCGGTGGAGCGCATGGTCGAGCGCCGCCGACGGCTGCCGGACGTCCTGGAGGCCCGCGAGGCCCTGGAGACGAAACTCGCCGAACTGGCCGCCGAGCGCCGTACGGAGGAGGACCTCGCGGCGATGCGGTCGGCTCTCGCGCACATGGCGAAGGAGATCGAGGACAACCGCCACGGAGTGGAGGGCGACCGGCTCTTCCACGCCGCCGTCACCGCCGCCGCGCACAGCAGCATCCTGGCCGAGTTCATGCGCTCCATCGCCGGCCAGATCGCCGAGAGCCGCACCGAATCCCTCCGCCAGCCCCACCGCCCGGCCCGCTCCCTCGCCCAGCACCAGGCCATCCTCGACGCGATCACCGACCAGCGCCCGGCGCAGGCGGCGGCGGCCATGCGGCGCCATGTCCGTACGGTGGCGAAGGTGCGGTTGCTGGACTGGGAGCCGGACGACACCGAACGGCCTTGACCTCAAGTCGGGTTGAGTTTCTACGGTCGGTCGCGTCGAACCAGCTCAACAGAGACCGAACCGACGGAGGGGCCCGGCGGCCATGGCGTACTCGTACTCGCACAGTGATTCCGACCTGATCAAGCAGCCCATCGGCTACTGGAGTTGGGCGGCCTACAAGGCCGTCATCGACCGCACCCGGGGCGCGCTCGCCGGGATCGGCACCACCCAGCCGCAGTGGTGGGTCCTCGCGCAGGTCGCCCGTGCCGACACCGTCAGGACCCGCGACGAGGTGTCCCGCCTCCTGCGGAACTACCTCGACACCGGCCCGCAATCCATGGAGTCGGAGATCGACACGACCATCGTCCAGGGCTGGATCACCGAGGACGCCGAGGGACGCCTGGGCATCACGGCCGAGGGCAGGGCGTTCTACGAGAAGGCCGCGGCCCTCCAGGACGAACTCTGGGCGGAACGACACACGGGCATCTCCGACGAGGAGTACCTGACCACCCTCAAGGTGCTGCAGCGGTTCATCCACAACACGGGCGGGCGGGCCTGGCACCACTAGGAACCGTCGGGTCGGTCGTGCCGGACGGAGAATGTCCGTCACCGGTTCCACATCGCCCGTTGCTCTCACACTCGGTCACGCGATTCCCTCTACCTCCTTGGCATGGGCACGCAAAGGCAATCAAGGTGTTACACCGCCGCGGGTGTCGCGTCACTACGCTCGGTGAGGCTACGTAACGACAAAAGGTCCTCCCCCCACATCCGAACAGGATTGGACCCTCATACATGCACACCGAACTGAGGCGCGCACCCGCGCCCCGGAACAGTCCGGCCTGCCCGCCGACCGACGGGTCGGCACAAGGCCGTGTCCTCGCGGTCGGCACCCCCGGCCCCCGACGCGAACGGCTCACCCGCACCCTCGAATCCACGGGCTACACGGTCACGCACGCCGCCCCGGGCGAGGTGGGCCGCAGCGTCGAGCACACCCCGCCCGACGCGATCGTCGCCCTGGACGGCCACGGCGGCGTCGAACAGGCCCTGGCCGTCGTACAGGAGATACGCACCGCACCCCAGGGCCAGGTCCTGCCTCTCCTCATGGTCACCGCGGACCGTGAACCCGCCGGCATCGCCAGCCTGTTGCGCGGCGGCGCCGACGACTGTCTGTCCGAGGCCGCCGAACCCGTCGAGCTGTCGGCCCGGATCGCCGCCAAGCTGCACCGCGTCCCGGTCCCCGTCGACCGGCTGGCCCTCGACCCGCTCACCGGCCTGTACTCCGCACCCCACTTCCGCGCCGAGCTCGACCGCGAACTGCGCCGCCCCGGAAGCCGTCCCGGACGCCGCGCAGGTGTCCTCGCGGTGGTCGGCGTGGCCGAGGCGGACGCGCTGGTGGAACGGTTCGGGGCGCGGGTGCGCCGCGAGGTCGCCGAACGCCTCGCCGGAGTCGCCGAGCGGCTCGGCAACGGCAGCAACCGGCTCGGCCGGGACGAGGAGGGGCGACTGCTCGTCCTCATGCCCGGCGTGGACGAGGAGGGCGCTCGCCGTGCGCTCCAGGAGTTCGCCACCACCGTGGCCGGCACCCGGTTCGTGGTCGCCGACGAGAACGTACGGCTGACCCCGGCCGTCGGCTGGCTCCCCCTCACCGACGCCGACGACCGTGCCGTCGACCGGGCGGGCGACGCCGTGGCCGAGGCCCTGCGCCACCGCGACCTGCGCCCCGTCCGCTACGAGCCGTGGATGCGGGCCACCACCCCGCGCCGCCGCCCCCGCCAGGTCGTACGCCCCCTCCTGCTGGCCCTCTCGCCCCTGCTCGCGCTGCTCATCGGCGTGGGCGTGCCGTTCGCGCTGTACGAGCAGGCGTACGCGGTGCTCGGCTGGGACGTCGCCTCGTCGGTCTACTGGGTGGTGGTGGCGGGGCTGGTCCTCTCCGCCTCCCTGATCCTCCTCGAATGCCTCTTCTCGCTCGACGCGCCCGCCCGGCCCACGGCGCCCGCGCAGCCGTACCCGCCCGCGAGCGCCGTCATCGCCGCCTACCTGCCGAACGAGGCCGCGACGATCGTCGACACCGTCGAGTCCTTCCTGCGCCTGGACTACCCCGGCGACCTGGAGATCGTCCTCGCCTACAACACGCCCCACGCGCTGCCGGTCGAGGACACACTGCGCGAAATCGCCCTGCGCGACCCGCGGTTGGTGCTGCTCCCGGTGGCCGGCAGCACCTCCAAGGCGCAGAACGTCAACGCCGCCGTCAGCCGGGTGCGCGGCGAGTTCGTCGGCATCTTCGACGCCGACCACCACCCGGCTCCGGACGCCTTCCGGCACGCCTGGGACTGGCTGTCCAACGGTTACGACGTCGTCCAGGGCCACTGCGTGATCCGCAACGGCGACAGCTCCTGGGTGGCCCGGCAGGTGGCCGCCGAGTTCGAGGCGATCTACGCCGTCAGCCACCCGGGCCGCACCCGCCTGTACGGCTTCGGCATCTTCGGCGGCTCCAACGGCTTCTGGCGCACCGACCTGCTGGCCCGTACCCGGATGCACGGCTCGATGCTGACGGAGGACATCGACTCGACGCTACGCGCGTTGACGGAGGGCGCCCGTATCGCCACCGACCGGACCCTGATCTCACGCGAGCTGGCGCCCACCCGCCTCAAGCCGCTGTGGAACCAGCGCTCACGCTGGGCCCAGGGCTGGCTCCAGGTCTCCCTGCGCCACCTCCGGCAGGCCCTCCACAACCCGTCCTTCACGCCCCGCCAAAAGGCCGGATTGGTGGTCCTGTTGGGCTGGCGTGAGGTCCAGCCGTGGCTCTCCCTCCAGATCCTCCCGATCCTCCTCCACTCGGCCCTGCGGGCAGGCGGCGCGGACCAGATCAACTGGGCCACCCCGGCCTGCCTGGCCGCCTTCGCCTTCACCCTCTCGGCGGGCCTGCTGCAGACGGGGTTCGCGGGCCGCCTCGCCGTGCCCGAACTGCGGCGCAGGCGCGGCTGGTTCTGGCTGCACGCGCTGATCTCGACCGTCTTCTACACCCACTTCAAGAACATCGTGGCCCGCCAGTCACACCTCAAGGAGCTGCTGGGAGACCGCCGTTGGCGGGTCACGCCCCGCACGGCGGCGGCGAAGGCGGTGGGGCAGGAGTGAGCAGCACCCGCCGCCTCGAACTCCAGGGCTACCGGGGCCTGGCCGCCCTCAGCACGGTCGTCTTCCACGTCTGGCAGCAGTACTACGTGTACGACGCGCAGGGCGCCCACCCGCCGCTCGACAACCCCTACCTCGGGGCACTGATCTCCCTGGAGGTCATCGACCTGTTCTTCGTCATGTCGGCGTACCTGCTGACGCTCTCCTACGCCCGGGCCGCGATCGACGGCGACGACCGGACCCGCCCGCGCCGGGACTTCCTCTTCCGCCGGGCGGCGCGGATCCTCCCGCTCTACGTCCTGGCGGTCCTGCTGGTCTGGGCCCTGCGCAACCCGTCCCTGCCCGGTGACTGGCGCGACCTGCTGGAACACCTCACGTTCACGCACGTCTTCGACCAGCAGCGGATCTTCTACACGCTGGGCCCCACCTGGTCGCTGTCGCTGGAGATCGCGTTCTACCTCACCCTGATCGCCGTCGGCCCGGCGGCGATCCGCGTCTGCCGGCGCCTGAGCACCCGCCGAGCCCGCGTGCTGCTGTGCGCGTCGGGCTGCGCGGCGCTCTACCTGGCGCCGGTCGCCTGGATCGCCGTGGCCCACCACGCCCTCGGCGTCCCCCACACCAACTGGCCCGTCTACTTCGGCCCACAGGCCCGCCTGGGCGGCTTCGCGGCCGGGATGGCCCTGGCGGTACTGCTGGTGGCACTGGGCGAGCGGGGCCGGATCGGCGCCCGTACGGCGACGGCACTGGCGCTGGCCTCGGCGGTCGGCCTGTACGCCCTGTCGTACCACTCCGACCCGGAGAACACCTGGCACACCTACTACCACCCGCTGGCCGCGCTCCTCTGGTTCGCCCTGCTCTACGCCACCCTCCACGTCCGCACGACCGCCCGCCCCCGCTGGCACGCCCTGCTGCGCTCGGGCTGGCTGACGGGCGTGGGCCTGGTCAGCTACAGCCTCTACATCTGGCACGAACCCCTGATGCTGGCCCTGTACGACTCCGGCGCCCTGCCCCGCTCCCAGGCAGGCTTCCCGCTGGCGGTGCTGCTCGTCGTCGCGGCCGGGGTGCTGGTCGCCGCGGTGAGCTACTGGGCGGTGGAGTATCCGGGCAGCCTGCTGGTGGGGCTGCGGGACAAGAAGGGTCGGCCGCGGGACTTCTATCCGGAGCCAGGTCCACTGCCGGTGCCGGTGCCGCAGCGGGAGGCTGAGACCGCGGTGCGGTGAGTCGGCCGGGACCTCGATACGCCGCTGCCCCGGCCCCGGCTCAGGGCGGCGGCGTCAGGGTGAGGGTGACCTGGCGTCGCCGGTTCAACCCCGTTCCGGATCGAACTCCATCACCTGGGTGAGCCGGATGTTGTTGCCCGACGGGTCCCGGAACGACGTGTCGATCCCGTACGGCTGCACGGTGGGCGGATCGTTGAACTCGACGCCACGGGCGGACAGTTCGTCATACGCGGCCTTGCAGTCGTCGGTCTCCAGGAACAGCGTGCCGCCCGCCCCCTTGGCCACCAGGTCCGACAGCTGGGAACTGCTCTCCCCGTCCAGCATCGGCGGCCCCGGCACAGGCATCAGCACCAGCGCCGGACCGTCCCCGCCGGGCGGGGCGACACACAGCCACCTGAAGCTCCACGCCTCCATCGTCACGTCCGCCCGGACCTCCCAGCCGAGCTTCCTGGTGTAGAAGTCGAGCGCCGCGTCCTGGTCGTGGACCCAGAACTGGGCATTGGCAATCTTGATCGTCGTCATGGCCGCTCCTCGTCGGACACCTGGACCAGTGACCTGGATCGGTTACCTGGACCAGTTACCTGGATCGGTTACTTGGAGTCGACGCTAGGCAGTCGGCAATCCCGTGTCTTCTCGAAACGTGCGGTTCCGCGGGCGTCCGTAGGCCATCGCCACACACCGGGGGATGCGCACATGCCGTGCGGCGGGCGGGTGCGCGTCCCGGTACGCCTGCGGGGTCGTCCCGTACATCCTGCGGAAACTCGTAGTGAAGGACCCGATACTCCGCGCACCGACGGCGACACCGACCTCGGCCACCGTCCAGTCGGTCGCGAGCAGCAGCGCGGCGGCCCGCTCCAGGCGGCGGGTCAGCAGGTACTGGTGCGGCGACTCACCGAACGCCGCCTTGAAGCTGCGGCTGAAGTGGGCCGGGGACAGCGCGGCGGCCGCCGCCATGTCGGCCACGGTGAGCGCCTCGCCGTAGCGGGCGTCCGCGAGATCCCTGGCGCGGAGCAGATGACGCGCGATCGGAACATGTCCCACGGGACCCATTGTGCGGTCAGGAAGGCCGCGCGGGCCCGGGCCCGAGGATGAGGATCGCGGCGTCGATCGCGGTGGCCAGCGACGCCGGGGCATGGCCGGCGCGTTCTCGTACGCGCAGCCCGAGCACCGTGGTGAACAGCATTTCCACGGTGGCGTCGATGTCGAGGTCCAGGGGCAGTTCGCCGCGGTCGCGGCCCGTGCGCAGCAGTGATCGCAGTGCCTGTCGGGTGACCTCGAAGGCGGCCTCGGTCCGTCGGCTGACCTGGGTGTCGGAGGTGCCGAGTTCGGTGGCCGTGTTGACCACGAAGCAGCCTCGGCCAGGCTCGCCGCCGTCGGTCGGGCAGGTGACCAGCCACAGCATCCAGTCCCGCAGCACCTGCCGGATCGGACGGCCGTCGGCGTCCAATTGCTGCTCGGCCTGGGCGGACTCGGTGGCCCGGTAGTGATCGAGCGCGCGCAGGAAGAGCGTGTGCTTGTCGGTGAACGTCCGGTACAGGCTGCTGGGCGTGAGTTTGAGTTCGTCGCCCAGGTCTCGCACCGAGGTCGCGTTGTAACCAAGTCGCCAGAACAGATCGGTCGCTCTGTCGACCGCGTCCTGCTCGTCGAACTGTCGGGGGCGTGCCATGCCCTCACTCTACCAAGTTGTGGAGCGGTCGCTCCCGTATTAGGGTCCGGTCGCGTATGGGAGCGATCGCTCCCGAATGAGTGAAGGAGGCATCGGTGACGACCGCAGAAGAGACCGCCGCCCGGGGAGCCGGCCAACAGGAACCGCAAAGGAGTCACTGGCCGGCGGTCACCGCGGTGGCCCTGGGGACATTCCTGCTGGTGACCGCCGAACAACTGCCGATCGGCCTGCTGACCGGTGTGGGATCGACGCTGTCGGTCTCCGAAGGGACAGCCGGACTGATGGTGACGGTGCCCAGCCTGGTCGCCGCGGTCTCCGCACCGCTGGTTCCGATACTCGTCGGCGCATTGGACCGGAGGCTCCTGCTGCTGGGGCTGCTGGGGCTGATGACCCTGGCCAACGTGGCCTCGGCCCTGGCATCGAATTTCGCCGTCCTCGTGTCCTCGCGGGCGCTGGTCGGGGTGGCGATCGGCGGCTTCTGGGCCGTCGCCGGCGGCCTGGCCGTCCGGCTCGTGCCCACGGCTCACGTGCCACGAGCCACCGCGATCATCTTCGGTGGCGTCGGCGCCGCGAACGTGTTCGGCGTCCCGCTCGGCACCCTGGTCGGCGAGTTCACCGGCTGGCGCATCGCCTTCGCGACGCTGAGCGCCCTGGCCCTCGTCGTGCTGCTCGCTCTGCTGGCCGTGCTGCCGCCGTTGGCCGCCACCCGGCCCGTCCGGCCCCGTCTGCTGGCCGAACAGTTCCGCAACCCGGGCGTACGCATCGGCATTCTCGCGACCTTCCTCATCGTGACCGGCCACTTCTCGGCCTACACCTTCGTGAGCCCGGCACTTCAGCAGCTGTCGGGGATCGACGAACGACTCGTCGGCCCGCTGCTGTTCGGGTTCGGCCTGGCGGGCATGGTCGGCAACTTCGTCGCCGGCGCGGCATTGGCACGCAGGCCGCACCGGACCGTACTGGCCGTCTCCGTGGCCCTGGCGGCCGCGATGCCGCTCTATCTGCTGCTGGGGCGGGGACCGGTCGGCGGAGCCGTACTGCTGATCGCCTGGGGTCTGGCCTTCGGCGGAGTATCCGTGAGTCTGCAGACCTGGATGATCAAGACGGCACCACAAGCGGTGGAAGCCGCTTCCGCTCTGTGGGTGGCAGTGTTCAACCTGTCGATCGGCCTCGGGGCGCTGACCGGCGGCATCATCGTCGACGGACTCGACCTCCAGGCCGTTCTCTGGCTCGGCGGCGCGTGCGCCCTCGCCGCCGCACTGGCGGTCTGGAGCGCCCGCGCCGACGAGAACCTGCGATGACCAAGATCCCCGCCCCTCGCGCAGGAAACGTGCCCGATGTCAGGCCGCCGTCTCCACCACGTCCGCCACCACACAGCTGACGTTGTCCGGCCCACCGGCCTCGTTCGCCGCGGAGATCAGGGTGTGGACGGCGGTGTCGGGGGCCGGGGCCGAGGTGAGGAGGTGGCGGATGCGGGCGTCGGGGACGACGCGGGACAGGCCGTCGGAGCAGAGGAGGTAGCGGTCGCCGGGCTCGGGGTCCTGGAGACGGAGGTCCGGGGCCGCCGGCGTGGCCGGGGAGAGGGACTTCAGGAGCAGCATGCGCTGGGGGTGGGTCGTGGCCTCTTCCGGGGTCAGGCGGCCCTCGTCGATCATCGACTGGACCACCGTGTGGTCGTCGGTGATGCGGAACAGGGCGCCGTCGCGCAGCAGATAGGCACGGGAGTCTCCGATGTGGACCAGGGCCAGCCGGGACCCGGTCCAGAGCAGGGCGGTCAGAGTGGTCCCGGCGTCATCATCGACCTCGCCTGTGCCGCCCGCCCCGCCCGCCGCATCGCGGACCGCCTCCGTCGCGCCCCGCACCGCGTCCTCCAGCAGGTTCAGCACATTGCCCGCCGGAAGCTCGTCCGTGTCCAGGAAGCGCAGCGCCTCCACCGCCGCGCCGCTCGCGGGTCCGCCCGCCGGACCGTAGCCGTCGGCCACCGCGAGCAGTCGGGAGCCGGCGTAGGCGGTGTCCTGGTTGGCGGGGCGGACCCGGCCCCGGTCCGAGTGGGCGGAGTAGCGAAGTTCCAGCATGGTGGTGTCCTTTCTCGACGGTGTCGTCAGGTGGTCGATCAGGAACTCGGCCAGGTCACGCCGTACGGCCGTCTCGGCCTCGACCCGCGTCCAGTACGCGCGGACCGCGTGGGCCGCCGCCTGCGGCTCCAGCGCGCACACCTCGCGGATCCGGGCCAGCGGCATGCCCAGCCGGCGCAGCCACGCCACCAGGCGGGCCGCCTCCAGCTGGGCCGGTGCGTAGTAGCGGTACCCGGTGTCGGGGTCGACGCGGTCCGGACGCAGCAGATCCAGCTCGTCGTAGAGCCGCAGGGCCTTCGGCGACAGCCGACAGGCCTTGGCGAAGGCGCCGATCGTAAGCATGTGCCCGCCCGCCATGTGCCCGCTCCCCATGTGCGCCCCCGTACCTCGCCGGTTCCTGTCACCGATGCTGTGGCTTCACCAAAGGTGAAGGTCAAGCGGCCTGTCCTGGCTCCGGCGCCGCTTGTTAGCCTGCGAAGCGCTCACACGCCCCACTCGGAGGAGCCCCCGTGCCCCGCATAGCCCTCGTCACCTGCCGCCCCGGCCCCGAGATCAGCGTCGACCGCGACCTCCCCGTGCTGGTGGCGGCGCTGCGGGCGGCCGGGGCCGAGGCGGAGGCCGTGTACTGGGACGACGACGCGGTGGACTGGGGCGGCCACGACCTCGCCGTGCTGCGCTCCACCTGGGACTACAGCTGGCGTGCGACGGAGTTCCTGGCCTGGGCGGAGCGGTGCGCGAAGGTGACCCGGCTCGCGAACCCGGTCGGTGTGGTGCGGTGGAACGCCGACAAGCGGTACCTCGGCGATCTCGCGGAGGCCGGGGTGCCCGTCGTGCCCACCCGGTACATAGCCCCCGGCGACGGTGCCGACGGCCTCCCCGTCGACCACGAGTACGTCGTCAAGCCCACCTCCGGCGCGGGCGCCCGTTTCGCCGCCCGCTACACGCCCGACGAGCACGACACGGCCGTACGACAGCTCGCGCGCATGCACGCGGAGGGCTTCACGGCGATGGTGCAGCCCTACATCAAGAGCATCGACGTCAACGGGGAACGCGCGCTGCAGTTCTACGGCGGCAGCCTCCTGCACGCCAGCCGCAAGGGCGCCGTCCTCACCCCGGGCACCCCCTACGACGAGCGCAAGATCGCCCACCCGGGCCTGGAGCCCTGGACCCCGACCCCGGCCGAGCTGTCCGTCGCCGAGCGCGCCCTGGCCGCCGTACCGGAGGCCGAGGGGCTGCTGTACGCGCGCGTGGACCTCGTCGACGGGGAGGACGGGGAGCCGCGGGTGATGGAGCTGGAGCTGGTGGAGCCGAACCTTTTCCTGTCGCTGCACGGTGGGTCGGTGCCGCGGGTGGTGCAGGCGATCCTGGCGGCCGCCGGCGCCCAGTAGCGGTGTCCCGCGTTAGTAGGGGCGTCCCGTGGCAATAGGCGGTGTCCCGCGTCAGTAGGCGGCGTCGCGCGTCACGGCGTACGGACCTCCACCCGCTGCAACAACCCCCAAGTGAACTCCGCCACCACCTCCCGCCCCACCCCCTCCGCGTCCGGCGCCACGAACGCCAGCCCCCACCGAGTAGGAGCCGTCCCCTCCAGTGGCCGGGCGGGGGCGAAGGCTTGGGCGGCTTCGTCGACCGTGCAGGACCAGGGGGTGAGGTCGGAGAGGGTGCGGAGGGTCGGGCCCTTCGCACCCGGCGCGCGGATCAGCCATTCGTTCCAGACCGTGCCGTTCGGGGCGAGGAGTACCTCGAAGCGGAGGTCGGGCCAGAGGGGGAGGGGCCAGAGCCGGGCCTCGCAGGACAGGTCGCCGACCTTGCGGGGGATGGTCGACTCCGGTGGGCCGAGGACCGAGCGGTAGCGGGCGGCGGCCGTGCGGGACCGGGGTGAGCGGACCATCGCCTGCCAGCGTTTGTTCGCCTCGCGCATCTCGGCGAGGGAGACGCCGAGTTCCCGGCGGGCGTTCTCCACCAGGTCCGGATTGTGGTCGGCCATGCGGCGCAGCAGCACCAGCTGGAAGTGGAGGGCCGTGAAAGGGCTAGCGGGGGGCTTCGCGGAGGGCATGCGCTCCATCGTCGCCGATCGGGCGGCGGCCGTCGGGGAGAAAGAGGACCGAATTGACGTACCGCGGGCCGCGGAACGGCAGCACACGGCGGAGCAGGCCCTGCGTGACGACATGGCAGGCCTCGGCCTGGTGGGCTTCGAGGGGGAAGGAGGCCAATGGGACCCAGTCACGGCCGGGCAGCACCCAGCCGTCGTAGCCGAGCAGGGACAGATAGGTCACCACCGGGCCGATCGGCTGGATGCGGGACTCCAGCTCGATGAACAGGGCGGGCCGGTCCCGGGCCAGGATGCCGGTCGCGCCGCGCAGCACCGCCAGCTCGCTGCCGTCCACGTCGACCTTGATGAAGTCGACGTTCTTGAGGCCCAGTTCGTCGAGGGTGACACAACTGACCGGCAGCGCCTTGGCGTGGATGTTCCGGCGGACCAGGGAGGACACCCCCCGGTCGCCCGCGTCGTGCGGCGGCAGCCAGAGCCGGGCCGCGCCGGGGCGCTCGGCCGCCGCG